>CAXUDF010000092.1:10825-13827 GCA_964249695.1 uncultured Acidobacteriaceae bacterium
ACGAGTGCGTCGGGAGCAGCACCATCTCACCCTGCGGGTGCACATGCGTAAGCCGCACGATGCGCGGGGTAATCACGACCACCAGGCTGTCGCGCGTATCGTTGATGTTGCGGTTGGTCCCAAACTCCAGCCCGGGGATCTCGCTCAGCAGCGGGATGCCGATCAGCGTCGCCGTTTCCTGACGCGACAACTGGCTGAACAGCACTGTTTTCTCCCCCGGCTTGACGGTGATGCTTTGCGTACTTTGCCGGTTGGTGATGATGGGGTTCCCGTTGTTTGACTGGCCGCTCAGGGACGAGAGCTGCAGCTGCAGCTTGAGCGAGACCTCGCGGTTCTGCTCCACCCGCGGGGTGGCTGTCAGCATCAGTCCTATGTCCTGGTACTGCACCTGCGGCACCGCTGCCGAGGCAGCGGATTGGAGCGACGCCAGGTTGATGCCCAGGTTCTGCAGCGTGTTCGACAAGCCGGCCGAGGAGATGCCCGCGATGCTGGTGGAGCCCGTCGCCAGGTTCGAGTAGGACGAGGTCACGATCGGGTAGCGCTGCCCCAGCTTGACCGTACCCTCTTCCTGATCGTTCAGGCGCAGCTCAATCTGGTCCAGCATGCGCGTGTCGGAGTCGTTCAACGCCAGGTTGGCCGTCGAGCTTGCCAGTGTCAGGCCTGTCGTCGTAATGCCGCCGCCAAAGTAGGCAAAGGGCTGCGACAGGATCGACGAGCCGGCCTGTCCGGACAAGATCAGCGCGGCCGCGATCTCCTCGATATTGCCCGGGTTCGCCAGGCCGCTTGAAATGATCTGCTGCACCAGCGATTGGTTGTTCTGGATCAGGCTGTTCAGTTCGGAAGTCAGGTTGAAAGCAGTGACGGTCGAGGGCAGCTGCGCTCCCTCGTTCACCAGGTGCTGCGTCTGCACCTCGTAGATGTCGACGTTCAGCAGGACCTCGCTTCGGCCCGCGAGCAGCTCGGTGACTTCGTAGTTGAACGCCTCCATGCTGCGCGCTGGCGCGCGTACCGTGAGCGTGTTGGTCGACTCGTGCACGGTGGCCTGCTGGGCCGCGAACAGGTTGCGCGCGATGTTGGCGACGTCATTCACCTCGGCAGTCGTCAAACCCGGCAGGTACACCGTTTCCAGCGACAGCCGCTCGTACTTGGTGCGGTTTTCCTTGCTGTCGAGCGCGAGCAGGGCGCGCGTGGGGTCAAGCGGCACAACGAAAGTCCCGGTCGCGAGCAAAAGCGCGTGCTCCGCCTCGGTGAAATCCACATCGTCCGCGTCGAAGTGCACCCGCTCGTTGTCTACGGAGCTGTCCACGGTCGGGCTGATGCCGTAGGCGCTCAACACCTGCCGCAGCAGCTCGCCTTTGGCGACCATCAGGTGAAAGCTGTGGCGGCCGGCGGCTGGCGCGAGCTGCACGACGGGCCCCGCGTCGTCGTCGACGCGGCCAAGCGTGCTTGCCGGCGGCGCCTGCTCATCCAGCAGGTCGCGCTGGTGCTCTAATACCAGCGGATTGCGGCTGTCTACGGCAGCGGCTGCCTTCATGCGCTCGCGGGAGGTCGCGGCATCGCCTTGAAGCCGTGCTTTGAAAGCCTGCTGCATCAGCTGGGTGGCGAGATTATCGCGGGCAATCGAAGCGGCCGCATCGTAGTCACGATTGCCGGGATCCAGAGCTGCGGCTTCGGCGAAGCTCTTAACCGCTTCGGGGAGGCGGTTCGCCGAGACCTCCTTGGCGCCCTCAAGAAAGAGCCGCTGCGCTCGATCCCGGTCGTGGTTGCTCACGTGCTTCGCGGGCGCGTTTGGCGCATCTGCCTGCGCGTGCAGCGGCCCGCCCGCGGTGAGGCACAAAAGGGGTAGCAGCGCGAGTGTGCGGAGCTTGCTCAGCTTTGCTCCTGCGCGGACTTGTTCGCCGAGTTCTTCAACAAGTTGTTCGCCGACCTGCTCACAGTCGCGAGCAGCGCTTCAAGCGTCGTGGCGCACACCTCGGGTTCGGCTTCCATCAACTGGTCAAAGGTGTAGTTGCCGGTCGCTACAGCGATGGTCGGCAGCCCGTTCGCCCGAGCGGCAGTCACGTCGTGCACCGTGTCGCCCACAACGCACACGCTTGCGTCCTTGCCGGCCCCGGCCTGCTGTCTGGCGATGGCAAGCGCATGCCCGATCATCTCGGAGCGCACCTCGAAGTCATCGGAAAAGCCGCCAAAAGTAAACCAGTCGCGGAGACCCGCCTGCGCAACCTTGATCCAGCCAATCGTCTCGATATTGCCGGTTGCCACGCCCAGCGCCGCGCCCTGCGTCTGCAGATAGGCGAGTATCGCCTCCACACCCGGCATGACTTCAAGGTCCATCTCGGTCTGCCGCGCCGTCACACCCTCGCTCATGTGCGAGAAGATTAGCTGCACATGCGGGCGCCAGCCATTCTCGTCCAGCTCCGATAATCGGAACGCGTCCCGCAGGATCCCCGGGTCGGTATTTCCATGCAGCACGACGCCGTCCAGCAGCAAAGGCCGCCCCAGCACGTGCTCCACGGCGGCAAAGAAGGAGTCATAGTGCACGCGGTCGCGCGAGCGCAGCAGGGTGCCGTCGATGTCGAAGAGGTATGCACCCTGACGGTCCCAGCGGAAGCCGGGCTGGATGTACACCTGCTGCGACTGGAGCGGTTGCGCGGGCTCGCTGGTTTCCAATTCTTCTGTCATACAGCAAGGGTACCGGAGCAGGCAGCCTTAACCCACGCTGCTGCCGGTCCGCTTGACCTCAAGCATTGGACGTTCGCTGCGCGGCGGTCGTTTCAGCCCTGCACGCAGCTCTGCTGGATCAATCTCCAGCTCGGTGATCATGCGGCTCAGCGTATTACGGTGGACCTTGAGGTCCTTGGCGGCTTTGCACTGGTTACCCCGGTGCGCGAGCAGCACCTCCAGCAGGAAACGCTTCTTGAATTCATGGACAGCTTCGCTGTAAGTAATGCCGCCTGCGTACATCTGCCCGACCAGGGAATCCAGTTCACGTTTCAATCGCG
>CAXUDF010000093.1:0-13725 GCA_964249695.1 uncultured Acidobacteriaceae bacterium
GACTTTCTTGGTCTCCTGCAACCGCTTGCTTGTTACGTTCAACCGACAGGCTCCGCATGATGGACTGAACGGGCTAGGTGCAGTCGCTCTCGGCTTCTCCTTTGCCTTACTCCTGGCTGCGCTCGCCTTTGTCGCTTATCTCTTGTTTGCTGTGGCTCGCTGGTATGTTCGAAAAGTTGATGCCATTGAATAGCACCTTTTGCAGCTTGTAAGCGCTGGGTGATTGCAGTCGCCTCATGCACTTCAGCAAAGTAGGCATGCTGGATGTCTCGTGCCGGCCTCGTAGCTGCCGTGAGCCAGTACTACAACCCAAGCAGAAGGACATGCTCCGAAGCCGCGGCTGCGCGCAGGGCTTTATCAAGGGTCGCGAGCGGCAGCTCCTGACGGAGCGCGAGCTCCAGGTATACCGCGTCGTAAAGGGTCAGTCGATATCTATCCGCAAGCTGCACAGACGTTTTCCATACATGTCGGTTGGTCTCTGTGTCCACAAGCAAGTCCCATTCCTCTAGATCCGCTAGAGTCTTATCGCGGAATGTACGACTGATCCGGC
Source organism: uncultured Acidobacteriaceae bacterium (assembly GCA_964249695.1). Classification (GTDB taxonomy): domain Bacteria; phylum Acidobacteriota; class Terriglobia; order Terriglobales; family Acidobacteriaceae; genus EB88. The sequence continues at coordinate 551 of CAXUDF010000093.1, forward strand.
CTTGTCGCAATCCAGTTTGCAGCACATTGCCGACCTCCAAGTACCACAGCGGAGGTACCCACACGCGGCTCGTGCGCGCGCGTCCGATCACGCTGCGTATTGCGTCCGTTGTTTCATCTGGGTACACCCACGCCATTATGGCGGAACTATCGAGAACGAAGCTCACCGTCGACCGAAGTCCCGGTCAGCCTTGATCTCCTCCCAATCGAAAGGCCATTTCGGGAGTGTCTTTGCGCGCTCCCGAATGCGGTCTATGGCAGCTGATGCCGCTGCTCGCTTCTCTTCGGAGGACTCGAGAAGCTCGGGCCCAGAGGCGATGATCTTTGCGATCGCCGTGCCGTCACGCGTAATGACGATCTCCTCACCATGCTCAGCCTGCTCCAGTAAGGCACCGATCGTGCCCTGCACTTCCTCAATCCCGACCCTGATCATGGTTCACCTCGATGCCGTTGAGTTTATGCCCACTCCCCTGCGCGCATCAGCGGCTCCCGCTCGCCGGACGCAGTCACTCCGTCGATGTCCAGCTGCCCTGACCCGATCATCCAGTCCACGTGGATCAGGCTCTCGTTCGCCCCGCGCGCTTTCAGTTCCTCGGGTGTGAGCGTGTCGCCGTGCTCAAGGCAGGTGCTGTACGCCTGGCCCATCGCGATGTGGCAGGCTGCATTCTCATCGAACAGCGTGTTCGAAAACAACAGCCCGCTTGCGGAAATCGGCGAGGAATGCGGCACCAGCGCCACCTCGCCCAGCCGCGCCGCGCCTTCATCGGTAGCGATCATGCGCTCCAGCACTTCCTGGCCGGCTTTTGCGCGCGCCTCCACCACCCGACCGCCCTCAAAGCGCACCGCGATCTCCTCGATCAGCGTTCCCTGGTACGAAAGCGGTTTGGTCGACCGCACCGTGCCGGACACACGTTCCCGATGCGGCGTCGTAAAGACCTCTTCGGTCGGGATATTCGGCAGGCAATTGATGCCGTTCAACGCAGTCGTGCCCCCGCCCATCCACAGATGCCCATCGGCGAGGCCAATCTCCAGATCCGTTCCCGGTCCTGTGTACCGCAGTGCCTGGTAGCGCTTCGCGTTCAGCAGCGCTGCCCGGTGCTGCAGGTCGGCGCTGTGCTGCTTCCAGGCGGCCACCGGGTCCGGCCCATCGAGCCGCGAAGCCGACAGGATCGCGTCCCAAAGCTTTTCGACCGCGGCCGCTTCCGGCTCGCCGGGAAACACCACCCGCGCCCAGGCCGGGGTTGCGCACGCCACAATCGACCAGTTGATTGCGTGCCGGGTAATCAGCTCCAATGCCGGACGGCTTGCTTTCGAGGCGGCCAGGTTTGCCCGCGAGACCTTTGCCGGGTCCTGCCCGGAGAGCAGCGCCGGGTCAGCACCGGTAATGCCGAGCCGCGCTGCTCCTGAGCGAAATGCGGTCGCAATCCCGTCGTGGAGCCACGCCGCCGCCTGGTCAAAGGCCGCGTCCGGCGCAAACCGGTAGCGTGCCAGCGTCGCTTCATCGTCGCCGTACATGGTCGTGACGAGTGAAGCGCCGGCCTGGTAGGCGTGCTCGGTAATGCGGCGCACCAGCCCGACCGCCTCAAGCGGTGCTGTAATCAGCAGCTCCTGACCTTCGCGCAGGCCGAGGCCGGAGTAGACGGCGACTCGGGCAAATGCATCGATCCGGTCCTGAAGCGCAGCGGAAAGGGAAGGAACGGGAAGCGAGGGGGATAGAGACATATTTCTTACCTTACCGTTGCTGGATAGAGGAATCTGTGCGGATTGCAGTTTCTTTTGCTCTTACGTCATCTCAGCGGGGATGCCGGCGGCCGTGAACCAGGGGCGCCGCCAGCGTCAGCGTCGCGCTCAGGCCGAGCATCACCCAGAAGATACTCGGCAGCCCCAGCTTGTGCGCAAGGATGCCGAGCAGCGGCGGACCCACCAGCAGCCCCGCGTAGCCGACTCCGACCGCGGTGGCGATGCCCTCGCCCGGAGCGAACCCCGGCAGCGTGCCCGCGGTCCGGTACAGCACCGGCGAGGCATTCGCGAGGCCCGCTCCCATCAGGCTGAAGCCCACAAGCACCGCCGCAAGCGGATGCAGCAGCAGGATCATCAGCGCGCCGACGACGCTCAGGGTGCCGCCGATCCGCAGCGCGCGCTGCTCGCCGACGCGCGCCACCACGGCATCCCCGGTAAAGCGCCCCAGAACCATCCACCCCGCAAAACAGGTATAGCCGTACCCCGCGGTGCCGCTTGCGAGCGCGTGCATCACGCGCAGATACAGCGCACTCCAGTCGCCCATCGCGCCTTCGCTCACCATGGTGGAGAAACAAAGCACACCCAGCAGCAGCAGGCGCGGGTGCGGCAGGCGGGCTGGCAGCAGGCCGCGCCACCCGGTTTTAGGCCGCGCGGCCGCGGGCTGCCCCTGCCGCTCGCACGCATGCTGCGCATCTTCAAGCTGCTTCGGCAGCAGGTACGGGGCAGCTGCGAGCACCAGCAGCAGCAGCACCGCGCCAGAGGATGGCACCAGTACCCGGTCGGGCACGTGCCGCGCCATCAGCACGCTATGCACACCCGCGCCTGCAAAGCAGCCCACACTGAATACCGCGTGAAACAAGGAGATGGTGCGCCGGCGCAGCATGGTTTCCACCAGCACCCCGTGCGCGTTCATCGCGACATCCATGCCGGCTGCGCTTAAACCAACCAAAAACAGCACCCCGACCAGCCACGGAATCGAAGGCAGCAGGATGGCGAGGGTCAGAAGCGCAGGGAACAGCAGTCCAGCCGTCGCCGCAACAGTGCGGGAGCATGTGTGGCGAAGCAGCGGCGCAGAAAACGGCATGGCGCACAGGGCACCGATGCCGCCGGCAAGCAGCACCGAGCCAAGCTGTGCCGCGTTGAGCCCAAGCGCCTGCGCCCGTTCCGGAATATGCGGAACCCACGATCCGATCGCCGCCCCGTTGACCAGGAACAGCACGCCGACCGCGATCTGCGCGCGCCGCGCCGCGGCGAAGGGCACCGCGATCTCCGCAGGGGGCACGCGTTCCGCCAAGAGCGGGATGTCAGAGATTTCTTCAAGCATTGCTTTAAGGTCTCGCGGCTGTGAACTCAGCTAGGGGGATTCCTGCTGCCCCTCGACTTCCAAGCATGGGTACACTGGGCTCAGATGAAGTTTACGACGACGCTGCGGGTGCGCTACTCGGAAACCGACCAGATGGGTGTGGTGTATCACGGAAACTATTTCGCCTGGTTTGAGGTCGGGCGAGTGGAGATGCTGCGAGCCCTGGGCTTTTCCTATGCGGAGCTCGAGTCGGTTGAGGACTGCGTGCTGCCGGTGGTCGAGGCTGCCTGCCGGTATCGCCGGCCGGCGCGCTACGACGAGGTTCTTCTACTGGAGACGACCGTGAAAACGCTGCGCGGGCCGATCCTGATCTTCAGCTATGCGCTGTACCGCGAAGGGCTGCTGCTGGCCGACGGCGAAACGAAGCACGTCATTGTGGACCGGGCGCTCCAGCGGCGGCGTTTGCCCGAGCGCTACCACGCCGCCATACTCGAGGTGCTCGGAACCTGAGCGGGGCTTTATGCTTCGGTCGGCCGCGCGGCGCCGGCCGGCACAGCCGGCGCGGCGCGGCCTGCGGTCGGAACAACATTTTTCTGCAGGTCGTGGTGCAGCGAGTACAAAGCAAGCTCCAGCCGGTCCGAAACACCGAGCTTGTCGTAGATCTTGCGGAGATAATTCTTCACCACCTGCTCGCTTGTGCCGATGTGGTGCGCAATCTCCTTGTTGCGCTTTCCCTGGCTGATGTAGGTGATGATCGAGATTTCCTTGGGCGACAGCCGGGGCGCCACCTTGGTGCTGATGCCCTGCGTGGCCTGCAGCCGGTAGGCGTCGATCAACAGCGTCAGGGACTGGTTATCGATCCAGGTCTCGCCGGCGGCTACCTTGCGGACGCAGCGCAGCAGCAGGTCGGGTGAGATGGCGCGCGAGATGGTACCCCGCACCCCATTGCGATAGAGCTCAATCATCCGGGTTTCATCCCCGATGGCGCCCTGCACGATCATCTTGACTGGCGCGGGGCCGGCCTTGATCAGCTCCGGCACAAACTCGGTATGGCCGCCCAGGATGTTCCAGTCCAGCAGCAGAACGTCCGCCTGGTGCTGCTTGAGCGTCGAGCGAAGATTCGGCAGGCTGTCCGCCTGCGCGATAACGTGAATGTCCGGCTCGGCCGCGAAGACCTTGCTCATGCCAACTCGAAAAATCGCCTGCCCGTCCGCGAGGATGACCCGAACCGGATGCTCACGATGCGCCACCATGGTATTGCTCGGGCTGCTGCCGGGCACACTGCCGCCAAAGGGAGGGCCCTGCGGGCGGGAAAAAGGTGGGTAGCCATTGGCCGTTGGCGTGCTGGTGCCCATGCGGGCTTTTTCACTGGTAGGATTCATCGCGGGAGCTGCCTGGATCCTTTCATGGCATTGCTAAAGCGTGACATTGAAACAGCTTGCCGCTACAGCTTCACTGAAAACGATACTCATCGATAACGGCAGCGACGTAGTGCGTCCCGTTCTCCTGGTAGCTCCGGATCACATGGCCCTGGCAGTAAATGGCTGCGGTGGAGTCATTGAAGGTGACCTCCCGCGGTACTTCGAGGAGAAACTCCAGCCCGGTTTCAGCCGGGATGGATTGAGGAACCTCGAGCAGGACGCCGTTATTTGACATGTTGACTGTTACCGCCCTGACTTCCAAATCGCCGACGATCAAAACCACAGGGAGGTGCATCGGAAACCGAACTGCACTGCGGAGCTCTGCCCACACCATGAATCACTCGCCTTCACCGAAAAGCTGCAGCATCTACGTCGTCTCCGTACCAGATTCGTGACTGCTGACCTGGCCGAAGTGCGGACTCTCATGAGTCTGAGGCCGCTTAATTCTGCACATTCTACACCGCTGTATAAGGCTTGTATCTACAACAAATGTGCCATTTCAGGACGCTATCTCAAGCTTTCCCACGCGCTTGCTGGGCGGCGCCTTGCGGAAGCAACCTCTTCTCGGGCATTGCCCTTGCCTCGCCTGCCGTGCACACTCTAGCTGTTCGTCACAGCCGTAAGGCCAGGTTCCCATGCCGCCAGATACCAGGAGGTCCCTTCCCGTGCCCGCACCCTTTCGTGCCTTTGCCGGCCACTGGCGCCGGCTCACCTCGCAGCAGCGCCATGCCTTTGCGGCGTGCTTCCTCGGATGGACCCTCGATGCGTTTGACTTCTTCCTCCTCGTCTTCTGCCTGCCCGCGATCGCCCGCGAGTTCCGCGTTGGCGCGCCGGCGGTTGCCGACGCGGTCTTTTTCACGCTTGCCTTTCGCCCGGTCGGCGCCTTTGTCTTCGGGCTGCTGGCGGAACGATTTGGCCGCCGCCCGACGCTGATGCTCGTGGTTGCCGGCTACTCTGTGCTCGAGCTGGCGAGCGCCTTCGCTCCGTCGCTTGCCGTTCTGCTCCTGCTGCGGGCGTTGTTCGGCATCGCCATGGGCGGCGAGTGGGGCGTCGGCGCGGCGCTCGCTTTTGAAACGCTGCCCGCGGAAGGGCGCGGCTTCTTTTCGGGCATCCTGCAGGAGGGCTACGCTTTCGGATACCTGCTGGCCGCCCTGGTCTTCGGCCTGCTCTACGATCCCTTCACCGCTCTTCATCTGGGCGGCCACACGGTCGGCTGGCGCGGCCTCTTCGTGGTCGGCGCGCTTCCGGCTCTGCTGATCGTCTATATCGGCACCAAGGTCGAGGAGTCCCCGGCATGGCGGCTCGAGCGCAGCCAACGTGACAATGCTCCGAAAAGGCCCAGCCTGACCGCGCCCAGACTGGCGGCGCTGCTGCGCGAGTACGGCGGCACCTTTCTCTTCCTGATCCTGCTCATGGCCGGCTTCAACGCTTTCTCGCACGGCACCCAGGATCTGTACCCGACCTTTCTGCTCCGCGACCACCATGCCTCCGCGCGCGAGGCCGGGCTGGTCGCTGTCATCTACAACGTGGGCGCCATCGGCGGCGGCGTGCTGTTCGGCTCGCTGTCCGAGCGCTGGGGGCGCAAGCGCGCCATCATCACCGCTGCGCTGCTCGCCCTGCCGTGCATCCCGCTGTTTGCGCTGGCGCACACGCTGCCGCTGCTCGCTCTCGGCGCGTTTCTGATGCAGTTTATGGTGCAGGGTGCCTGGGGCGTGGTCCCGGCCTACCTCAGTGAGCTGTCACCGGGCCCGGTGCGGGCCATCTTTCCGGGTCTGGCCTATCAACTGGGCAACCTGCTTATGTCGCGCAATATCGTGCTCCAAAGCCTGGCTGCGGCGCGCTGGGGCTCGCTCGGGCCGGTTCTGGCGATTACGGTGTTCATCGTCGCGCTGTACCTGGCCGGCATTGCTTCGCTCGGGCGTGAGTCCCGCGGAGCACAGCTAACCTGAGCCTTGGCAGCGGTGCTTTCACGCCCAGAAGTACTTTCTACGCAGAAGAGGACATGTAACCAAAGGGTGCAGCGGGTTCATGCACAATAGAGCAGCGTTGCCCCGCATGCATCGCCGTAGTCCCATTGCCCGTACTGTCGTAAGGAGCCGCCCATGCCGCGCATCCACTTTCACCAGCTGCTCGTGCAGCTCAAGGACAAGCTCCTCGCCATGGCTGCTCTCGCGCAGCAGGCGCTTGAGTCCTCCGTCGACGCGTACCTGGGCCGCGACGAGCTGCTCTGCCAGTACGTGCGTGAGAATGAGACCGCCATCAACATGGCGCAGCGCGAGGTCGACGAGATGAGCTACGAACTGCTCGCGCAGGAGCAGCCCATGGCCATCGATCTCCGCTTCATCCTGGCGGTGATCAAGATCAACGGGAACCTGGAGCGGATCGGCGACCAGGCGATGAGCATTGCGGAGCGGACGCTCAGCCTGGTCACCCTGCCCGCAGTCGATGTGCCGGCTGAGATCTCGCCGATGCGCGACGTGGCCCGGACCATGATCCGCAGCGCCCTGCAGGCGCTGCTGGAGGGCGATGCCGCGCTTGCCGCCTCGGTCATTGAGATGGACGACGAGATTGACCGCATGAACCGGATCACCCATGAACGGCTCACGGCCCTGATCGCGAGCGACGCCGCGATCGCCGAGCAGGTGCTCCATACCATCATCATCTCGCGCAACCTTGAGCGCATTGCCGACCACGCGACCAATATCGCGAGCGACGTTATCTTCTGGATCGAGGGCGCCGATATCCGGCACCAGCCGCTGCCGGCCATGTCGCGCGCTTAAACTCTGCACCCGAGCGCCTTTACACTGGAGCCATGGCAGGTACGGTTCTCGATGGAAAAGCCCTCGCAGCCTCGCTCGAGGGTGAATTGAAGGAGCGCGTCGCCCGGCTGCGCGCGGCTACCGGCGCCCCCGCGCCGATGCTCGCGACCATCTTGGTCGGCGACAACCCGGCTTCAGCCACCTACGTCCGCATGAAAGGCAATGCCTGCCGCCGCGTCGGCATGGAGTCGGTGCCCATCACGCTGCCCACGGAGACCAGCACACGCGAACTGCTCGCCGTCATCGATGAGCTGAACCGGGACCCTCGCGTACGCGGCATCCTGCTTCAGCACCCCGTGCCCGGGCACGTCGACGAGCGCACCTGTTTTGACCGCATCGCGCTCGACAAAGACGTCGACGGCGTCACCAGCCTCGGCTTCGGGCGCATGTCCATGAAGGAGCAGGCGTTCGGCTCCGCCACCCCGGCCGGCATCATGCGGCTGCTGCAGCACTACCAGGTCTCGCTGCACGGCCGGCGCGCGGTCGTCATCGGCCGCAGCGCCATTCTCGGGCGGCCGATGGCCACCATGCTCGACCACGCGAACTGCACCGTCACCCTTTGCCATCGCTACACCGCCGATCTCCCCGCGCACCTCCGCGAGGCGGAGATCGTCGTCGCGGCCCTCGGCAAACGCGAGTACATTCGCGCTGACTGGCTTCGCGACGGCGTCGTCGTCGTCGACGCGGGCTACCATCCCGGCGTGGACGGCGCGCCCGGCGCGGGCGACGTCGAGCTGTCGCCCGCGCTCCGCGAACGGTCCAGCGCCTGGACCCCGGTTCCCGGCGGCGTCGGCCCCATGACCATCGCCACCCTCATCGCCCAAACCGTCGAGTCCGCCGAACGCGCCGCGGCGCTCGAGCCCGCGCTGGCCGCGCCGGGTAGGTAAGGCAAAAACCGCCTGCGCGGCTGGCGGTCACTTCGTGACATGTTCACTTTGAGAAGCAAGGCGGGAGAACTACCCCCGCCTTGCTTCTCAAACAAAGATCGCCCTGAAAGGGCCGCCAGCCGCGTAGGCGGTCTTGCTCTTGCTATCTCGCACGGGCATCGTGATACCGTCCGGAAGGAGGCTCGTCGCAGGACTGCGCCTCCTGAACCGCAAAGAAAGAAGATTCCTTGAACTCCTCCTTCCTACGATTGATTTCCGCAGCGGCCCTGCTGGCACCGCTGCCTGTGACCCTGGCGCAAACGGCTGCGCCTGCGGTGCCCAAGGGCACGGCTGAAACGGCTGAGGCGGGCACCACGTCTGTTCATCTGGACCCTGCGCGCACCACGGTAACGTTTACTGCTGGGACGCTGCACCGCATCCACGGCAGCTTTCAGCTGAAGACAGGCGTCTTCGCCATCGACTCCAAGAGCGGCATGGCGCAGGGAGAGATCCTTGTGGACGCGGCTTCAGAAAAGAGCAATGACGCGAAACTCGACCGCAAGCTCCAGGGCGAAACGCTCGAGACCGGGAAGTACCCGGGCATCTTCTTCCACGCGGAAAAGGTCAGCGGGCACCTGCCTGTACACGGGGGCGTCCAGCACCTGAAGCTGGACGGGTCATTTAACATTCACGGCAGCGATCACCCGCTTACCGTGGATGTAGAGGCAAGCCAGACCGGCTCGGACCTGCTGCTGCGGAGCACCTTTACGGTGCCGTATGTGGATTGGGGCATGAAGGATGCGAGCACGCTGCTGATGCGCGACCGCAGCATTAAGATCACGGTGGAAAGCCATGCGACCAGCGAACTCCTGCACCCGAACAGCTAAGCTGCTTCTCCTCACGGGATCCTTCGTGCTGGCCGGCTGCACGGTACCTCCCGCGCAGACGCCGGATGAACGGCTGCGGAACCAGGCCGCCGCCGATGCCAAGCAGGTGCACCATGACCTGAAATCCGCCGGCACTGAGGCGCAGCACGCGCTTGTCGACGCGCGTCGGGAGACCAAGGACATTGTTGCCGGCGCGCGCGAGGGCTGGGCGGAAGGCAGCGGCCCCAAACATGCCAAAGCCGAGGAGAGAAGCGGGCGTCTGGACCTGAACCGCGCCTCGGCGACGGAGTTGGAGGCGTTGCCCGGGATTGAGCCGAAGACAGCGCGTCGCATCGTAGACGGCCGCCCGTACAGCGACCCGGACGAGCTTTGGAAGCACCATCTGGTGACACGCACGGAGTTTGACCGGATTGAGGACCGCCTGACAGCGAAATAAAGGCGTCTTATGCGCCCTTCGCGCCGCATAGCACATCGAATGGTGTACGGATCGACGCCAATTGGCGTTACGCTACACTGATAAGAAGACGGGTCGGAACGCAAGCCCGGGGGGAGACAGAACCATGGCGACAGCAACAGCCACACCTGAGGCGACAGAGTTCAAAACACCGAGCGCGGTGACGCTTACGCCTTCGGCGACCGCGAAAGTACGGGAAATCATGGCTACGCAGGACCCTCTGCCGGCCGGTCTGCGGATCGGTGTCGTCGGCGGCGGCTGCTCCGGGTTCCAGTACTCCATGTCGTTTGAGAACCAGGCCGGCATGATGGATAAAGTGCTGAGCTTCGACGGCTTGAAGGTGTTCGTCGACGCGACCTCGGTGATGTACCTGAACGGCTGCGTAGTGGATTACGTGGAGACGCTGGAGGCGGCAGGCTTCAAGTTTGAGAACCCGACCGTGAAGAGCACCTGCGGCTGCGGTTCGTCGTTTAGCGTTTAAGTCATAACGAACCATGAGAAAGCCCGCCTGACGGCGGGCTTCTTGTATTGGAATGCACTTTTAGTAGTGCCTCTTCTCGGATCTGTGAGTAGGTAAGCCAGAATCTGACCTCGGAAGACCCCGGCTAATTCGGACTGCCAAACCCGCCCGGGAATGGATTACTGCCTGAGCCCGACCCTGACCCGCCTGAGGACCCGGAACCGCTGCCGAAGCCGCTGCCAGAACCGCCGAATCCGGAACCAGAGCCACTGCCGAAGCCTGAGCCACCGCCAAAGCCTGAACCGCTTCCCGACCCACTCCCTGAGCCGCCAAAGCTGCTACCTGTGCTGCCGAAGCCCGACCCGCCCGAGCCAGTCGTCCCACTCGAATTTGTACCGGAACCGAAGCCGCTGCTGCCTGTGCTGCTTCCATTCAGGTTGGCTCCGCCTTGACTGGACAGCCCGGCTGCGCCCTGCGCCTGCTCTTCCGCGGGATCGTAGACAAACTCCCACTTGTTGTAATGGCTTTGCAGGCGGAAAGCGACCATCGACGCCTTGTTCGCCGGCAAGGTCACGCCGGCAATCGGGGCGCTCGTACCGCTGAAGCCAAGCGCCGTCGTCCCGCTTGACGAGCTGCCACTCAGCCCGCTGCCGGACCCTGTTCCGGAACCGCCGAAGCCCGAGCTGGAGCTGCCGCTCCCGCCAAATCCCGAGCTGGAGCCGCTTGAACCACCGAAGCCGCTCCCGCCAAAGCCGGAGCCGCTTGAACCACCGAAGCTTGAACCGCCAAACCCCGACCCGGAGCTCCCTCCGCCAGAGCTGCTCGTCCCAAACCCGCCGGCGCTCGAGCCGCCGAACCCGGAAGAGCCTGTACCGGATCCACTCGAACCGCCGTTCGCGGACGTGCCTGCGGCGGCCTGCGCTCCATTCGCGTTCAGCGCGTACAGGCCGCCGGCGCACCCTTGCGTGGTGCTGCTGTTTGCGCCGGCGCTGCCGGTCGTCGAGCCGCCGCTGAGCCCGGTGCTCCCGGACGAGCCGAACCCGGAGCCCGAGCTGCCGGAAGATCCAAAGCTCGAGCCGGACGAGCCAAACCCGGAACTGCCGGAGGAGCCGAATCCGGAACCCGAGCTGCCGGACGACCCGAAACTCGACCCGCCGAACCCCGAGCCCGATCCCGAAGACCCGAAGCTTCCGCCCGACGTGCTGCCTGCGATCGGGGTCGCTCCGGCAATCTGGTTTACCCCACCGCCGGCAGACAGCGGCTGGCCGAAGAACCCCAGAGGACACACTGTGGCTTCGCCGTAGTGCACCAGCTTCCAGTCATCCTTGCCGGTCAAGGGATCAAGGTAGCGCCGGCGCAGGAAGCGGATATCGTTCGTCTTGATCAGCTGATCCATCGACGTCGGATACGCATTGAACTTCTTGTAATACATCCGGATTGCGCGCTTGTACTGCAAGCCCCGCTGCACTGCTTCGAGCTCGCGGTCGTGCTGGATTGCTGCTGCAATCCGTGGTGCGGCCACGCCGAGTGAAAGCGTGATGAGCGCGACAAAAAAGATGACCGCGAGCAGGAGATACCCGTCTTCACCCGTAGGCCTCGACGAAAAATCTGACGCGCATCCTTGCGCCGCATGCCGCCCTCCGTGTTGGTTCGCCCTGCTCAGCATCGCGCGCTCTAATTCTGCGTCAACGGCAGCGTTTGCGTGTCGTGGTACGGCAAATCCTCGATATCGATCGAGGTCGGCGCGATGCGGACCACGCGATACCGGTGGCTGACCACATCGCCCTCCGATGCGACGAACACATCATCGCCGTGAAGCAGAAACGCCCGCCGCGCCCCATTGCCGCGTGCGGCGTAGCCGAAGAAACGCAGGTCGATGGTCGGCGGCGGCGGCGGACCTGTACTTACCGCGGCGATATTGACCGGCTGCGGACGCACCTTGCCCGTAACCTTCGGGATCGGTATGGCGGCGGCCGCAGGCGCCTCGGCCGTGCCTGAAAAGATATTGCGCCCGTTGCCGGCGTACAGGTAGTTCTCGTTTTCAGCCATCAGCTCGGGGTGGAGCGCCGGATCGAGCGAGCTGTCCGCAACACCGACGCCCGCGCCTGCATCCGAGCCCAACCGGCCGCCAACCTCGTTGACCGGAGCCGCCGACCGCACGGGCGCGGCTGCCGGTGCCGACGCCGGGACGGACGCCGGCGGCAGATTGGCTGCAGGGCCGCCAAACAACGTGTGGTACGCCAGTGCCAGAACCATGAAGCCCAGCGCCGCCGCCACTGCTACTTTCTTCTTGTCGTCGGTGCCTGTCCCTTTCAGCTGCGGCATTATTCGGCGCCCTCGGCCGCATTTTGCGTCGTCTGGTCCAGCAAACCTGCGCCCGCCGCTTCGGCCTGCATGTAGGTTGTTATCCGCACGCGCAGGTTGACGCTGCCGCCCTGCTGCCCGGTCAGCGTAATGGTGCGGATGATAAAGAATGCGTGATTCTTGTCGCGCTCCACGTCGTTGATGAAGTGCATCACCGGCACGTACTCCCCGATCACGTTGGCCTCCAGGCGAAGCTCGACCAGGCCCGGGATCGCGGGAGCGTAGGTGTAGCTGGCACGGCTCAGCCGCACGTGGTCCCGGGTGGTCAGCGCGCCCAGCTCCGCCAGCACAGTGCTGTCGCTGGCAGGCACCCGGCTCGCTACAAAGCCTTGCGCTTCAGTCCGCGCGGTCTTTAGCTGGGCCGGCAGCGCCTGCAGGCGGCCGGCCTGCGCTTTCAGCTGCGCGTAGGTGGCCAGGTCCGCGTCGTACTGTGCGGACTGGTCGCTCCGGCTGTCATGCCAGGCCACGATCGTGCGCGTCAGCAGCACCAGCGCCAGCACCAGCAGACTTCCGGCGACGGCCAGGTGCACGTTAAGCTGCGTGATGGCCTGCGTCACCATCGTGCGGCGGCGGCTGCTCATCGGGGCACCGGCCGCACCGGCACGCCGGTAAACGGACCTGACGGGTAGGGCGAGGTGCGCGTGTCAACCGGCTGGCGCCTGCGCGGAGTTGGCGCCGCGGCCGGCGGTGCTTCCACCGTCGGGTTCGTCACCTCTGCCGTGGGGCTCGGCAAGGGTGCAGCGGCCACTCGCTCTGCCTGCCGCGCTAGTACGCGCAGGCCCGCCTGGTCATGCGAGTTCGGCAGCGGCCGGTAGTCGGCCAGGATGTCGAAGCTAACGTCGTTTGCTCCTGGGTTCGCTCC
>CAXUDF010000094.1:0-2218 GCA_964249695.1 uncultured Acidobacteriaceae bacterium
CTGGGCGCACTACTGGGGAGTTTCGGTACCTTTTACGCCCGGCGCGGCCTCACCAAGCAGATCGACTTTCCCGATCTTCCGGTCGCCCTGCTGGAGGACGCTTTGATCGTTGCGGGAGCGCTCCGAATCGCATCTCGATTTCAGACTGCCGAGGAGCCTGTCCATGGCTGAACCAGAGGTCAGCGCAGTAGATATTGTCATTCTTGGGTCAGGCCAGGCCGGTAACCCGCTCGCCTCCGCCTTTGCTGCCAAGGGCAAACGCGTCGTCATGGTGGAAAGCAAGCATGTCGGCGGCACCTGCGTGAATGAAGGCTGCACCCCGACGAAGACCATGATCGCGTCGGCGAAAGTCGCCGCGCAGGCCCGCCGAGGTCCGGAGTACGGCGTCCACATGGGCGAGGTGCGCGTGAGCATGCAGGAGGTGCGCGACCGCAAGCGCCACATTGTGGACGTTTGGCGCTCCGGCAGCGAAAAGCGGCTGGAAGGCTCCGAGAACATCGAGCTCGTCATGGGCCTGGGCAGCTTTGTGCCCTCGCAGCAGCATGCAAAGACGGTAGAGGTTGCGCTGAATGCGGGTGGGACGCGCTGCTTCTCGGCACCCATCATCGTGCTGAACACCGGGCTGCGCTCACTTACCCCGCCCGGGATGGGGCTGGAGCACGTCCCCTACCTCGACAACGAAACAATCATGGAGCTCGACGAGGTGCCTCGGCACCTGGTGGTCCTGGGCGGCAGCTATATCGCGGTCGAGTTTGCGCAGATGTTCCGGCGTTTCGGCGCCGAGGTCACCATCGTGAACCACGGCCCGCAGCTGCTGCCGCGCGAAGACCCCGACATCGCCGCATGCCTGCTCGATATCTTTCACCAGGACGGCATCGAGGTCGTGCTGAACGGTAAGGCCACCGCAGCCGCGAAAAATGCCGACGGCGTTAGCCTGACCGTTCTAGTCGAGGGCGCGCCGGATCGCACTGTTTCTGGTTCGCACCTGCTGCTTGCCGCCGGTCGCGTCCCGAACACCGACAAGCTCAACCTGCAGGCGGCCGGCCTCCAGGCGGACGAGCATGGCTTTTTGCATGTGAATGAGCGGCTGGAAACCGCGGTGCCCGGCATTTACGCGGTTGGCGACATCAAGGGCGGACCAGCGTTTACCCACATCTCCTATGACGACTACCGCATCCTTGCCGCCAATCTGCTCGAAGGCGGCAGCCGCTCCACGAAAGACCGCGCGGTGCCGTACACGGTATTTACTGACCCCGAGCTTGGCCGCATCGGCATGACGGAGGGTGAGGCAAGGAAGGCAGGCCGCGCCGTCCGCGTCGCCAAGATGCCCGCCGCCTCGATTGCGCGGGCCTTTGAGACCGGCGACGATCGAGGCCTGATCAAAGCAGTGGTAGACAGTGATACCGATCAGATTCTGGGCGCGGCCATGCTGGCCGGCGAGGGCGGGGAAATGGCCGCCATCGTGCAGACAGCGATCATGGGCAAGCTGCCGTACCTGGCACTCCGCGATGCGGTGTGGGCGCACCCCACGTGGGCTGAGGCGCTTAATACCCTATTTCAAAAGTTCGAGGACTGACCGGGCGAGCGTCTCCGCGCCGACTGCTGCTCTTCCCCATGCATGCTTCTACGCGCTAGAACGGTCTATCGAGAGCTCAGTGCCGGCTTCTCGTTCGGACAAGCCGGCCAATCTCCTGACAACTTGCCGGTCGCATCGTTCATCTCCTTCTCTTGACGCCGACCCGGGGCAAACCCGGGCGGCACACAGAACAGGGAGCGGGATGGCAGGCGGAAAAAAAGCACTACCAAAGCCGGAGCGTGGGCAAAACCGGGTGGCCATTGAACATGTTGTGCCGGAGATCGATGCCGGACGCTTTCCGGCCAAGCGCGTCGTCGGCGAAGTTGTTGTCGTCGAGGCCGATATATTCGGCGACGGCCACGACCATGTGGAAGCACGCCTGCTGGTTCGCTCGCCGGGCGAAAAGGACTGGGTCGCCGCACCCATGCGTCCGCTTAGTAACGACCGCTGGCAGGCGAGCTTTCCCGCTGCGGCGCAGGGTACATACCGGTACCGGCTGGCTGCTTCCATTGACCATTTCGACACATGGCAGAGTGACTTCGGGAAGAAGCTGAATGCCGGTCAGGATGTCGCGCTGGAACTCCAGACCGGGGCGCTGCTGCTGGAAGAGATCGCAGATCGGGCGAAAGGGAAGGACGCGAA
>CAXUDF010000094.1:2318-12194 GCA_964249695.1 uncultured Acidobacteriaceae bacterium
GTGGAAGCAAAGCTCGAATACCTGCAGCAGCTTGGTTTTGACGTGCTCTACATGCCGCCGATCCACCCGGTTGGACGCTCGTTTCGCAAGGGAAAGAACAACGCTGTGACTGCAGGCGCGGACGATGTCGGTTCGCCCTGGGCGATCGGCGCAGCGGAGGGTGGGCACACCGCCATCCTGCCGGAACTCGGCACCTTGGAGGATTTTCGCCACCTGCGGCAGGCCGCCGGCCAGCGCGGCATGGAGCTCGCGCTCGATATTGCCTTCCAGTGCGCGCCCGATCACCCCTGGGTCACAGAGCACCCGAGCTGGTTCAAGCACCGGGCTGACGGCTCCATCCAGTACGCGGAAAATCCGCCGAAAAAGTACCAGGACATCTACCCGCTCGACTTTGAGTCCGAGGATTGGCAGGGCTTGTGGGACGGCCTGGCCGACGTTTTTCTGTACTGGGCCGGCGAGGGCGTGCGCATCTTCCGCGTCGACAACCCGCACACCAAGGCGTTCGGCTTCTGGGAGTGGTGCATCGCGGAGGTTAAGCGCCAGTACCCGGACGCGCTATTCCTGGCGGAGGCGTTTACCCGCCCACGCGTCATGGAGCAGCTGGGGAAACTTGGCTTTTCGCAGAGCTACACCTACTTTTGCTGGCGCACGACCAAGGCCGAGCTGGAAGAGTACGGGACGGAACTGACGCAGACCGAGCAATACCAGTACTTCCGACCGAACTTTTGGCCGAATACGCCCGATATCAATCCGTTCAATCTCCAGACTGGTGGGCAGGCGTCGTTTGCACTGCGCCTGGTGCTTGCCGCCACCATGAACTCTTCCTACGGCATCTATGGCGGCGTCTATGAGAACCTCGTGGATGCACCCTTCCGCGCCGGCGGGGAAGAGTACCTCCACAGCGAAAAGTACGAGATCAAGCACTGGCCGCTCGCGCTCGACAATCCCATCGCGCAGCTGATCGCCGCAGTCAACAAGGCAAGGCGCGAGCACCCGGCATTGCAGACGTTCGACCAGTCTCTGCGCTTCCACTCCACCGATAACCCGCAGCTGATTGCCTACAGCAAGCGGTCGATTGACTCGGCAAGCGTGGTGCTGACAGTCGTCAACCTCGACCCGCTCAACCGCCAGTACGGCTGGCTTTACCTGGACACAGCGCAGCTTGGCCTTACGGACGAGTCTGTGTACACCTGCGAGGACATGCTGTCCGGTGCGGCCTACACCTGGCAGGGTCCCTCAAACTTTGTTGCGCTTGATCCGTTAGTGCAGCCTGCGCACATCTTCGTTGTGACCCGGAAGAAAGAGACTCTGGCATAGGCGGCCGGGCTTGATCCCCCGCCTTGTCTGCCCTCTGCTGCAGGTCCCGGCAAAGATCCTGCGGATTGATGCGCTCGTGTGCAGACCGCCTGACCGCTTTTGTAAGACACTAAGGATGCACGCCGACAAGCACCACCCACCCGCAGGAGATCCACTTGAAGCAGCAGGGAAGCGCCGCTGATCCACTCTGGTACAAAGACGCCATCATCTATGAGCTCCACGTCCGCGCGTTCGCGGACTCAAACAACGACGGTATCGGCGACTTTCCCGGTCTGCTCTCAAAGCTCGACTACCTTCAGGATCTAGGCGCTACCTGCATCTGGCTTTTGCCGTTCTTTCCGTCGCCGCTCCGCGACGACGGCTACGACATCTCTGACTACTTATCGGTCAATCCAAGCTACGGAACAGTCGACGACTTCAAAAAAGTTCTCCACGCTGCCCATGAGCGCGGTATGCAAGTTATGGTCGAGCTGGTCATCAACCATACTTCGGACCAGCACCCCTGGTTCCAGGCCGCGCGCACAGCGGCTCCGGGCTCACCCGAGCGTGATCTGTACGTGTGGTCTGACACGGACGAGCTCTACAAGGACGCACGCATCATCTTTACCGACACCGAAAAGTCCAACTGGACCTGGGACTCTGTCGCGAACGCGTACTACTGGCACCGCTTCTTCTCGCACCAGCCTGACCTCAACTTCGACAATCCCCGCGTCGTCCAAGAAGTCATCGACGTCATGCGGTTCTGGCTCGACATGGGCGTGGATGGCCTGCGCATGGACGCGATCCCGTACCTGATTGAGCGCGATGGGACCAACTGCGAAAACCTGCCGGAGACCCATGTCGCCATCAAGGCGATCCGCAAGGCGATTGACGACGGCTACGAGGGCCGGCTCATCCTGGCCGAGGCGAACCAGTGGCCTGAAGACGTGCGCCCGTACTTTGGCGACGGCGACGAGTGCCACATGGCATTCCATTTCCCACTGATGCCGCGCATCTACATGGCACTTCGGCAGGAAGACCGCCTGCCGATCACGGACATCATGGCGCAGACCCCAGCCATCCCGGAAAGCTGCCAGTGGGGCATTTTCCTGCGCAACCACGACGAGCTGACGCTTGAAATGGTCTCGGACGAAGAGCGCGACTATATGTACCTGGCCTACTCGGCCGACCCGCGGATGCGCATTAATATCGGCATCCGCCGCCGGCTGGCACCTCTGCTGGACAACAATCGCCGCCGCATCGAGCTGCTCAATTCGCTGCTGTTTTCCTTTCCCGGCACGCCGATTCTCTACTACGGTGACGAGATCGGCATGGGCGACAACATTTACCTGGGCGACCGCAACGGCGTCCGCACCCCGATGCAGTGGTCCGGCGACCGCAATGCCGGCTTCTCGCGCGCCAGCCCCGCCAAGCTGTTTTCGCCGGTCATTATGGATCCGGTTTGGGGCTATGAGGCCATCAACGTCGAGGCGCAGCAGTCCGACCCCTCCAGCCTGCTGAGCTGGATGCGTAACATGATCTCGCTGCGCAAGCTGTTCCAGGTCTTCGGCCGCGGCACCCTGCGCTTTCTGCATCCGGAGAACCGTAAGGTGCTGGCCTATGTGCGCGAAGACGAGCACCAGACCATCCTGTGCGTGGCCAACCTGTCGCGCTTCGCGCAGCCGGTCACGCTCGACCTTGCCGAGTTTGAGGGCATGACGCCGGTCGAGATGCTGGGCTACGTTGAGTTCCCGGCGATCTCGAAAGCGCCCTACCATGTCACGCTCAGTTCCTACGGCTTCTTCTGGCTGGAGCTGCAAACCTCCCCGGACCGCGCCGAGCTTGACTCCGCCGCAAACCCCGAGTCGGAAGCACAGCTCTCGCTTCGACAGCAGCACGACTGGGAAAGCGTGTTCGCCGTCAATGCGCAGCTGCATACCATCGGCGGGTCGCTGTTCACCCATCGCCTGCTGCCTGATTTTCTGCCGCGCCAGCGCTGGTTCGGGTCGAAAAGCCGCACGATTGTCTCCACGTCCGTCACCGATTGGGCTCCAGTGCAGGCTGCCTCCAGCGCAGGCAAAATCGGCGACCAGAAAGCTTCCATTGCGCTTGCCATCATCGAGGTGAGCTACGCGGATGGCGACCCCGAAATCTACCTGCTGCCGCTCACGCTTCTTTTCGGCGATGCGGCGGCCGCCTTCCGGGAAGCCACGCCGAACGCGATTGTCGGCTCGGTCCTCGCGCCCGATGGGGCCGGGATTCTTGCCGATGCCATGTACACCGACGAAGCTGCTTCCACGCTGCTCGACCTGATTGCTCATGCAGGCGAGCTGCCGATGCGCTCAGGCGCGCTGCGCGGTGAGCCGTCGAGCATCTTTGCCGGGCTCCGCGGCGAAACCGCCTCTGCTCTGCCGCCCCGCCGGTCTTCGGCCGAGCAGAGCAATACGTCGATCTTTTTCGGCGACCGCCTCATCATGAAGCTTTTCCGGCGCCTCCAGTTCGGGCCTAATCCGGACGTGGAGATCGGCCGGTACATCACCGAACACTCGGCGTTTCGCAGCATCGCGCCGTTCGGCGGCTCGATCGACTACACCCCTGCGTCTGTGACCGACGCTTCCGCGGCGCAGGTCGGTCAGGACGGCTTGCAGCGGACAGCCACCATCGCCATGCTGCAGGGCCTGGTGCAAAACGAAGGCGACGGCTGGCAGTGGACCCTCGAAGAGCTTGGCCGCTACTACGAAGGCCGGGCCGCCGCGCAGTTTCCGGCAGCGCAGCTTCCAAAATCCGGCGCGGGTATCGATGCTGCGGGTCCGGCAATGCTGCAGGCCCGTGATGCGGCCGGTATCTACCTGGAGGCGGCCTGCACCCTGGGCCGGCGGACCGCGGAAATGCACCTCGCGCTCGCTCAGCCTTCTGACGACCCGGCCTTCGGCCCCGAGACTATGACTGACGACGACCTGCGCACCCTGGAGAAGCAGCTTCACGCGCATGGTTCTCATGCGTTCGAGGTGCTGCGCGGCTCCATCGGCAAGCTTGGCGAGGGCAGCGAGGCCGCGGTGGAGCTCGCGGGGCTGGTGTTGAGCCGGCGCCGCAGCATTCTTTCCAAGTTCTTCGCGCTTGCGACGGTCGGCGCGGGTGCGCAGCGTACGCGCGTCCACGGCGACTACCACCTCGGCCAAACGCTCCGAGTCAAGGGCGATTTCGTCCTGCTTGACTTCGAAGGCGAACCTGCCCGCTCGCTCGAAGAACGCCGCGCCCGCCAGTCGCCGATGAAGGACGTCGCCGGGATGCTCCGCTCGTTCTCCTATGCGGCCTACGCCGGACTATCCCGGTTTACGCAGCGCCGCCCGCAGGACTACGAGCAGCTCGAGCCCTGGGCCCGCCTTTGGGAGGCCGCTGTGTCCGCCGAGTTTCTCTCCTCCTATCGCAGCGCTATCGGCGCGGCCGGCATCGTCCCGGCCGAGGACGAAGCGTTCACGCAGTTGCTCGACGTGTATCTGCTCGACAAGGCCCTGTACGAACTCGTCTACGAACTCAACAACCGGCCCACCTGGGTTCGCATTCCCCTATCCGGCATTTTGCAACTCTCGCGCGGCCCCGTAGCATGGGGGTTGGAGTAATCCGGAAGCATGTCCGAACTGAAATCCCAGATGGAATCCAAGATGGAAACTGAGTCCGAGCTCGCCACCCCGACTGCGCACCCCGCGCCCGCTACCACCCTGCTTGTTGGGGTCAGCGGTCTTGTGGATCCACACCTGCTTCGTGACCGCGCGCTGGCACTCTCCCACTCCGGCGTTCTTGCAGGAACGCGCATGACGCTTGCGTACCCCGGCTCTGATGTCAACCGCACCCCGCTTTCGGATCACGTCGAGCTGCTGAGCTACCCCCTGCCGACTGCTGAAGGTGCAACCTCCCCCTGGGCGCAGACCGCTGCCGCCGAGGCCGCCCTGTTGGCGCTCGCCGCGGAGCAGCAGGCGCAGACGACGGTTTTGGTGCATCCGGACCTCTCCGCACTCGCGCCGGAAGCATTCACGCAGCTGGCAGCGCCGGTGCAGGCCGGGCAGGCCGACCTGGTCGTGGCCTCCTACCAGCAGGGCCCGTTTGACTCGCTGCTCAACCACGCCATCCTTGCTCCGCTCACCCGCGCTCTCTATGGCAAGCGCGTGCGCTTTCCGCTTGCTCCTGATCTTGCCCTTTCCCCGCGCATGGCTGCCCGCCTGGCAATGAGCGGGCACTCGGCTGCCGGTTCCGGTACGCCGGTGCTGTGGCCGACCACCGTTGCTGCCGGCATCGACGCTGCCGTGTACGAAGCCGACCTGCCGCTGCAGCACCCAAGCCCCGTTGCTGAGATGGAACTCTCCGCGGTGATTGCCCAGCTTGTCGGTTCCTGCTTTGCCGAGATGGAGACCCACGCGCCTCTCTGGCAGCGGATCCGTTCTGCTCCGGCAGGCGCGGTCACCTCCCGCAATCGCGGGCTATTCACTCCAGCGGTTGCCCCTGCTACGGCCGCAGAGCCGATTGACACTGCCCCCATGGTGTCCTCGTTTCTTCTCGGCTCGCGCTCGCTCCAGAGCGTCTGGGGCATGGTGCTGCCGCCCGTGACGTTGCTTGATCTCAAGCGCCTGACTCAGCTCGCTCCGGCCAACTTCCGTATGCCTGACGAGCTTTGGGTGCGCATCCTCTACGACTTCGCCCTCGGCTACCGCCTGCGCACCATCAACCGTGCCCACCTGCTCGGCGCGCTGACCCCGCTCTACCTTGGCTGGGTCGCCTCGTACATCAATCAGTACATCAACGAAGCAGCAGCCGATCCGTCACCCCAGGCACAGTCCTTGTACTCCCAGGAGCGTACGGAGCAGCTTGCCCGTGCCTTTGAGGACGGAAAACCATATCTGGTCCGCCGCTGGCGCTGGCCGGACCGCTTCAACCCGTAACGGCAAACCGCCCGCAGCACTGCGGTGGCAAAGAGTGACTTCAGAGACGACGATCGATGGATCACAAGCCAATGGAGTACAAAACGAACGCGGAGCAACGAGACTCGACTGGCCTCCTTACCTTGTTGCCGACATTGCGTCTATCGGCGCGCCTCGCTACGATTTCAGGCCTTGGCGCGAGAAACTTCCGCGCTGTCCCAAAATAGGAGAACCCGATGGGTGAACAGATCGTACAGTCTCTGCAGGATTCCGTAGGCCGCGCGCTCAACAAGATCGTCACGCTGCTTCCTGGCATCGTCGTCTTTGTCGTGGTTCTGCTTGTGTTTCTCGGCATTGCCGCGGGTCTTGCCTGGGTCACCGACCGCATCCTCGCCGTGCTCAAGTTCGACGCCCGTTTCGAGCAGAACGAGCGCGTGACCGAGTGGACCCACTCGCCGTCGCGCCTGATTTCACGGACTGTTTTCTGGACGTTTTTGCTGATCGGCGCGCTGGTCGGGCTGTCCGCCTTTGAGGCCAGTTCGGCGGACGTGGGCGTTTCGGCCTACATCTTCTCCTACGTGCCGCGCATTGTCGGCGCGCTGGTGCTGCTCTTCGTCGGGACGCTCGTTGCCCGCGTTCTGGGCCGGTCGGTCCTCATCTCGGGCGTCAACATGAACCTCCAGTACGCTCGGCTGCTGGGCACCGGCGTCAAGTGGCTCGTGCTGACGCTAACGACGGCCATGGTGCTGGACCATCTCCAGGTTGGCGGCCGCATTGTCGACCTGGCCTTTGGCATTCTCTTTGGCGGCATCGTGTTCGCGCTGGCCCTGGCGGTTGGCCTGGGTTCGCGCGACCTGGTCACACGATCGCTGGAGCGCGAGGTCGCCGCACGGCCGACGCCGGTCGCGGTGAAGGATGAGCGGATCCACCACTTCTAGAGATTGGGTGAGGATCGACGGTGACACACTCAACCTCTACCACCCCAATCCAGAAAAACAAGGCTGCACTTCCTACTTCGCTCCAGTGAATTTGAGGCCGATTGCACAGCCCACCACACCCACAATCAGGAGGACGCGGGGTAAGTTTGCAGGCTCCCCAAACCAGATCATCCCGATGAGGACTGTTCCAACGGCGCCGGTGCCCGTCCAGATTGCATACGCGGTGCCAAGTGGAATTCGGTTATTTGCGAGCTCGAGGAAGAACAGGCTGAAGGAAACACAGATGAGGAATCCCACCGTCGCCCACAGATTCTTAAAGTGATCGATAAACCGTAAGGTCGTGGTGAAAGAAACCTCGAAGATACCAGCCAGCGCGAGATAGAGCCATGCCATTCAGTTCAAACTCCTAAGCCTGCCAAAGAGCCGTTGTGTCGGTCGAAGCCTACAGAAGGTCGCGGCTCCAGACTGTTCTAAAAAGCTCACTCCTCCCCAAGTGCTCTACGCGCCTTTGAAGATCCGTCCAGACAGAAGTAATCAGCTACGACCGCGGCGTTCAGTAAGGGCAGCAGGCTGATTGCTTCAGCCTATGGTGCGCTGCTTTCTAGCAGTTATCTGCCGCACCCGAGCGAAGATGTTTTCCGGGGGACCTCTAGGGAGTCGCGCGTCAAAAGTAGAAATAGAGAGACGAAGGAGAGGTTACCAGTGTCACTCTGCGTGAAGCAGGGCCCATTTTCTCGCCTCTGGGCGTCCGCTGCGTGACATCCAAGCATGGCGAGAGAGCCTGCCATGCCAAAGCCCAAGCCGGCTACCCCGGCCGCCGAAGTTGATGCCCAGCTTGCCCGTTATCGCGCGATGCGCGACTTTTCCACCACCGCTGAACCGAGCGGCGGGTCCGACTCGGGAAGCGGCAAGCAAGCGCCATGGGCTCCGCCCGAGGGCCTGCCGTTTGTTATCCAGAAGCATGCGGCGACCCGGCTCCACTACGACTTTCGCCTGGGATGGCGCGGCGTCCTGAAGAGCTGGGCCTGCGCCAAGGGTCCTTCGTACAACACCCGTGACAAGCGACTCGCCGTCGAGGTGGAAGACCACCCGATGGAGTACGGCGGCTTTGAAGGCGCGATCCCCAAGGGCCAGTATGGGGGTGGCACCGTCCTCTTGTGGGACCAGGGCACCTGGGAGCCGCTGCCCGGCCACGACTTCGACGAGGGCTTGCGCAAGGGCGCGCTCAAGTTCACCCTGCACGGCCACAAACTGGAAGGCCGCTGGACGCTGGTGCGCATGGGCGGGCACGCCGCGAAGGAGTCTAAGCCAAACTGGCTCTTGATTAAAGAGCACGACGGCAACGAACGCGCAGATGCCGCACCGCTGATCACCGAGGAAGCGCCGAACTCGGTGGTGACCGGGCGCTCGCTCGAGGAGATCGCTGCTGCCGAGGACCACGTCTGGCAGTCTCGCGCGGCGGACAATGCGCCGGCCGCCTCAAACCGCTCGCGCCTGCAGGCGAAGATCCAGCAGGCGCGGCGGACCGCTGCCGCTCCTGCTACGAAGCCAGGGCCTGCCAGGACCGCGGCCGAAGGTGAGCAGGAAGGGGCCGGCCCGGCCACAAAGCACCAGGCGCCGTCGGCAAAACCCACGGCGAAGGCACGCGGCGGTGCAAAGAAAGCTGCCAAAACCGAGGCATCCAGCAGCAGGTCCTCCTCGTCTGACTCGCCCGAGGGCCAGTCCGGGACTTCCACCCAGTCCACAACGCAGTCCACAACGCAATCGACGACGCAATCCTGGCTCGACTCCGCCCCGCAGGAGCCGATGCCTGCGTTTCTGCCGCCCCAGCTCGCTACGGCGGCTTCAACGATCCCGCCCGGTACGGGGTGGCTGCACGAGCTCAAGCTCGACGGCTACCGAGTGCAGGCGCATATCCGCACCGCCGGCAATAAGACAGGCAAGAAGAAGCGCGAAGTAACCCTGTACACCCGCTCCGGCCTGGACTGGACGCACCGCATGCGCGCTGTGGCGAACGCGATCGAAAAAGTCTCCGTCGACCAGGCAGTAATTGATGGCGAGCTCGTCATTCTTGACGAGAGCGGCCAATCCAGCTTCGCCAGGCTGCAAACAGCCTTTGAGCACGACGAGAACGACGCCTTCACTTACTGCGCGTTTGACCTGCTTCATCTGAACGGCAGCAACCTGCGGGGCCTGCCGCTGCACGCGCGCAAGGCCCTGCTGGAGCCGCTGCTTGCCGATGCCGCGGCGGCGGCGGACAAGCCTCTCCTCTTGTACAGTCAGCACCTTACGTTGTCAGCGGACGAGGTGTACGCGCATGCCTGCCAGCTGGGGGCTGAGGGCATTCTGTCGAAGCAGATCGATGCCCGCTACACGGCAGGCCGGTCGGACACCTGGCTGAAGCTTAAGTGCACGCACCGGCAGGAGTTCGTCATCGGCGGCTTTACTCTGCCGAAGGACGCGGGCCAGGGCCTGGGCTCGCTGCTGCTTGGCTACTATGACCAGGGAAAGCTGATCCACTGCGGCCGCTGCGGCACCGGCTTTAACCAGGCCACAGCGCGCGAGCTTCGCGCGCACCTGGAGCCGCTCCGCCAGCCGAAATCTCCCTACAGCAGCGCGCTCGACTACCTTGCGCGGCGGGGCGCCGTCTACGTCCGGCCCGAGCTTGTGTGCGAGGTGCAGTTTGCTACCTGGACTGCGGACGGCGCGGTCCGCCACGCTTCGTTTCA
>CAXUDF010000094.1:12294-13660 GCA_964249695.1 uncultured Acidobacteriaceae bacterium
ACCGAAAAGTGCTTTTTCCAGAAGCACGTCAAGGTCGGCTTGCCCAAAAGCGTCGGTTCGGTTGAGGTGCCGGACAAAGCCAATCCCGCCCACTCTGAGCCATACATTACGCTCGACTCCGCTGACGCCCTGCTTGGCCTCGCGCAGCTGAGCGTGCTTGAACTGCACCCCTGGGGTTCGCAGTACAGCCTGGAGCGGCCGGAGGTTCTGGAGCAGCCGGACCGGCTCATTCTCGATCTTGACCCGGACCCGGACCTCGCCTGGTCCACACTGGTCGAAAGCGCGCTTGGCATTCGCGCCTTTCTGAAAGAACTGCAGCTGGAAAGCTTTGTCAAAACGACCGGCGGCAAGGGCCTGCATATTGTTGCCGCGCTTGAGCCGGCGGCTCACTGGCCTGAGATCCGGCTGTTCTCGCGCGGCATCGCTGCGGCGATTGAAAGTACCAACCCAAAGCTGTACCTGATCAAGATGACCAAGGCTGCGCGCACTGGCCGCATCTTTATCGACTGGATGCGCAATGAGCGCGGTGCGACGGCGGTTGCCCCATGGTCGCCGCGGGCCCGTGCCGGCATGCGCGTCGCTGTGCCGCTTCGATGGGACGAGCTTGCCGCGGGGCCTCCGGCTTTCTCCGTTGCGAATTTTGGCGAGTGGAGGGACCGCGCGGATCCAAAGCGCAATCCGTGGGCTGCTATGAAACCGCAGCGGTTGGATTCGGAGATCCTCCGCACGGTCGTCGAGCAGGCCGGCGCGGCCGAAAAGCAGGCGCGCCGGCACTGAAAGGTACGTGCGAAGGGAAGGACCTGCTGTTCTCGCCGATCGCGCAAACACCAGGTCCTTCACTTCGTTCAGGATGACGCTTGTCCTTGATGTTTCCTACTTCTCACGCATCCTGTGAGCGTTACACAACCAGACGGTTCGCCGCGGCGACCCGCCCATACCAAAGGCCCGAGTCCTTGATCGTGCGCTGCCCATCGCGGAAGTCTACGTAGGTGAGGCCGTAGCGCTGGCTGTATCCATCCGCCCACTCGAAGTTATCAAGCAGCGTCCACGCGTGGTAAGAGCGCACCCGCGCTCCGTCCTGTATCGCTCGCTGGAGCTGCGCCAGGTAGCTGCGGAAGAAGGCGATCCGTCGTTCATCGGGCACGCGGCCGCCCTGTTTCGCGTAGGGGGTGTCGCCATAGCTGCAGCCGCTTTCGGTGATCTCGATGACCGGGTGGTTGTATTCCTTTGAAATCTGCATGACGAGGTCGTAGATTCCCGGCGGGTACACCTCCAGCCCGGCATCGGTCAGCGGCCCTTCGGTCGGCATCTCCGCGTGGAAGCTTGTGTATCGGTCGCGGCTTCCCGCGCCGCCTCCGTCCAGCTC
>CAXUDF010000095.1:0-5949 GCA_964249695.1 uncultured Acidobacteriaceae bacterium
GCCATCGTGAGCTCGGTCTCCGCGAGTTCGCTGCAGCCCAGAAGGATCTCGAGCACGCGGTACAGGTCGATCCGTCGATGCTGGACGCTCACTACCATCTCGGGCTTGCTTACTACTTCCAGGGGCAGTTTGCCGAAGCAGCGGTTCACCTGCGCCATGCCCGCGACTTGTCCAAATCCGACGACTCGCTCATCGACTGCTCGAACTGGCTCTATGTCTCGCTCCGCCGCGCCGGCAAACAGCAGGAAGCTGACGAGGTTCTCGCCCGCATTACCCCGGGCGTTCACAACACCGAGCCTCACCTGCGCTTCTACCTCGACCTGCTGCGCTTCTACCAGGGGCAGAAAACGGAGCAGCAGATTCTGCCTCCCAAGCCTGCTTCCGGGGACAGCGAAGGCGAACTCTCGTACAACACCATCAGCTACGGGATTGGGAACTGGCACCTGTACAACGGAGACAAGCCTGCCGCTACCGCGTTCTTTCAACGCGTCGTCGCGGGTGAGGCCTGGAACTCCTGGGGCTTCGTCGGTTCCGAGGTAGAGCTCGCCCGCCATTAACGTGAGCGACGCGGAGACCGCGCTCAAACAGGCACTATCTCCAGTGTCGGCGCCGGCTGGCGCGAAGGGATGAAGAACCAAAGCGATGCTGCGAGCAAGAATGCCGCGGCATCCAGGTGAAAGGCCGCGGCGAAGCTATGCTGCTGTGCGAGCGTGCCGGCTGCGTACGGGGCAGCGGCACTGGCAAGCCGACCAAAGTTATACGTAAAGCCCTGCGCTGTCGAGCGGATCGCATCCGGGTACGTGTCCGCGGTGACGGCAGCGAAACCGCTGAAGTACCCGGTAGCGACAAAGGCAAGGCACGGGCCCAGCACCACGAGCAGCCACGGCGAGCGTACGCGGGCGTAGACCGTGAGCAGCGCCGCCGCGCAGACGAGAAAGCTGATGTATACGCGGCGGCGGCCGAAAGCGGTAGCCAGGTAGCCGAAGCTGACGTACCCGAACCACATGCCGATTTGCATCACGACAATCAACCCCGTCATGGTGCGCGGGGCAAGGCCGATGCCGCCTCGCGCGGCCGGCAAGGAAAGATACGAGGGCACCCACAGGTTGAAGCCCCACCAGGCGAAAAGACAGCAGGCGTTCATCAGCGTGAGCGCAAGTGTGTACCGGCGCAGAGGCTGCTTGAAGAGCTGAATCAACGGCGAGGCGCCTCCCTGCCCTTGCGCTTGCCGCCACACGGCAGGCTCCTTAACGCGGCGGCGGATCCAGAATGTCAGCAGCGCGGGCAGCAGGCCCACGAAGAAAACGCCGCGCCAGCCCGCGATCGGCAGCAGGAAAAACACGACAATGGCCGCCAGGCCGTAGCCAATGGCAAAGGCGCTCTGTACCAGGGCGAGCGCCTTGTCACGATGCGGGCCGGGCCAGGTTTCCGCCACCAGCGACGCGCCCGCGGCCCACTCACCGCCCATGCCCAGGCCCAGCAGGATGCGAAACACGGCGAGCGAGGCGAAGCTCCATGCCAGGCCGCAGGCCGCCGTGAACACCGCATACAGAAGCACGGAGGCCATCATGGCGCGGGTGCGGCCGTAGCGGTCCGCAAAGAGGCCGAGCAGGATGCCGCCCGCTGCCGCGGCGATGAGCGTGAGCGAGCCGAGCAGGCCGGCAGAGCTCTTGCTCAGGTGAAGGCTCAGCATGACGGCGGGCAGGATCAGCGCGTAGAGCATCGTGTCGAACGCATCGAGCGCCCAGCCGAGCGAGGCGGCCAGCAGCGCGCGCCGCGCGTCGGCGGGTGCGTCACGCAGCCAGGCGAACGAGCGTCTGGCGCTCCCTCTTGCGCTCGTTGTGGCGCTCACGCAGGCTTGCTCCGGCCGAAGCCGCCGCCGCCGGGCGTCTCGATGCGCAGGCGGTCGCCCGCTGCGAGCTCAAGGCGTGTTTTGCCAGGCAGGGCCTCGACTGTGCCGTCCGCGCGAAGGAGCGTGTTGCGGCCCGCGCTGCCGGGGGAGCCTCTGTCCGGGCCGGGCGGAGCGCCGTACGGGCAGCTCTCGCGGCGATCGGTGAGCAGCGTTGCGGAGGCCGGGACCAGAAGCTCGTACTCGCGGACCAGGCCATCTCCGCCGGGGAACTGGCCCGCGCCGCCCGAGCCCGGCCGCAGCGCGTAGCGAGTGATGCGCAGCGGGAGAGCCTGCTCCAGCGCCTCGATCGGCGTGTTGCGCGTGTTCGACATATGCGTGTGCACACCGCTGAGACCGGGCAAACCATTGCGGCCGCCCATGCCGCCGCCCGCGGTCTCGTAGTAGGCAAAGGGCTGCCCCTGCAGATTGCTTCCGCCTATGGTGACGTTGTTCATGGTGCCCTGGCTCGCCGCGGGGATGCAGTCGGGAAGTGCCTGCGCGAGCGCGCCAAGCACCACATCGGTGATCCGCTGTGAGCACTCCACGTTGCCGCCCGCGACCGCGGAGGGATGCCGCGCGTTCACGACCGAGCCTTCGGGAGCAATCACCGTCACGGCCCGGCGGATGCCGTCGTTGTAAAGCACGTCCTGCTCGACCAGGCAGCGGAAGCAGTAGAGCGTGGCCGAAAGGGTGATCGCAAGATTCGCGTTCACGCCCCCGGAGGTTTGCGGGTCGGAGCCGGTGAAGTCAACTGTGGCTTCGTCGCCTGCGATCGTGATCGCGCACTGGATGCGCACCGGCGTGGCAGAGAAGCCATCATTATCGAGCGCATCGTTAAAGCGATAAACCCCGTCCGGGATCGCGGCAATGGCGGCACGCAGGACGCGCTCGGCGTAATCCTGCGTTGCGGCGGCGTAGTGCTCGATCGTCTCGAGGCCGTAGCGCTCGACCATGCGCAGCAGGCGCGCTTCCCCCACGCGGTTGGCCGCGATCTGGGCGGCGAGGTCGCCCTCGCGTTCCTCGGGCGTGCGCACATTCGCGAGGATGAAGGCGAGAACTTCGGGGTCGGGCTGGCCGGTGTTGTCACTGCCCCGGACGAGGCGGATGGGAGGAATGATCAGGCCCTCCTGGAAGATTTCGCGCGCGAGCGGCATGGAGCCCGGGCTCATGCCGCCCACGTCGGAGTGGTGCGCGCGGTTGGCCGCAAAGAACGCGGGCTTGTCGCCGGCCTGCGCACCGGGCAGAAACACGGGCGAAACAAGCGTGATGTCGGGCAGGTGCGTGCCGCCGCGAAACGGATCGTTCAGGATGACGATGTCGCCGGGCTGCATGTTGACGTGCGCGATCGCGGCCTCGACCGAAAGCGGCATCGCGCCGAGGTGCACCGGTAGGTGGTCGCCTTGCGCAATGGTGCGGCCATGGCGGTCATACAGCGCGCAGGAGTAGTCAAGGCGCTCTTTGATGTTGGGCGAAAAGCCGGTGCGGCACAGCGTGACGCCCATCTCCTCGGCGACCGAGACGAACAGATTCTTGAAGATTTCGAGCTCGATTGGATCAGTGTGCATGGGGTGCTCGCGTGAGGACGAGGGTGCCAACGGGATCGATGCTCCAGCGCCAGTGCGGCGGCACAACGTTGGTGGCCTCGCCGGTGATGACGATGGCCGGCCCCGTGCCATGGTGGCCCGTTTCGAGGTCGCGGCGATGATAGATCGCTGTCGTCATGGATTCCCCCTGGAAGACCGTCTCGCGGCTCGCATGCGGGGCGGGCGTCGTCGATGTGATGTTGTGATCGTGCGCGACGAGGGACGGCTTGGCTGTGATGCCGGACGCCCGCAGGCGCAGCTGCACGGCCTCCGTCGGCCGCTTTGGATTGCTGTAGCCGTACCGTTGCGCATGGCTCCGGTGAAAGTCTGCGATCAGGGCGGAAATGTCGGGCGGGGCCGCGGGTAAAGCGATGTCGATCTCGTACGCCTGGCCCTTATAACGCATGGAGAGCGCGGGCTGGAGCTGGATCTCCTCGGCTTTGAAGCCTTCCGCCGCGAGGTCCGCTTCCGCTCGTTTCACCAGCGCATCAAGCTGCGCCTGCAACTCCTCGGATGGGAGCTCCGCGGTCAGGCGAAGCACCGAGGCGGAGTAATCCTTCGCAACATCGGCAAGCAGCATGCCGAGCGCCGAGAGTACGCCGGAGTGCTCGGGGATGAGCACGGTTCTGACTTCAAGCGAGTCGGCGAGCTCACAGGCGTGGAGCCCGCCGGCCCCGCCAAAGGCAAGCAGCGCAAAGTCGCGCGGATCAAAGCCGCGCTGCACGCTCACCACGCGGACAGCGCGCTCCATGTTGGCATTCGCAATGCGCACGATGCCCTCGGCCAGCGCCCGCGGCGACAGACTAAGCCGCGCCGAGAAGCTGGCGGCGGTTTGCTCGGTGCGTGCGAGGTCGAGCGTCATGCGGCCGCCGAGAAAGAACGCCGGGTCAAGCCGCCCGAGCAGCAGGTTGGCGTCCGTCACCGTAAGCTCCGTGCCCGTGCCGAAGCAGACAGGGCCCGGGTCGGCACCGGCAGAGCGCGGGCCGACGCGGAGAGAGCCGCCGGCGTCGATCCACGCAATGGAGCCGCCGCCCGCGCCGACGGTGTGGATATCCAGCACCGGGAGGCGCACGGGCAGGTCGCCGACCAGCGACTCGTTGGTGGTGCCGATGCGGCCGTCGATCAGGCTCACGTCGGTCGAGGTGCCGCCCATGTCGAAGCTGATAAGGCGCCGAAAGCCTGACGCTTCGCCGACGGCCTGCGCTCCAACGACTCCGGCTGCGGGGCCGGAGAGAATGGTCTGCACGGCCTCGGTGCCCGCCCTCGCGGCGGAGATGGAGCCGCCGTTCGACTGCATGATGCGCAGCCGCGCCGCGCCGAGCTGGGCCTGCAGACGCTGGAGATAGTGCTCCATGAGCGGCGCGACGTACGCATTCACCGTGGTGGTAGACCAGCGCTCATATTCGCGGTACTCGGGCAGGACTTCATGAGAGGCCGACACGCGCAGGCCAGCCCGGCGTAGCGCCGCGGCGGCCTGCTGCTCGTGCACAGGATTGCGGTAGCAGTGCAGGAAGCACACCGCCACCGATTCGACTTGCCGGTCAAGCAAGGTCTGGGTGACGCGCTCGAGTTCGCCGGCATCGAGCGGCTGGAGGACGCTGCCGTCTGCCGCGATCCGCTCCCGCAGCCCGAAGGTCAGCGCAGTGGAGACGAGCGGCTCCGCGCGGCGCACGTTGAAGTTGTACAGCTCAGGCCGGGTCTGCCGCCCGATGCGCAGCACATCCTCAAAGCCCGCGGTGGTGAGCAGAGCTACGCGCGCGCCTTTGCGCTCGAGGACGGCGTTGGTAGCCACGGTCGAGCCATGCGTGATCTCGAGCGTGTGCGCTGCGAGATCATCCCCAACCAGCATCCGAATGCCCGCAAGAATGGCCTCGGAAGGGTCCGACGGCACCGAACGAAGCTTGAAGACGCGCAGGCCGCGCTCGTCGAGGCACAGCAGATCGGTGAAGGTGCCGCCTGTATCGACACCGATACGAACGACGGGGCGCGGGGCGTTCATCTAGTCGGGATACCTTTGCCGGATGCGGATGGTGCGTTCAACTTCATCGTTGTTTTCAAGAACCTTGAGGCGCAGATCGGCATCCAGGTTCGGCTGCGCGAGCCACTGCTGGACGGCAGTCTCCGCGGCCGGGCTTGTCTGGTCGGTAAGGAAGTCACCCAGCCACACTCCCAGGAAGAAGATCTTGCGGTCCCGCTTGATCTCCGGGAGCTGGTCGAGCGCACGCCGCACGTACGCTTCGGTGAGCGGGGTTTGATTCCAGCTGTTGAAGGGGCGCAGACTTTGCGTGAGCCAATCCTCCGGCCTGGCACCAGGGTCCTTGGGCGAAAGCAGGTACTGCTGAAAGTACGTCTGCTTCACCGCGGGGTCGGGCGCGCCGGCCTGCACAGCCCAGGCGTACTTCTGCCCGTCATCGGTCTTGTCGTGCTGCGCTTCGCTGCTGAAGATGCGCTGCGCATCCGGGTCTCCGAGGGCGA
>CAXUDF010000095.1:6049-13548 GCA_964249695.1 uncultured Acidobacteriaceae bacterium
GGCAGATCGCGCAGTGCAAGCTCCGCATAGCTGCGAGGCGACGATCGCGCGACGCGCACGTTGTCCCAGAGCGCACCCCAAAGCATGGAGCGAAGCAGTGGGTCGGCAGCAATGCGCCTTTGCGAAGGCGCGTGCGGCGTGGCATGCGATTCGCCAGAAGTGCGAGAGACAAGCCCCTCTCGAACGGAGTGTTCCGAGGCAGCATCCAGCAGAAAGCGGCCATAGGCCTCATCCTCGCCGTTCGCGAACACGAACGCAGGGCAGGCCTGGCCTCTGGCGCCGGGTACGTCCACCTCGGCGGTGTTCCAATCCACCCGCAGCTTCGTTCCTGATGGACCCAGCAGAACCTCATTCGAGATAGGCCAGAGGAAATGATCGGGCAGCACATCCCCCTGCGCAAGCGTCAGTCGATCGAGCTTGCCCTGCGCATTGCAGCTCCAGCGAACATTGATCTCCGGCATGCCGCGGCGCAGCACCCAGGCATCGGCCCAGGAGCGTACATCCTGCCCGCTTGCCGCATGGAACGCCCCGATCAGGTCGGCCCATTGCGCGTTGCCGTAGGCATGCTGCGCGAGGTAAAGCCGCAGGCCGTTGCGAAAGTTGTCCGGCCCGAGGCGAAACTCAAGCTGCTTCAGGATCGCCGGGGCCTTCTGGTACACGATGGCGCCGTAGGCGCTCTTGGCATCCTTCAGGTTCGGGATGTTCTGGAAGATGGGCGTGGTGCCGGGCGTCTCGTCAATGCCGTAGGCAAGCGGCTTGATGCTCTCGTAGAAGTGCTTCCACGCCTCGGAGTCGGGCTCGAGCGAGTCAAGGCAGCGATACGCCATGTACTGCGCAAAGCCCTCTTTGAGCCATAGATCGTCAAACCAGCGCATCGTGACGAGATCGCCGAACCACTGGTGCGTGAGCTCGTGCAGCGTCAGGATATTGCGGTTGAAGCGATCGTTGGCCGTGGGTGCCGCGCGAAACAATACGCCGTCTTCGCGAAGAAACGTTGCGCCCGCGTGCTCCATGCCCCCGAAGGGAAAGCCGGGGATCAGGACGATGTCGTACTTCGGAAACGGAAAAGGCTGCTGGAAGTAGTCAGCCAGCCAGTGCATGCCGCGCGCTGTGATGTCCTGCAGCTGCGGGACTTCAGGTTCCGCGCGCCCAACCTGCGACTTGCGCACGTACACGTTGGGCTGGTTGGGCGTGGGGTGCACGTTGACCCAGGGGCCGGCGGCAAAGGCGAAAAGGTAGGTGGAGATGGGGCGGGTCTCGTCAAAAGAGGTGTACGGCTCTTTGCCGGCGATCTCCACGCGGGATGGAGCCGTGTTGCTAAGGACCTTCCAGTCCCGCGGAGCGTGGACGGTGAGCGTGAAACGCGCCTTCAGGTCAGGCTGATCAAAGCATGGGAAGGCCATGTCGGCGTCCATGGGGACGAAGAGCGAGTAGAGATACTCGCTGCCATCTTCCTTGTCACTGTAGCGCGTGACCGCCGCGCCGCTCGCAGCGATACGCGCCGTAAACGCAAGCTCGACGGTGTTTTGCCCTGCACGCAACTGAGCGGCGGGCAGCCGCAGGTGGCCCTCGGTCACGGTGGTCTCAACCTCGACCCCGTTGAGCCTGACGGACTGGAGCGAGCCATCGCGGAAGTCGAGCCAAAGATCGCTGCTGCTGGCGGCGCCGGCCTTAATCGTAAAGCTCAGCACTTCATGGCCGGGCATGGTTGCCGCGTGTTCCCCGAGCGAAAGATCGAGCTTGTAGCGGACCTGCGACACCCGCGCCCTTCGCTCGGTCGCCAGTTCCCGGGAAATCCCCGCGCCGGGAGGGCTGCTCTGCGCAGACGCTGAGGCATGCAGCATAAGCAGCAGCAATGAGAGCAGGAGTGGACCGTAACCGCGCAAACGGCAAAGAGAAGGCTTGATCAACCGACCGTGATCTCCTTTTTTGAGCCTGACGAAGCCTTAGGGTACAAGTATGTAACAGTCGCAGCGCGCCGACGGCAGGATCTATCGATGCCCGCAGCGATCCAACA
This sequence comes from uncultured Acidobacteriaceae bacterium, assembly GCA_964249695.1. Lineage (GTDB taxonomy): Bacteria > Acidobacteriota > Terriglobia > Terriglobales > Acidobacteriaceae > EB88. Next base: position 8,067 of record CAXUDF010000095.1, read on the forward strand.
ATGATTAACCGTTGAGCCGGATGCAAGGAGCGGGAATGAAGATCTGGACGTGTGTTGCCCTGAGCGGACTGATACTGGCGGCTGCCCCACTGAGAGCGCAACAGGCCAGCCTGCCGTCTGACGACCTTACCCCCAACTTCAAGGTTCCCGCGGAACAAACCGACTTCGACAAGCGTGTGGTCATGGTTCCCATGCGCGACGGCGTAAAGCTCTACACCGTCATCTGCGTCCCCAAAGGCGCAAAAGGCGCGCCGATCCTGCTGACGCGCACACCCTACGACGCAGCCACGCGGGCGGCGCGCTCCAAAAGCGGCAGAATGGCCGAGGCGCTGCCGCTCAGCGACGAGGGCTTCGCGCATGCGGGCTACATCCGCGTCTATCAGGACGTGCGCGGCAAGTACGGCTCTGAGGGCGTGTACCTGATGACGCCGCCGCCGGTCGACTCAGGCTACAACCCGAGCAAAGCAGACGACACGACCGACGCCTACGACACGATTGACTGGCTGGTGAAGAACCTGCCTGAATCGAACGGGCGCGTGGGCATGATCGGCTCGAGCTACGAGGGTTTCACGGTCGTCATGGCGCTGCTCAACCCGCATCCGGCGCTCAAGGTGGCCGCGCCCGAGAGCCCCATGGTCGACGGCTGGATGGGCGACGACTGGTTCCACTACGGTGCCTTCCGTCAGCCGAACATCGACTACGTGCTGGGGCAAACCAGCAAGCGAGGCCAGGGAGTGTCCGAACTGCCGGCTCACCGTGACGATTACACCAACTATCTCGAGGCAGGCTCGGCGGATGCGTTTGCACGCTCGCAGGGCATGGAGCAGCTGCCCTTCTGGCACGTTATGGTGGACCACCCAAGCTATGACGGCTACTGGCAGAGCCAGGCTTTGGACAAGCTGATTGTGAAGAAGCCGCTGACCGTGCCGACCATGTGGGAGCAGGGCCTGTGGGACCAGGAGGATATGTGGGGCGCTATCCACTGCTATCGTGCGCTCAAGGCGATCGGCACGCCGGACACCATGAACCACCTCGTGATGGGGCCCTGGTTCCACTCGCAGGTAAACCGCGAGGGCCGCTCGCTGGGCTCGCTCACCTGGTCTACGGACACGACCGCCGAGTGGCGGCGTGAGGTGCTGCTGCCGTTCTTCAACCAGTACCTTGAGCCCGGCGCGCCGACGGCGAAGACGCCTGATGCGTGGATCTACGACACGGGCGCGGACCACTGGAATACGCTTGAGAGCTTTCCGGCAAGCTGCGAAAAAGGCTGTGCAGCCCCGTCAAAGCCGCTGTACCTGACCGCGGGCGGCGGGCTCTCGTTCTTTGCTCCCAAGGACGCTCCCAAGGACGCAGGCAAGGCCGGCCGTTTTGACGAGTATGTGTCCGACCCGGCCAAGCCGGTGCCGTATCGGCCGCGTCCGGTCGTCGCTTCCGACCCGACGGGTTGGCGCACGTGGCTGGTCACGGACCAGCGCTTCGTGGACGGCCGCCCCGACGTGATGACCTACGTCTCGGAGCCGCTGACCGAGCCGATGAAGCTTTCGGGCGAGCCTATGGTGCACCTGGTCGCCTCCACCACTGGAACAGACGCGGACTGGGTCGTGAAGTTGATCGATGTGCAGCCGGACCGCGTGGCACCGCCGCTTGAGATGGGCGGCTATGAGCTCCCGCTGGCGACGGACATCTTTCGCGGACGGTACCGCGCAAGCTTCGAGCATCCGGAGCCTATCAAAGCCAACGAGCCGCTGCCGTATGTCTTTGGGCTGCCGATGGTTAACCACACCTTCGATAAGGGCCATCGCATCATGGTGCAGGTGCAATCGACGCTATTCCCGCTCTACGACCGCAACCCTCAGAAATTTGTGCCGAACGTCTTCCTGGCCAGGCCGGAGGATTACCAGAAGGCGACCCAGCGCATTTTCCACGAGGGCGGCAACGCCAGCTTCATTAGCCTGCCGGTGGTTCCTATGCCCGAGCCGTCGAAAGAAGAGGCGCAGGCACAGTGACGGGGGGCTGGCTTCTCTCCTGTACCGAGTGTTTCGCATTGATACCGTCCAGGTTACAAATCAGTGTCTTCGGTTGTACGACCAGTTACGTGTTCCACAAAGGTATCTTGTTATAACTAGCCGCCTTTCGTCTTATTCCTCATAACACGGGTTGCGCATGCATAGAGAGAGCAAGAGAAAGCCTGAGAGGCAACCGAGATAGATGGAGACCAGAGCACGGTAAGTCGGATGTTGATAGGGATGCAGCCCTGCTGAGACCGGGAAGTAGAGGCTTGCCGTCCGTCGAGCGTCGGCGCGGCACAAGCTTCAGCCAGGACCGGGATATTCTTGCCGTTTCGCCAGGCTTCACGACTGCCCATGACAGCAACACACGCGGGGCAATAAGCGAATCGATGCAAAACGCCTCCGCATCTCAGAAAAACATGGAAGCCCGTCGTGCCTGAGGCACCCCAGCAAGCCGAAAGCTATCCCGACAATCCCTGGGTTATCGCCTCCGCGGTGATGCTCGCCACCTTTATGGAGGTGCTCGACACCTCCGTCGCCGCCGTGGCACTGCCGTACATCGCCGGCTCCCTTTCCGCCTCAAACGATGAAGCCACCTGGGTGCTCACCAGCTACCTGGTCGCGAATGCGGTGATCCTGCCGACCAGCAACTGGTTTTCGCTCAGGTTCGGCCGCAAACGCTTTCTTATGATCTGCGTGGCGCTGTTTACGGTCTCATCTGTTTTCTGCGGCGCCGCGCCCTCGCTGCTTTTCATCTTGCTGGCCCGCATAGCCCAGGGTGCCGGCGGCGGTGCACTCCAGCCTCTCGCGCAGGCGATCCTGCTTGAAAGCTTTCCGCCTGCCAAACGTTCTATTGCCATCGCCTTTTACACGCTTGGCGTTGTGGTCGCGCCCGTGCTCGGGCCCACGCTCGGCGGCTACCTTACAGACACCTTTAGCTGGCGCTACGCTTTCTACATCAATGTGCCGGTCGGCCTACTCGCGCTCTTCATGATCGGCCGCTTCGTCCACGACCCTGACTACATCCGCCAGGCCAAACCGGGCCGCTTCGACAATCTCGGCTTCGGCCTGCTTGCTATCTGGACCGGCTGCCTTCAGATCGTGCTCGACCGCGGGCAGGAAGACGACTGGTTCGGCGCTATCTGGGTTCGCTGGGCTGTGTTTTTCTGCGTCGTCTCCTTTATCTGGTTTGTCGTGCACTGCCTCCGCGACAAGCACCCTCTGGTCGATCTTCGCGTGCTCAAAGACCGCAATCTTGCCGTCGGCTGCGTGCTTGTTGGGCTGTTCGGCATTACGCTTTACTCGGTGGTCACCCTGCTGCCGCTCTTCTTTCAGGAGCTGCTCGGCTACACTGCGCTCACAGCGGGCCTGGCCGTCTTCCCCCGCGGCCTCGGCTCGATCGCCGCTATTCCGGTCATCGCTTTTCTCGGCAACCGCATCGACGCTCGCTACCTCTTAACGGCCGGCTTCGTCATCTACGGCCTGGTTTCGCTGTCCTTTGGCAATCTCACCCTCGACATCGGCCCACGCACCATGATCGTGCCTATCATGCTTACCGGTTTTGCCGTGTCTTTCGTCTTTGCACCAATCACCAACATCTCCTACGGAACGCTCGCCAGGCAGCAGATCGGCAATGCGAGCGGCATCTTCAACCTGTTGCGCAATATCGGCGGCTCGGTCGGTATTTCACTCGCGTCCACCTTGCTCACCCGCCGCAGCGACGCGCATCAGAACGACATCGCCAACTACATTCCGCAGTCGGGCGCTGCGTTTCAGCAGCGGCTCGGCCTGCTGCAAGGCTTCCTCAACCACCAGACCGCCGCGGCCAATGCCGGCGGCGCTGCGCAAAGCCAGCTCTACGCGCAACTGGGCTCGCAGGCCCTGCTGTGGGCCTTCGTCGACGTGTTCCGCTGGCTTGCACTTCTTTGCTTCGCCAGCGTGGCTGTTGTGTGGGGTTTCCGCAAGGTAAAGCCAAAGAAGGCTGACGCCCCCGCTCATTGATGCTCCATCCGCGCAAGGCTTAAAGGTGGCCGCCCCTCCGGCCGCGTCGCTGCCCATAACTTTCCGTGTGTTGGCGTGTCGCTTGCCTGCGTGAAGGAGTCTCCGGTCTGCGGCTAGCGACGGGAGTGTGAGCGGTGACCCTTCTTCGTGAGCACTATGTACAACTTCATGTATACAGTTCCTGATTCTCATAGTCGCTGACCTTGGATTGCATTACCGCTGTACCCTCCACATACAAGAAAATGCTTGCTATGCAGGCAACCCGCAGTGGCCCTTCACATGCATACACCGACGCCATACATATGGCTGGGAGGCCATCGCATGAGTAGATCTGCAATCAGGCTGTCGGCACGACGTAAGAACAAAGGCCTGCGAGCCCGTGTCAGCACTGGGGCTTTGGCCGTATCGCTTCTTGGGTCAGCGTCCGCCGCGACCGCTCCGTACCTACACGCGCAAGCAATCTCGGTCAATGGTGGTTCCATCCAGGGCACCATCACAGACGCGTCCGATGCCGCCGTTCCCGGCGCGCAGGTCCTCATCACCAGCAAGGACATCGGCTACTCCAAGCAGCTCGTCACTGATGCAGCGGGTTTTTACAGCATCGGCCCTCTCGATCCCGGCGCCTACCAGATCTCCGTGAAAGCCGCGGGTTTTGAAGGCCTGGATGTGCAGACGGTCGTCCGTATCGGCACTGCCACGCCCGGCACCTACAAGCTCAAGATCGGCAACGCGGCGGAAACGGTCGAGGTCAACGCAGGGGCCGTCCAGGTCAATACCGAGCAGCCCGGCGTGTCCGGCGTGATCACCCAGCAGCAGATCGACTCGCTGCCCATCAACGGCCGCTCTTTCCTTGATCTCGCGCAGCTCGAGCCCGGCGTTCAGCTCCAGAACGGCAACAGCTTTGACCCCACCAAGGCCGGCTACTCCGCACTCGCGGTCAACGGCGTTTCAGGCCGCACCACGCGCATCCTGCTCGACGGCCAGGACATCACCGACGAAAACGTCGGCACCACGATCTTCGACGTCTCGGAAGGCGCTATCGGCGAGTTCCAGATCAACCACTCCACCCAGGACGTCTCGGGCGACCTCACTTCCACTGGCCAGGTGCTCGTTTCCACCCGCACCGGCACCAACAACTTCCACGGCAATCTTTTCTATAACTTCCAGAACAACAACGCCGGCTTTGCCACCTTCAATGACGTCAATCCGCCGTTTGAGCGCAACCAGTTCGGCGGCGGCGTCGGCGGACCAATCCTGAAGGACAAGCTCTTCTTCTTCGCCGAATCCGAGCGCATCAAGCAGGACCAGTCCACGACAGCCCAGCTGGGCTCGCTGCTATCGGGTATTCAAACCCAGTACGGAGCCATCGGCACGCCCTACCGCGAAACCTACTCGACCGGCCGCCTGGACTGGAACGGTCCCCTCAGCGGCCACTACTTCGCGCGGCTCAATTACGACGTCAACTCCGACCC
>CAXUDF010000096.1:0-11109 GCA_964249695.1 uncultured Acidobacteriaceae bacterium
CTTGATTGCTGCTGTTGCAGCTTTCGATAGCCGGCTCGGATCGCTCGCTAGCCAGTAGGTCTTCGTTCGCCTCAAAGACGTACACCTCGCAAGTCGCTTAGGGAGCCTCCTGCTCGGTGACAAACCGTCTCCCTAGACATACAGAAGCAACCACAGAGCCGTAACGTTCGCACGATTGGCACACCAAGAGCGTCAAAGCTTGGAAGCGGCCACCCGCAGCTTGCCAATGCGCCCTTTCTCCCCGACCGCAAACGGCAGCGAAATGGCCCGCCAGCCACCGTCTTGCCCCGGTGCGCCGCTTCCATCAGGCGCGGCAGGCCGCCATGTCCGACCATCGTCCGAGGACACGTCTGTTCCGCTCTCGCCGACCGCGATCCACAAGCCTGTTGCCGCCGCGTAGCCGATCGCCGCGCGGCTGTCTTTCGGCGGGGCAACCGATGCCTGCCAGCTCTTGCCCATGTCGCTGGAAACAGCCGCGCATCCGGCGGACGGCGTTGCGGAAGAGCAGACTGCGAGCAGCAGCGGCACCATGGCGCCGGATGTGCGATTGAGCTGGACGCGCGACGCAAACGCGAACTCTTCGGTTTGCTCGTTCAGACGCGGAAGCGCAACCTCTTTCCGCCCCCACTCTATCGGACACATGCCGGAGACTCCTGCGGCCGAGCAGTTTGCAAAGGTATAGTGCAGGTACAGCGCGGTGGCTCCACGCGACCCAAACAGCAGCGTTGTGGCGCTCGATCGCAGCGCACCGCTCACCGAGGAGAATGCTGCCTCGCTCTTTTCAGAGTCCAGACCCGGATCCTGCGTGTCAAACCAGTTTTCCCCGTTATCGCGGCTGTAGTACATCGCAAACTTGCCATCTACCGGTTCTCCGAGCAGGTACACCTGCTTCTCAGTGATATGGTGCAAAGCGCGGAAGGCGCCGGTCGCGTCCGGATTGGTAAATACCAGCTTCCAAGTCTGGCAGCCGTCCACGGTGCTGTATACACGCGACAAGTCGCCCTTGCCGGTTGAGACAACAAGCGCCTGCCGTTCACTGATGGCTTCAATGCTGCGAAAATTGAGCTTTTTCGCTGTTTTTGGAAGTTCGCATATCGTCCAGGCGGCGCCGCCGTTGGAGGTGCGTAGAACGGTACTCGCATCGCCGGCTGCCCAGGCGATCTCGTCGCTGACGGCGGATACACTTTGCAGCGTCGCGGAGGTCGCGGTTGGCTGGAGTTCCCACTGTGCCCAGGCAGCAACGGGTGTTAGAAAGGCGACAAGCAAAGCAAGAAGACGCATGCTGGCACGGTACCTGCATCTTCGAAAGCATACCCATAAAATCACGACGCAAGAGTACCCCCGTTACCCCTGCATCACCTGCTCAGCAAAGCGTTCCATTTCTTCCAGCTGCGGCGACATCTGTAACAGCACCAGATCACACCCGGCTTCCTCAAACGCGGCTACCTGCGCCTTGACCTGGTCGGGCGTACCGACCAGCCCGGAGCGAAGCCCGCGGTTTGAGACCGAGTAGTCTTCGAGCGAGACTTTCTGCTCGAGCTTTGAGCCCGTAATCCACTGCTGGTAGTTCCGGTACCCTTGCGCGGACTGCTGCACATCCGTGATCCGGATCACTTCACGCTGCGCGGCCTCGGCCGTTTCGCGCACGATCGCATAGCCCGCGACGCCGAAGACCATCGGCGGCAGCCCGGCGCGCTCCCTGCGCTCGCGCATGTCCGCAATCTTTTCGCCGACCCGCGCCGGCGAGTCCCCATGCATCAGGTACGCGTCGCACTTGCCGGCAATCAGGTTCTTTGCCGTTTCACTCTCGCCGCCCGCGTAGAGCGTCGGTCGGGGCGCGCGCACTGGCTTCGGCGACAGCACGTTCTCCTCGACCTGGTAGTACCGGCCCTGGTAGGAGAAATTGCGGCCCTGCTCGTCTGCACCAGCCCAGCAGCCGTTCAGCACGTCGAGCCACTCGTTCGTTCGCGCGTAGCGGTCGTCGTGCTGATCGAAATGCAGGCCATACTTGGTAGCTTCATCGGCCCACCAGCTGGACACAACGTTCAACGTCAAGCGGCCATTCGAGATGTGGTCGATGTTCGCAGCCTGCTTTGCCAGCAGCGCCGGGTTGTGAAAGGTGGGGCGCACGGCCACCATCAGCTCCAGCCGCTCGGTCACCGCAGCCAGCGCGGCCGCGGTCGACCAGGCATCGAGCGACGGCGCGTCCACTCCCTTAATATCGTTCAGGTTCAGCTCGGCAATGAGCGATAGGTCGTAGCCGAGTTCTTCGGCGCGCACAGCAAGCCGGCGCACATAGCTCCAGCTTGCCTCCATTGCTTCATCCTCGACATTGCGTAGCCAGCCGCCGAACACGGGCATCCAGAAGCCGTAGCGCATCAGCGCGATTCTCCCTTGGGTTGAGTCGAAACGTTCTGTGGCATACGGCTTTCCTTAACGGAAAAGCCGCGCGAGGTAGTGCGGCTTCGACGGCACGTGAGGGAGAAACGCACTAGCGCACGCCTGCGGGCTGGCTGATGCCGAGCGCTACAATCTTCTCCGCACGGCGTTCATGGTGCCACTGCTGCGCGTCCGCCTTTTCCGCTTCCAGCACCAGCCAGTCCACCAGGCGCACAAACGGATCAAAGCCCACCACGCGCTCGCCGTCAGCGACGAAGTTCGAGAGCGCATTGATGTCGTAATACAGCGGGCGCCCAGCATCGCCGTCCCGCGCGTCCACCATATACTCCACGCCGCCAAGCTCAACGCCTGCGGCAGCCATGATGCGCTCCACGTCATTCACCACCGAGGCCGGCGGGTCATACCCTTCCACGCGGATGCCCGATTTGGGCGCGTCAATCGCGCACGCGGCCCGGTTCAGGTCCACCCCAGCGGTAGTGCGGCAAATATCGGCCGGGCACAGGTCAAAAGTTTCTCCAGTGGTATGCACCTTGATCGCGTAGAGAAATTTGCCGTCCAGCACCTCGCAGCGCACGATATAGCCGCCCTGCGCCGGGATGAACTCCTGCATCAGCGCGGTCGAGTCAAGACCGAGCTGCAGCTCGCCCGCCTCGGCCGCGGCGGCAATCTGCTCCCACGCGTCAAAGCGCTTCACGCCCGAGCCCGAGCCGCCGATGTTTGGCTTGATGACGACCGGGAAGCGCAGCCCCTCGGTCGCCGCAGCTGCCTGCGAGGCCCGGTGGATGACGCGCGCGCGTGGGTACCCGAGGCCAAGCTCGTCGAGCATGGAAAGCTGCGAAGCCTTGGACAACTCGGTTTGAAACGCCCGCGTGCCATTGATGACACGTACGCCGCGCGAGGCAAGGTGGTCCAGGTAGCCGAGCGTGTAGAAGATCGTGTCGCCGTGCTCACGATTCCAAGCCGACGGGCTCATGCGGTTCACGACCAGCGAATACTGTGTTTCCGGTCGATCTTCAATGGCATAGCTATGCGTGGTCGCGTCGAGTTTTTCGTAGGGGATCGCGCGGCGGTCGAGCTCGGCAAACAGGGGCTTGAACCAGTGCGGCTGCTCGTAGTAGATAGCGATGGGACGGGGCATGGAACTCCTTGCGGAAGAAAAACAAACCGCCCGGGAAGGGCGGTCGTTGTGACCCTCGCCGCTGCCTTAACGGAGCGGTAGACCGGACGGACGATGGCTGATTGCTTCGTTTTCCAGTGGAACCGCCGAAAGCCGGTGTGCGCGCTTCGCCTTTTCCCGATTGATACTGATCAGGCCCGAAAAGAAAAGCGCTACGCAGACGATAAACACGATCAAGAGCGATCCGTATTCCTGCATAAAGCTATGCATCGAGTCTCCACCTTTCGAGAAAACAACCGGCTAAGAAGGAAAATGCGCTGACGACCGCTGCCGTCAATATCCACTTGATTGTAATCGTGCCGGCGACGAGGCGATCGAGCAGAGAAAATACAAGGACAAGAACGCCCACTTCTCGCAGCGCCTCGGCAACCATCTCTCCATACGTCTTAACCATCCAGAATGTACTTCCCAACGCCTGCCGGCATTTGGGAGCTGTTGTTCCGCACCAAGCAGCCGAAGCACAACACCTTTGGTCATGACACGTGGAGCGGGCTTCGACAGACGCTACGCCGTCGCTGCCTCACCCTCAATCACAACCTTGACATGCGCGCTCACCTCGCGGTGCAGCTTAACCGGCACCAGGAACTCGCCCAGCTGCCGCAGCGGCTCTTCCAGCTGAATCTTGCGCCGGTCTGTCGCGAATCCCTGAGCTTCCAGCGCCTGCGCGATGTCCGACGAGGTCACTGAACCAAACAGCTGCTCGTTCTCCCCGGTCTTGCGCGTGAAGGAAAGCGTGAGCGCGTCGTACTGCGCGACCATCTGCTCTGCCTCGCCCTTTTCGCGCGCCGACCGGCGCACTGCCGACTGCTTCATCTGCTCGATGACAGCCTTGTTGGCTGTGGTCGCCTGCATGGCAAGCTTGCGCGGCAGCAGGTAATTTCGTCCGTAGCCGTCGGCAACCTTGACGACATCGCCACGATTGCCCAGGTGCTCCAAATCTTCTTTGAGGATGACTTCCATGGTGCGTTCTCCCAAAACCTTTCACGTAGCGGCCGCGATTCGACTCGGCGGCCCTGTTCTTAATAGCGCGCAGCGAATGGCAGCAGCGCGATATTGCGCGCCTGCTTGATCGCGCGCGTCAAACGCCGCTGGTGCGTGGTGCAGACGCCGGTCAGGCGCCGCGGCGTGATCTTGCCGCGCTCGGCTACAAACTGCTGCAGCAGCCGAACATCGCGGTACGGAATGGCTTCAATTTTCTCAACGCAGAACTTGCAAACCTTCTTGCGCCGGAAGAACTTGCGTCCGCCTCCGCCTGCTGGACGCGGCGGGCGCGGGCCGCTGCCCGGGCCGCCGGGACCAGAGGAGCGCGGGCCATCGGTACGAGGCCCGTCTGTGCGGGGTCCGTCTGTGCGGGGGCTATCCGATTGCGATCCGCCCGAACCCTCGACGCGGGGTGTTGCCTGTGTTTCGTCTGCCATAATCCTCATCCCTTTCAAGCCCCATGCGGGGCGTTCTAACGCTTACGCGAGCGCGGGTGCTTCCACGGCCGGCACGGGTGCCGGGGCGGCCTGCGACGACGCCGCGGCCAGCTCCGGGTTCGGCTGCGCCGTGCGCTTCACACGCGTCGCACGCAGAGCCTTCACCTTGTCGAGCCGCTTCTCTTCCTCATCCATGCGCACGGTCAGGTACTTGATGACCGGCTCGGACACGCGCAAACGCCGTTCAAGCTCGGCTACCAGCTTGCCGTCCGCATCAATGGTCAGCAGCACGTAGTTGCCGTCGTTGAACTTGCGTACCGTGTAGGCCAGCTTGCGCCGCCCCATCTTTTCAACCGAGCGCACATTGCCGCCGCCGCCAGTCACCGTACCTTCAAAGCCCGCGATCAGCTTGTCGGCATCCTCTTCCGCCACATCGGGACGGATGATAAACATCACTTCGTAGAAACGTCCTGCTTCTGCCATACCTGCCTCGATCTGAACTTCCCGCTCTCCGCGGGAGTCCACTTCCTCAAATCTCTGCTACCTGCCCGCTGCCACAGCCGGGTTAAATCTGTTCATCGCTGCCGCGATGCCGTCAGTCGCTACCACCGCAACAGCTTCGGCGGTCCGATCCAGCGCCTCGCCCAGCAGTCCCAGCTCCATTCGGCGCATCGGCTGCAGCAGGTACTCTGCGCCGCGTCGACCCTTGCCAACTTCCCCATCCGGCCCAACGCCGATCCGGATCCGCGCCCAGTGGTCGGTGCCCAGCAGAGCCTGGATGCTCTTTGCGCCGTTGTGTCCGTTCGCCGAGCCGTCCGGCTTGATCCGCAGGGTGCCCAGCGGGAACGCCAGCTCGTCATACAGCACCAGCAGCTCCCGCGCCGGGTCCACCGCAAACTCCCGAACCAGCGCCGCCACCGACTCGCCGCTATGATTCATCCAGGTTTCTGGCTTCGCCAGTACCGCCTCGCAGCCGCCGGACGGGCTCGGGAAGGACACCCTGCCGGTCAGCGCCCGCGCCCGTCGGTTCGTGACAACAACCCCAGCCAGGTCCGCGATTCGGTCGACCGCCAGAAACCCGGCGTTGTGCGGCGTCCACTGGTACTCAGGCCCGGGATTGCCCAATCCCACCACCAACAGCATCCCTTGCCTACTTTTTGGTAACGGCGTCTGGCGGTGTCTCGCCCTTGCCCTTCTTGGCCACTTCGGGCTCGGCCGCCGCTGCCAGTGCATCCGCCGTTGCCGGCTCTTCCTTCATCAAGGCCAGGTGCGCGACCGTCGCTTCCTCGTCAGTGATAAAGCGGAACTTGCCGCCGTGCGGCAGGTCGGCCACCCGCAGCACATCGCCGATCTTCATCCCGCTGACATCCACTTCGACCGAGGAAGGAATATCAGACGGCAGGCACTCGATTTCAACCTCGCGCAGCACCTGGTCGAGCAGCCCGCCTTCGTTCTTGACGCCGGCCGCTATGCCCACCAGCACGATCGGCACCTCGGCCCGCATCGCCACATCGAGAGCGATCCGCTTCAGGTCTACGTGGATGAGTCGATCCTTGATCGGCTCAAACTGCCAGTCAACGATCATCGCCTTTGCCTTGGCGCCGGCTACGTCCAGGTCAAAAATTGTGTTGTGCCCTGTAGCCGAGTGCAAAATCCGCAGCATCTGCTTCGGGTCAAGCGCGACCGGAACCGCCGCCTCCTTGGCTCCGTACACCACGCCGGGCAGTTTGCCTGCGACCCGCACACGGCGCGCCGCGTTCTTGGTAAACCTGCCTTCACGGACTTCCGCGTTTACTACTTCTGCTGTTGCCATAGCCTCATCTTCCTTTCGGGCACGCTTTGCGCTCCCTTTCCTGCTGTTCTAGTTCTGCTTAGTTAAAAAGCGTACTGACGCTGGTTTCCATATGGATGCTTTCAATTGCCGCCCCGAGCAGCCCGGCAATGCTCCGCACCTTGATCTTCGGCTCCGCCCTCGCCGCGTCCGATAGTGGAATGGAGTCGCTGATCACAAGCTCCTTCAACCGCGAGCCATGAATCCGTTCCACCGCCGGGTCCGACAACACCGCATGTGACGCACACGCGTAGACCGCGGCCGCCCCTTGATCCAGCAGCGCGTCGACCGTTTTGACGAGGGTGCCCGCCGTATCCACGATGTCGTCGATCACGAGGCAGGTGCGCCCGCGCACATCGCCGATCACGTTCATCACCGCGGTCACGTTGATGTCGGTACGCCGCTTGTCCACAATCGCCAGCGGCGCGCCCATCTTGGTCGCAAAAAACCTCGCCCGCTCCACGCCGCCCGCGTCCGGCGACACCACAGTCAGGTCCGGCAGCGCCAGCTCGCGGAAGTAGCTCACCATCACCGGGCTCGCAAACAGGTGATCGACCGGGATGTTGAAAAACCCCTGGATCTGCGCCGCGTGCAGGTCCATAAACAACCCGCGATTGGCGCCCGCGGTTGCCAGCAAATCCGCCACCAGCTTGGACGAGATCGCCACCCGCGGCCGGTCTTTCCTATCCTGCCGCGCATAGCCGTAATACGGCACCACGACCGTGATGCGCCCGGCCGAGGCGCGCTTCAAAGCATCAATCATGATCAGCAGCTCGACCAGGTGGCGGTCCACCGGGTTTGAGGTCGGCTGGATCACAAACACATCCGCGCCGCGCACGTTCTCCAGCAGCTGGAAGTGGATCTCGCCGTCCGCGAAGCGCTGGAGCCGCGTTTCCCCGAGGGGCACGCCAATGTGCTTGCAGATGTCTGCCGCCAGGCCTGGATTAGCGCTGCCCGAAAAGATGCGGAACCGCTTGTCCTCGCGGAGGCGGGATACTTTACGGCGCTCGACAAACGGCTTCGCTCCGCCGTGCCCATTGCGCTCCGTGCCAGTCGGTTCTGCCGCCGTCTCCGCCGCGCTTCCCAGCTGTTCGCCCTGCTTCATCTCGCACCCTTTCACGAAGACTGGTTTGTCTCCACCACGATGGCCTGCTTAGCCTGCCTTTGTCGCGCGGGCGGTTTCTCCCAATCGCGGCAAAGTGAATCTCGCACTCTAAAAACTGGCTGGGCGACTAGGATTCGAACCTAGACAAAGTGCGTCAAAGGCACTTGACCTACCATTAGTCGATCGCCCAAAAACACTGCGCGGCACCTTCCCGCTTCCATTCTGCTTCCCTCACCCCACACCCATGCCCGCCCAGTACGCCGCGCGGCTTACGGTTCGGGTACGCATGCTGCGAACTCCCATGTCCTGGAGCCGCTGCTCCGCGTCTTCCGCTGCCGCGGCCCCGGTGTACAGCCCAAATACGGCTGACCCGGACCCGGAAAGCGCTGCATAGGCGCACACGCGGGTCGATTCGCCTGCCAGGGCACGCTTGATTTGTCTTAGAAGGGGATGCTGCCGGAAAACGACTTCTTCAAAGTCGTTTAGGAGTATCCCGGTCTGGACAAGCGTGGGTAGGAGACCCGCTTGATCCTTGCCAACGGCAAGGACACCGGTTGTGTGCTGCTCGGCCCATGCGGATGCGAGAGCACGCTGTAACTGCTTGAGTCTATCGATCTGCGCGTCCTGGGTCAACCCGCGCGCAAGCTGCCCCTCATCCCAGGCCCGAAACGCGGCCGGGGTCGCAACCCCTTCCTCCGGCAGCGCGATGACCGCCTCCAGCGCCTTTTTCTCACTCAGGTCGCCAAGCGGCACTACTTCTTCACCGCGGCCCAGCCCCAGCACCGTGCCGCCCAGCAGAAAGAGCGGCACGTCCGAGCCCACCTCGGCCGCCATGCGCAGCCGCTCCGCCCCGGACAAAGCCGGCGCAAGCCCCAGCCGGGCAATCTCCTGCTCCAGGCCCGCCAGCGCCGAGGCCGCATTGCCGGAACCGCCGCCCAACCCACCCTGGATCGGCAAACGCTTCTCAATGTGCACCCGTGCGCCAAGCCGCTCCCTGCCGGGCGCTGCCAACGCAAGGCCCAGAATCTTTGCCACGGTATTGCGCCCGTCGAGCGGCACCCGCGCATCGTTGGAGCTCAGAACGATCCGGCTTTCACTCACGCCCTCGGTCACCGAAATCGTAAGCAGATCGTGCGCCTCGATCGTCTGGTACAAGGTCGTCAGCGCATGAAAGCCGTCCGGCCGCGTCGGTCCGATCGCCAGGCCCAGGTTGATCTTTGCGTACGAGCGCAGCGTGACCGGCATCCGGCTAGTGTAGCGGGCGCTGTGTACCCTCGCGCCGTCAGCAGCCCACAAGCAGCGCCGCAAAGCCTGCGGCGGCGCGACGCAGGAAACGCTTCGCCGCCGCGATCCGTCGGGCTACACTGCTGCGCATATGCGCGCCCTGGTCGTTTCGCTGCTGCTCCTCACCGTTGCCTCGCAAATGCGCGCACAGGCCGCGCCGGAAACGGGCGCCGGCGGCCCCATCCCGGGCTACCGGACAGAGCAGCCCGAGACAAGCCTCCATGCCATGGTGGTGAGCGTGCAGCACCTGGCCACCGACGCCGGCCTCGACACCCTCAAAAAAGGCGGCAACGCGGTCGATGCCGCGGTCGCCACCGCGTTCATGCTTTCGGTTGTGTACCCGTTCGCCGGCAACCTGGGCGGCGGCGGCTTCATGCTCGTCCACCTGTCGGGCGCGAATCGGACGCACCCAAAAACGCCGCCGCACGACACCTTTATCGACTTTCGCGAGACCGCACCCGCCTCCGCCTCGGCCAACATGTATCTCGACAGCGAGGGCAACATCATCCCCCACGACAGCACGATCGGGCCGCGCTCGGTCGGGGTGCCGGGCTCGGTCGCGGGGCTGGTGCTCGCCGAGCAGCGATACGGCCGGCTCGGGCTGGGCGCCGTGATGCGTCCGGCGATCCACATGGCCGGCGAAGGCTTCCAGCTGACCGAGCAGGAGGCGCACCTGCTGAACGACCCGCACCTGCGCGACTACTCTGAAACCCGCGCCATCTTCGGCCAGAAAACCTGGACCGCGGGCGATACGCTCCGCCAGCCGCAGCTTAAGAAGACCCTGGAGCGCATCGCCGCCGATCCGGACAGCTTCTACCGGGGCGATCTGGCGAAGGAGCTGGCCGCGGGGCTCAAGCGTGAGGGCGTCCCCATCACCGAGCAGGATCTTGCCGCCTACCATGCCATCGAGCGCGTTCCGCTGCGCGGCGAGTACGCTGGGCTCACTGTTGTCAGTGCTCCACCGCCCTCCTCCGGCGGCGTCACCCTGCTCGAAACGCTCAACATCCTCGCTGCGGCACCTGCACCGGACCTCCGCGCGATGGGCGACCGCAGCCCGGACTGGATCCACTGGGTGGCGGAAGCGTTTCGGCGGGCCTACATGGACCGCAATGCGTACCTCGGCGACCCGGCATTTGTTCGCATGCCGATCGCGGCGATGCTGAGCCCGGCCTACGCCGAGGCATGGCGGCAGACCATCGATCCCAAAGCGGCGAGCACCTCGGCGAGCTTGCAGCGGCCAAACGGCTTTCTGCCGCCGCCGCCGACCGACGGCGGGGCTCTGCTGCCAGCCGGTGCCGGCGAAAAGACCGAGACTACCCACTTTTCCGTGCTCGACGCAGAAGGCAACGCAGTCGCGGTGACCACAACGTTGAACGGCGCGTTCGGCTCCTATGAGACCGCGCCCGGCCTCGGCTTTCTGCTCAACGACGAAATGGACGATTTCACGTCGAAGCCCGGCACACCCAATATGTTCGGCCTGGTCCAGGGCGCAGCCAATTCCATCGCTCCGGGTAAACGGCCGCTCTCAAGCATGACGCCGACCATCGTGCTCGCCGCGAACGGCAGCGTCCGCTTCGTGCTTGGCTCGCCCGGCGGGTCCTTCATCCCTTCGACGGTCATCAATATCCTGCTGTCAGCGCAGGTGGGCGGCTTGAATATGCAGGCCGCTGTCGACGCGCCGCGCTTCCACCACCAGTTCCTGCCCGATTCCCTGCTGGTCGAGCCCGGCTTCGACCCCGCCCGGCTTGCCGCACTGCGGGCCATGGGCTACCCGGTCAAGGAAAACACCCGTCCGTGGAGCAACGGCGAGTGCATCGCGCGCGACCCGGACACGGGCGTGCTGACCGCCGGCCAGGACCACCGGCAGAACTTCGGCAAGGCTGCCGGTTATTAG
>CAXUDF010000096.1:11209-13496 GCA_964249695.1 uncultured Acidobacteriaceae bacterium
GTGGAAGCGCTGCTGGCCGAAGACTTCTGTGAGGTCGGCCGGAGCGGGCGCGTGTACACAAGGTCACAAATCCTGGAGGAGCTGGCAGCGGAGCCGGAGCGGGCGATACGCCTTGAAAACTTTGCCGTCGTTGCCCTCGGCGAGGCAGCGGCACTGGCGACCTACCGCACCGTGCACGGGGATGCGCAAGCCTACCGCAGCTCAGTCTGGGTCTGGCGGGAGGGCCGCTGGCAGATGCGCTACCACCAGGGCACTGCTGCGGCCCCTGCATCGCCGGCAGGCGAAAACGCGGGATGAGAAGATAGACCGGAAAGCCAAGAAAACAATGCTGAAGGTCATCTCCTCTCACATCTTTCTCAAGTCGCGCCTTCACCCCGGCCTGCTCGATACCCTGGCCCGCGCAGGCGCCGAAGGGATCGAACTTTTCGCCGCGCGCCAGCACTTTGACTACACCGACCGCGCCACCATGCGGGAGATCGGTGACTGGTTCCGCGCAAACCCGGTCGAGCTCTTCTCCGTGCACGCCCCGCTTTACAGCGACTACGACTCGGGCCGCGGCGGCGAGCCGTCCGTCAATATCGTCCACAGCGACAAATCGCGCCGCATCGACGGCATGGACGAGGTCAAGCGCGCCCTGGAAGTCGCTGAGCAAATCCCTTTCAAGCACCTCGTGCTGCACCTGGGCGACCGCGGCGACGCCTGGAACCCCCGAACCATCGAGAACGCCCTGACCGCGCTCGAACACCTGCAAACCTACGCGCGCCCCCTCGGTGTGCGCCTCCTGGTCGAAAACATCCAGAACGACGTCACCACCCCAGCGCATCTGCTGGAGATCCTGCGCGCCGGCCACTTCGACGACGTCGGGGTGTGCCTCGACCTTGGCCATGCCCATCTCGGCGACGGGGTTCCCGACGCGCTCGCGCAGTTGAGCGACCGCGTCCGCTCCTCGCACATCCACGACAATCACGGCCACAAGGATGAACACCTTTGGCCCGGGGACGGCTCCATCGATCTGGTCGCGGCCTACGCCGGCCTTCGCAAAGCCGCGCAGCAGCCCGCCGGCGTACTGGAAATTCACTACACGCTTGGCGCCGATGCTGCGCAGATTGCCGAAAAAGCCAGGGCAGCCTTCGCCCAACTCGACGCCGCCTGAGGCGAGCGGCGCGTCAGGGAGTTATGGACAGAAGTCCGCCCGACCTGACTCGCTCATTCCCATCCCAAATGGGGTCATCCTGAGCGTGAGCGAAGGATCTGCTGTTGCTTTTCAACCGGCCACCCCAACATCATCCAAGGCAACAGGAACCCCAATGGCAGACGACACGCAAGCACTCCCCGCCCCTGAAACAGAGCTGAAATCGGCCCCCCTGACCACCATCGCCGCCATCGGCCGCCACGACGGCCAGCGCGTCACCTTGCAGGGCTGGCTCTACAATCTGCGCGAAAGCGGGAAGCTTTTGTTCCCCATCTTCCGTGACGGCTCGGGCACCATCCAGGGCATTGTTCCCAAGGCTGCCGTGCCGCCCGAGGTCTTCGACCGCATCAAGACGCTGACCCACGAGTCCTCGGTCACCGTGACAGCGCGCGTGCGTGCCGACAAACGCGCCCCCGGCGGCTACGAGCTCGACGTCGAGGACCTGACGGTCCACCAGCGCGTCGGGGAAGACGCTCCGTTTCCCATCACGCTCAAAGAGCACGGCGTCGACTTCCTGATGGAGCACCGCCACCTCTGGATCCGCACCCCGCGCCAGTCTGCCATCCTGCGCATCCGCGCCGAGATCATCCGCGCCGCGCGAGATTTCCTTGACGAACAGGGCTTTACCCTCACCGACCCGCCGGTCCTTACCCCGGCGGCGTGCGAAGGCACCTCGACGCTGTTTCCGGTCGAGTATTTTGGCGAGGAAGCCTTCCTCACCCAGTCCGGCCAGCTCTACATTGAAGCCACCGCGCTCGCGCTCGGCCGCGTGTACTCCTTCGGACCAACGTTTCGCGCCGAGAAATCGAAAACCCGCCGCCACCTTACCGAGTTCTGGATGGTGGAGCCGGAGATGACCTACGCCGGCCTGGATGAGTTGATGGAGCTGGCCGAAAACTTCATCGCCTTTCTCGTCGACCGCGTGCTCACGCGCCGCCGCGCCGATCTCGCCCTCACCGGCCGCGACATCGCGAAGCTGGAGACGATCAAAGCCCCGTTTCCGCGCCTGCGCTACGACGAAGCCGCGCGCATGCTCAACGAGGCGCACGCAAAAGGCGAGCTGCCGGAGCCATTCACCTACGGCAACGACTTCGG
>CAXUDF010000097.1:0-4015 GCA_964249695.1 uncultured Acidobacteriaceae bacterium
GGGCGGGAGGAAGACTAATGGCAGAAAGTATTGATCACGAGAAAGTAAAAGCGACCCTCGGCAAGCTGATCGATGTGCTGCGCGATAGCCACCAGGGATTTACGGAGCTGGGCAAGCACATCAAGGATGAGCCGGCTCGCCTCTTTTTCCTTCAGGAAACCCAGGCGCGGGCCAACTTTGCAGGCGAGCTTGAGAACGAACTACATAGGCTTGGCGTCAAAGACGTTGAGCAAAGCGGCATGCTGTCGGGGCGGGTCCACCGCGCCTGGGGTGAGCTGAAGGCAAATCTCGGCGGGGGCGACAAGACGCTGCTTGATACAGCCGAGCAGGGTGAGGATGTGGCCAAGAAAGCCTATGAAACGGCTCTTGCCGAGCACCTGCCCTCTAACATCCGTGACGTGCTCCAGATGCAGCAAACGCATATTCTTGCGTCGCACGATACGGTAAGGGGATTTCGGGACGCGAAAGCCTCGTAGCCTCCGCTTTGCTCCACCAGGAGCCTGCGGCATCGGAGCAGGCCGTTTGTGTGCCTCAGCAGCACACGAACGGCCTCCCAGCCGCATGGTAAACGCGGTACCATCTCCACAGAGCCCGTTGAGGGCAAGAGTGGGTGCCGGGAGGCTGTGTGTCTGAAGAAAGTTCCGTGAAACAAGGTCGTCGCAGTTTTCTAAAGACCGGCGGTGCGGTAGCAGCCGGCCTTCTCACGCAGCCCATTGCTTCCGAAGCACAGACCGGCGCAGCTGCTCAGGGTGCTCCCATGTCGCGCGACACCATGCCCACGCGCAATTTGGGCCGTACCGGGTATCGTGTCGGGGCCTTTTCGCTCGGCGGCCAGGGTGCCATTGAGCTGCCGAACAACGCCGATGTGGCTGTTCCGATCATCGAGCGCGCTCTGGACCTCGGCGTCAATTACTGCGACACCTCGTCGATTTACGGCGGCCCGGACCGCTGGAGTGAGCAATATTTTGGAGCAGTGATGAAGCGCCGCCGCAAGGAAACTTTTCTTGCGACCAAGACCAAGGAGCGTACGCGCGACGGATCCATGCGCATGATCGAGAAGTCCTTGCAGTTGTTGAACACCGACCACGTAGACCTGTGGCAGCTGCATGACATCGGCACCATGACAGACGTCGACGCGTGCTTCGCTAAAGGCGGCGCCATGGAAGCGCTCATCGAATGCAAGAATCAGGGCATCGTCAAGAATCTCGGCATCACCGGCCACCACCGCCCCGAGTCGCTCATCGAGTGCATTCACCGCTACCCGTTTGACACGGTCTTGATGGCTCTTAATGCCGCCGACACGCACCAGCACAGCTTCTCCGACGCCCTGCTGCCGCTCGCAGTGGAGAAGCAGATGGGCATCATCGCAATGAAAGTACCGGCGCGCGGGCGCATTCTTTCGTCGTGGGTCCCGCCCTCGGTAGAGAAGCAGCAAAAGATGTGGGAGGGTGGCGCGGAAATCTCGAGCCGCTCCGGAACCCTCAATATGCGTGAGGCTGTCTATTATGTCCTTTCACAGCCTGTCAGCACCATGATCATCGGCTGCGACAATATCCCGCAGCTTGAGCAAAACGTGCAACTGGCGCGGGACTTTACGCCGCTCAGTGGTCCACAGCAGGCGGAGCTGGTGACGAAGACCGAGCCGATCGCAAAACAGGCGCTCTGGTTCAAGCATTTCGAGCGCGCCTAGTCTGCTCGGGTTCTCTACCGGCAAAGCACTATTAATAAGAAGAGCCCGCCTCTATGGCGGGCCCTTCTTGTTGATCTATCGTCTTAGCCCAGCCACTTCGGGTTCTGTATGGTTCCGTCGAAATGCGAGGTCGTTTTAAAGAGCTCGTACTTTCCCTCACTCGCCGCGTCTGCAGTTTTCGCCAGCAGAGCAGCCATCTCGGGCTGCGTCATCGGCCTAAAGTTCTTCACCGCCACCATCGCCTGATCAAGGATCGGCATTGAGTCGATGCCAGTAATCACGACCGACACAGGCTGTGAAAGCCCGTACTGCAAAGCCTGCACCGGGTCGACCGTGTTGCTGTCCAGGATGAAGTGGTCGCCAAAGGTTTTCATCGCGAGCACCCCGATGCCTTGCGCGTTCGCAACCGGCATCACGTCCTTCGTGAACGACCGAAAGTGAGCGTCCATCACGTTGATGGGCATCTGTACCGTATCGAAGTGGAAGTTGTGCTTTTGCGCGATGTCGAGCATGCGCAGCAGCACAATCGGGTCCTTGTGACCGGTAAAGCCGATGTAGCGAATCTTGCCTGCCTGCCGTGCTGCTACAGCTGCTTCCATCGCGCCGCCCGGCGCAAAAATGCGGTCCGGGTCATCCAGGCGAATCACCTCGTGGAACTGCACCAGGTCGATCGTATCCATGTGCAACCGCGACAGCGACTCTTCCAGCTGCTTGTTGTATTCCTTCGCGGTCCGGCCGTCGATCTTGGTCATCTGGAAGACCTTGTTCCGGTAGCCGTCGCGCAGCGCCTGCCCCATGCGCACTTCGCTGATTCCGTCGTTGTAATCCCAGCAGTTATCCATGAAGGTGATGCCGCGGTCGATCGCGGCACGCACCAGGCGCACACTTTCTGCAGGGTCCTGCTGCTTGCCAATATGGTAGCCGCCCAGCCCGACCGCGGATACCTTCTCGCCGGTCCGGCCCAGCTCGCGATACTGCATATCGGGCGACATGGGGCGCGCCACTGCCGTGGGAGGCGCCGCTTGCCCTTGCGCGCCGCTTCCAGCAGCTGTACCTACTCCCGCAATCGCGGCTGTCTTTAGGAAATCCCTACGCTCCATGCCCTGTCCTCCTGGATGGCTCGCCTCGTAAGATGCAGGGCAGCGTATCGGCAGGCCAGATGCAGCGTCAGGAGGATCAGGCGAGTGTTGGTGAGTGTTGAAGACTGTATGCGGCCATGGCAGCCTGCATCACCTGCTTTACGGCAACGCCGTAGGCAGCCGCAGCAGCGCGGCAGTCCTCAAACTCCGGGTGCGCGTTCCACTCCTCGCCGCCGCGCAGACCGACTTTCACGCGGATCTCGCCAAACTCGGTCGCTGCTGTCACGTGGTGCCGGTCAAGACAGGTGCGGTGCTCACGACGCATGCGCACACCGAGCGTGCTGGTTTCCCGCAGCAGCAGGTTTTCCAGCGTCGCCGCGTTTTCGCCATTGCAAAGCACGGTCACCAGCGTGCCGGGCCGCCCTTTTTTCATGATGACCGGCGTCAGCATCACGTCCAGAGCCTTCAAAACGAGGGCCCGTTCGGCGACGTACGCCAGGATCTGCGGCGTCGTATCGTCGAGTGCAGTTTCGAGCACCGTCACCATCTCGCCCGTGTGAGCTTCGTCCTGATGGCTGTGCTTTGCCGGCTGCGCTGCGATCTTGGAGGGAGACCGTTCCATGCCGGCGGCGGGGTCGTGCCCGATGCTTAAACGAAGCACATTCGGAAAGTTTTTAGGGTTGCGGCTGCCCGCACCATAGCCGATTGTGTCGACAATCATCGCCGGCTGCTGGCCGAACGCGGGCTCGATCGCCCGCAGAAGGGCCGCGCCGGTCGGCGTTACCAGTTCCTTTTCGATATGGGCTGAGTAGGTAGGCATGCCGCGCAGCAGGTCTGCCGTAGCCGGCGCGGGCACCGGGAAGGTGCCGTGCGCGCACACGACCATGCCGCCGCCCACGTTGACCGGCGACGCATACCAGCGCAGTGGCTCACCGCTGCCAAGGTGCACAACGCCTGCGCAGGAGGCAACGATGTCGACGATGGCATCGACCGCGCCCACCTCGTGAAAATGGATCGACTCGACCGGCACGTTATGAATTTTCGCTTCGGAGCGCCCAAGCAGCTCGAAGGTCCTGGTTGCCAGCTGCTTGACCGCTGGCTGCAGGCGCGAGGCATGGATCAAGTCGCGAATCTGCGACAGCGAACGACCGTGCACATGCGCGTGCGGCTCGTGTTCGTGAGTATGCGGGTGCTCATGGGTGTGGGTGTGCTCATGGCTGTGCGTATGCACCGGCGGCGGCTCATG
>CAXUDF010000097.1:4115-13336 GCA_964249695.1 uncultured Acidobacteriaceae bacterium
CCCCGTTTCTTCGTGCTGGTGGGCGTGTTCATCATGCGCATGGCTGTGCGGCACTGCACCTTCCGCAAGCTCCCCGTTCTCAAGCACATGCACCTTGATCGACGAGATGCCGCTCCGGTCGACCACCTCCATCTTCAACGAGGCGCCTAGGTCCAAAGCCGCAACCGCCTCTTCCAGCACGGCAAGCGGCACCCCGGCGCCCAGCAAACCGCCGAGAAACATATCGCCGGAGATGCCGGCAAAGCAGTCAAGATAAGCAATGCGCATGGTGGCTTTCATCCTCAGTCAGGAACCGTCAGTGTGCCGCCGGTGCAATGGCGGAGATGGGCAGGACCGCGTTCATGGAGCCCGAGCGATATCCCTGTGTATCGAGCGCGACGTACAAGAATCCCGCGGCTTTCAGCGCGTCCGTGATGCGGTCCAGCACCGGCAGCGCAAGCACCCGCACCATGTCCTCGCGTGCGATCTCGACCCGCGCCAGCTCGCCATGGTGCCGCACCCGGACCTGCGCAAAGCCCATCGCGTGAAGCGCCTCTTCAGCCTGCTCTACTTGACGCAGCGTTTCTGCCGTGACCGGGCGCCCGTACTCGATGCGCGACGACAGGCAGGCCGAGGCAGGCTTGTCCCACACGCGCAGTCCGGCTTCGCGCGCCAGTGCGCGGATCTCGGCCTTCGTCAGCCCCGCTGTCACGAGCGGCGCCTGCGCGCGATGGAGCGCGGCTGCCTGCTGGCCGGGTCGAAACTCACCCCGGTCGTCCAGGTTCATGCCATAGGCGAGATGCGCGAAGCCCAAACGCTCCCTCGCTGCCTCCATGGCCGTAAACAGCTCATCCTTGCAGTGGAAGCAGCGCTGCGCGTCGTTGCGGATGTAGTCGGGATTCGAGAGCTCCGTGGTTTGCAGCACCTGCGTCGGGATGTCGTGCTCCCGGGTAAAGGCGAGCGCGGCAGCCAGTTCGGCGCGCGGCAGCGAGGCTGAGTCGGCAATGACCGCCAGCATGCGCGGCCCGAGTGCCTGGTGTGCCGCGTAGGCCAGAAAGGCCGAGTCTGTGCCGCCGGAATACGCGACCAGAACACTGCCCAGGTCGCGAAGCGTCGCGGCAAGCAGGGCTTCCTTATCGGGCGCGGCGTTCGACGCAGTTATGGCGTGATCGCTCATAGCAAAATGGTAGCGCATTGTGCGCGGTGAGCCTGTGCGCTGCGCGCCACTATCGCACCAGCGCAGGCAGCCGGTCTGACACGCCGGAGGCATAAATCAGGCCGATAACAAGGCTGTAGGCGGCGGTCAGCAGCGTGATCGCGGACTGCACCCGCGGCCGCCGCACGGCGCTCGCGAAAATGCCCGATGCGGACGCGGTCATCAGCGTGTTCATCGTAAGCAGCCCAAGAATGAAGCAGAGTAGTCCAAAAATGCCTCGGCTGGTGCCGCCAAGGTTGGCAGCGAGCAGGAACAAGACCAGCTGCGAAGGGGTTTCCGCGCCGAGACCGTGCAGGATGCCGATCGTAAACACGGAACCTTCGCCGTACTGGAACCGGAAATCATCAGGCCGTGGCAGGGCCGGGTTGCGCCAGGAGCGCACCTTCCAGTGCAGCTGCCGCGCGCCTGAAATCAACAGTGCCACGCGGCTGGTCGGATGCGCATGCGCCCCGGGCGCTCGCCGGAAGAAGGTGAAGAGAATGAAGCCGGTCAACACCAGCAATGTAACCCCAACCACGCGCTCGCCCACCGCATCCAGGTGCACCGGCAGGGCCAGCCGAAACACGACCACCGCGACACCCAATGCGGCAATAGTGCAGGCGTGCCCCAGCGCGTAAAGGAAACCGAGGCGCATACCCTCGCGCCATCCGCGCTGCACGCTGGTAATGTCGGTGATTGCGGCCAGGTGGTCATAGTCAAAGCCATGCCGCAGGCCGAGCAAAGCACACGATACAAGGGCCAGCTCCAGCTTGGCAGACATAGGTCTCACGATACCGGAAAGAGGATGACCGGTCACGCGATAGGATGCACGCCATCACCGCCTTGCGGACTACGGCGAAAAAGCAGGGGCTTGCACATGGGCGACCGTACAGGCCCTGCCCGCAAGCCCCGCCCGCTTAGGCCAGCAGCTTGTCCGGCGTGATTGGGGTATCGCGTATGCGCTTTCCCGTGGCGTTATAAATCGCGTTCGCAATCGCGGCAGTTGCACCGGTGATGCCGATCTCACCCACACCGCGCGCGCCAAGCGGGTTGAAGTTCTTATCCGGAATGTTCAGCGCTGAAACGTCGATTTCGCCAATATCCAGGTTGACCGGCACGTGGTACTCGGCCAGGTTGTTGTTGACCGGACGCCCAGTCTGCGCGTCGATATGCGTTTCCTCTTCCAGGATCAATCCGACCGCCCACACCAGGCCGCCGATGAGCTGGCTCTTCGCGGTACGCTCGTTCAGCAGGGTGCCCACGTCGTACACCGCGGTAAGCCTGCGGACACGCGCCATCCCCAGCGTCTCGTCTACGCCGACCTCTGCGAACACCGCACCCCAGGAGTGCTGCGAGTACATCTCGACGTCCTGCGAAACCTCGGCAGCCGCTTTTGCTTCCACAGCAGCACCGCTGTTGCGCGAGATCACCTCGGTAAACGCAATGCCATTCGCCGGGGCCGATTTGCGGAACAGCTTGCCGCCTTTGAAGTCCAGCTCCTCCGGCTGCGCCCCGTAGAACGGCGAAGCCTTGTTGCCAATCTCGAGCGTCACCAGCTTCAGGACGGCCTGCTTCGCGGCTTCCTGCACGGCGGGCGTTACCGAGGCAGCGGTTTGCGATCCGCCGGAAACCGGCCCCTGCGGCTGCTTCGTATCACCGAGCTTCGCATCGATCAGCTCAATCGGCATCCCGAGCGTCGCCGCCGCAGTCTGCGCCATGATGGTGTAGGTACCAGTGCCCAGGTCCTGTGTGCCTGAAAGCACGGTGACGCGCCCATTCGGCTCAAACCGCACCGCGGCCTGCGCCTGCGAGCGGTTTGCCGGGTAGGTAGCGGTCGCCATGCCGTAGCCGATCAGCTCGTGCCCGTCCCGCTGTGCTCTTGGCGCGGCGGTGCGCTTCGCCCAGCCAAACCGCTCGGCCCCCTGCGCGTAGCACTCGCGCAGGTGCTTGCTGGTAAACGGCTTGTGGCTGGTCGGGTCCACCTCAGCGTAGTTCTTCAGCCGCAGCTCGATGGGGTCCATTTTGAGCTGCTCAGCCAACTCATCGAGCGCAACCTCGAGCGCAAACATGCCGGTCGCCTCGCCCGGCGCACGCTGAAAGGTCGGCGTGCCGACAGTAAGCGGCACCAGCAGCTGCGAGGTCGTAATCACCGGCGCGTTGTAGAGCATGCGGGTCGCTGCCGACGACGGCTCCACGAAGTCCTCGATCACCGAGGTGTGCGAGTAGCAGTCATGCCGGATCGCGGTCAGTGTTCCGTCGTGCTTGGCACCCAGGACCACATGCTGGTACGTCTGCGGGCGCCCGCCGACCGGCCCAAACATCTGCGGGCGCGCCACCACCAGCTTTACCGGGCGCTTCGCGACCTTGGCCGCCATCGCAGTCAGCACCACATGCGACCACGTGGAGCCCTTGGACCCGAAGCCGCCGCCGGTGAACGGGCACAGCACGCGCACGTTGTCCTCGGGGATGCCGAGCGTCTTTGCGACCGTCCTCTTCACGCCGAAGATGTACTGCGTCGCATCGTGCAGGGTCAGCAGCTCGCCGTTCCACTCGGCGATGGTCGCGTGCATCTCCAGCGGGTTGTGGTTCTGCTTCGGCGTCGTAAAGACGCGGTCAACGGTCACCTCGGCATTCGCGAAACCCTGGGGAATGTCGCCCTCACCCAGCACCGGCGGTACCTTGTTCTTGCCCGGATGCGCGTCGTTAAAGCCGGCGCGAAAGTCGAGCTTCGGCGCATCCTGCTGGTAGCGCACCTGGATCAGGGACGCTGCGAGCCGCGCTTCCTCGATTGTCTCGGCAACCACAACCGCAATCGGCTGGTTGTTGTAGTGCACCTCGGCGTCCTGCAGCAGCTGCAGGTGCCGGCCGGCCGGCGGCTTCACCGCGGACTGGCCCCCATCGGGCAGCCGGGGCGCATTGGCAGGCGTCAGGATGGTGACGACCCCCGGCGCGCGCTCGGCTGCCGTGGTGTCCATGCGCGTGATTTTTCCATTCGCAATCGTGCTCGTGACCATAAGGCCGTAAGCAACGTTCGGCACAGCGAACTCGGCCGCATACTTCGCCGCGCCCGTGACTTTTGCGCGTCCATCGACGCGGACCACGGGATCGCCGATCTTTGTCGCGGGCATCTGTGCTGCGGGTACTTGGGCCGCTGCCATACTCATACCTGCTCCCCTGCTGCAATCGTGAGCGCCCGCACGATCGCCTGTTTCGCCATCGGTACTTTAAAGGCGTTGTCCTGGTACGTTTGGGCACCCGCCATGGCGAGCTCCGCCGCGGCATGGTAGTTTTCCTCTGTCGCAGGCTTGCCGACAAGCGAGTGCTCCGCCGCCTCCGCGCGCCAGGGCTTGTGCGCCACGCCGCCCAGCGCGAGCTTCGCGCTCCGGATGGTGTTGCCCTCAACCTCGACCGCCGCCGCTACCGATACCAGCGCAAACGCGTAGGAAGCGCGATCGCGCACCTTCAGGTAATGCGAGTGGCCGGCGTACGGCGACTTCGGCAGGTCAATCGACAGGATCAGCTCATCCGGGCGCAGATTCGTATCCAGCTGCGGCGTTTTGCCGGCGAGTCGGTGAAAGTCGGCGAACTTGATCGCGCGCTCACCCTTGGGTCCGCGCACCCGCACCACCGGGTCCAGCGCCGCCAGTGCAACGCACATGTCTGAAGGGTTGGTCGCAATGCACTCTGCGCTCGTGCCAAGCACCCCGTGCACGCGGTTGTAGCCCGCAATGGCCGCGCAGCCCGAGCCCGGCACGCGCTTGTTGCACTGCGCGTAGGCGGGGTCATAGAAGTAGTAGCAGCGCGTGCGCTGCAGCAGGTTGCCGCCATTGGTGGCCATGTTGCGCAGCTGCGCTGAGGCTCCAGCCAGGATCGCCTGCGACAGCATGGGGTATTGCGCGCGTACGAGCGGGTGCGCTGCCGTATCGCTGTTGCGCGCTGTTGCCCCCAGGCGCACGCCGCCGTCGGGCAGCGCTGTGATCTCGGCCAGCGGCAGGGGATTGATGTCGATCAGCTCGGTCGGCCGCTCAACGCCCATCTTCATCAGATCGATCAGATTGGTGCCGCCGCCCAGGAGCTTGGCGTTACCATTCGCCGCAAGCGCCTTTACGGCCGCATCGGGGCCGTCGGCGCGCTGAAACTCAAAAGGATTCACTCGCTATGCTCCTTGACCTTGCTCGGCAGTACGCCCGGCACTTAGCCCGGACGCCTGCTGCACCGCGGCCACAATGCCCGGGTAGGCGCCGCAGCGGCATAGATTGCCGCTCATACGCTCCTTGATTTCGACCGTCGTGAGCTCGACCGGCCCTGTTTTCCGCAGGTCAGCGGTCACATAGCTCGGTTCACCCCGCTTCGCTTCATCCAGCAGCGCGACCGCGGAAAGAATCTGCCCAGGCGTGCAGTAGCCGCACTGGTAGCCGTCGTGCTCCAGGAATGCCGTCTGCACCGGGTGCAGCTCGTCGCCGTGCGCAAGCCCTTCGATCGTCGTCACCTGGTCGCCCTGGTGCACCAGCGCCAGCGACAGGCACGCATTGATGCGCCGCCCGCCGGCGATCACCGTGCACGCTCCGCACTGCCCGTGATTGCAGCCCACCTTGGTACCGGTGAGCCCGAGCTGTTCGCGCAGAAGGTCCAGCAGGCTGGTGCGCGGATCGACCTCAACGTCATGCCTTTCACCGTTGATCCGCAGCGAGAGCGGCACCTTGCGTATCGGTGCGGTCGCGAGCTTCTCTTCCTGCGCGCGCGCGTCGGTCCCTGGAGCCGCCACCGCGAGCGCACCGGCTAAAAGCCCGGCACCCTGCAGGAAGCCCCGCCGTGAAACAGGTTCGGTGCCGATCGCGTTGCCCATGGTCGGCGACCACGGGCCGCGCGGCTCGTTTTCCTCGGGTGCGTCGCACGGAGCGCCGCCTTTGCGCCCCTGCCTTGCGATATCGAAAGCGTCACTCATGCTGTTACAAACTCCTGCGGATCGAAAGCGCAAACGTGGCAGCGGAGCGCATCGCTCGCGGCTGCGGGCCATGCACGTGTCGCTATTACTTATGATACTGACGTAGATGCCGCGCCCCTGGCCGCAGGCGGCAGGAGCGAGCAGTCCCCTCAAACCCGAAGGGGAAATCGATTTAACTTACATAATCCACATAAGAAAAAAGCCCGGCAGTGATGCCGGGCTTCTACCTGCAGCAACCATAGACCACCGCTACGGCTTGTTCGCCCCTCCACACTTCGCTCCATCCGTCACCGTCGCGAGCGCAAGCCCGGTAGCCGTCAACTCACGGCTGTAGCAATGGCCCAGCGTATCGGTCGACTGATAGCTCCCCGTACTCTGGATGGTCCGGTTCACCGCCGCGCCGCTCGTATCGAGCGAGTAGCCGTCGCTCGAATCCACTACTTCCTGCGAACCCGCGCTGTAGTACGAAATACCGTTCAACAGCCGCTGCTCGTACTCGAAATCCTGCTGGTAGGCATGGACAAGTAGACTGCCTGAGTTATCCGGATTACTGACAGAGCTGTAGTTGAACGTAAGCGGGTACACAGTATTCTTCTGCGTTTCTTCCACCAGGGTCCCGGTCTGCTGCTTGGTGTCTGTTTGTACACTGCTGATCTGCGCCAGGTCCTGCGTGTACACCGTGTTGTTGATCGTAAATAGCTGGTAATTGGCAAAGTTAACCTGCTCGTTGATGCTGGTTGTCACCGGACCGTGCGATGTATACACCGTGCCGCTTAGCAGGAAGCTCCGCTGCGAGGTCACAAAGGTTCTCGCATGGGTCGTCCCGGTACTGTCTACCGGCGCTTCGGCCTCGATGTTCGGCGTGGGTGCGGGTCCCAGTGTGTTTGCCGTTACGGCACCCGTTGTCTGCGTTCCGCCATGGTCCAGGTAGAAGAGAAGCGTTCCGGTCACGCTAAAGGAACTATTCGCGTTAAAGACGCCGATGGAGACAGTATGCTGCCCGCCGTTGGAGAGCGCGCCGGCAAATGGGGTCAAGTCGACCAGGTATGGCTTGAAGTTGAGCGTTTGCACTCCGGTAATTGGCTCCCAGAGCGCAGGGTCGATGCCGCCCGTGTAGATCCACGGAAACACAGGCGCAATGCCGGCAGGCTGACCGTCGACATACACCTCGGTTTCGCGAAAGCCGGTGTTGCCGCAGTTCTCGAGCGCGGCAGCCACGCTGTTGGGCGAGCAGGTGTACCAGAACTCATCGTTGCCCTGGCTTTGCGCGAATAGCTGGAGATAGACGCGCTCGATATTGGGTGCGAGCCTTTGAAAGAGGCGGCTCAGCCGGTCGCCGGTTGCATTGAGGCTGGTGAGGCCGGCGTTGGGGTTGAGCGGCGCGACTTCATCGGGGACGGCAGGCGCAGGATCGTTCGGACCGGCCGGGTAGAACTGAAGCGCGGCTGTACCGGTGATGATGCCGGTGTAATCGACGCCGCCGGAGACGCCGACAAAGTTACCGAGGGAGGCCAGGCCGGCCTGCTGGCGGGCGAACAACGCGCTGAGGTCGGTGACGTCGCGCTCCACGTGCCAGGAGGGGCTGAGTGCAGATCGCGGCTCGGCGGTGGTGCCAAAGTAAACGTTGGTGCCGCCAATGAAGACGCTGCCGGTGCGGTCGAACTGCCGGCCTTCCGAGACGTTGAAGTCCGCTGTGAACACCACCTTCGCCCAGGGTCCGGGGCAGCCGGTCGGCGGATTGAAGGTAAAGTTCTTGTCGTCATAGTTGGCAAACTGCTGGCTGGTGAAGAGTGGCACGGTGCAGGGCTGGGTCGAGGGCCGCGTGACGGGCGGCTCAGCCGTCAGCGGGTTCGACGAGCCGACGACCGGGTTCGGCGGAACCGCCGTTTGCGCCTGAACTGAGGGTGCCAGGAGCAAGGGAGCCAGCAGCGGCAAGGCCAGCAGCGGCAAGGCTCGTTGGCCGGGAAAGCGATGGGTCTTGAGGAATGCGTGCAAGCGGAAGCCTCCATTTCAGGTGCGCCCAGCATACGGAAGAAACGCCCCATGTCGCGCTGCAATTTTCGCCGGGCGCTCCACACCCCCTTGCATCCATTTCCGGCTCCGTGGTATCACAGACTTAGTTCAGATTTGCTCCCTTGGAGCGAGCCTGGATTTCATGAAGAGTGGTTGAGGGACGGGCCCTGTGACGCCACGACAACCGGCCGGTGCAATTCCGGACAACGGTGTCAACTCTCTCCTGATAGCCTTCCGTTTCAAACGGCGGCTGGAGGGGAACATGAAATTCGGGGTGTTGCCGGCTTTACCGCCGGCGCCATCTCGCTGATTTCCGCACGATGTAGTGGTTCTACCAGTCGTCAGGTGTGCCCGTACCATCGGCCGCTCTCATTGCGAGGGCAAAGATGGCATTAGCTTACGAACTACGTTGTCGCGAGTGTGCAAAGCGCTTCGACAATGCACCGCTGTCAATCTGTGACGAGTGTTTCTCCCCACTCGAAGTGTTCGTCGATCTCGATTTGGCGAAACAGTCTGTGACCCGCGACTCGATCGCGCAGGGTCCGACCTCGATGTGGCGCTACCAGGCGCTGCTGCCCGTTCCTGACAGCTATGTGCCCCGCACCCCGGCCGGCTGGACGCCGCTTGTGGCTGCGCCCAATCTCGGCGCGCGCATAGGCGCCACCAACCTGCACATCAAGAACGACGCCATCTGCATGCCGACGCTCTCCTTCAAGGACCGCGTTGTCGCAGTCGCGCTCGCCAATGCACAGGCGTTCGGGTTTGACACGGTCGGCTGCTCCTCGACCGGCAATCTCGCCAATGCTGTTGCCGCCCATGCGGCCCGGCTTGGACTCAAAACCTACATCCTGGTGCCTGCCGACCTTGAAGCCGCGAAGATCCTCAACACCGAGGTCTACGGCGCGCACCTGATCCGCATCGACGGCAACTACGACCACGTCAACCGTTTGAGCTCGCAGATCGCTGATCGTTTCCACTGGGGTTTTGTCAATGTCAACCTGCGCCCCTACTACGCCGAGGGCTCAAAGACAGTCGGCTACGAGATCGCCGAGCAGCTCGGCTGGCGCCTGCCCGACAACGTCGTCTGCC
>CAXUDF010000098.1:0-13310 GCA_964249695.1 uncultured Acidobacteriaceae bacterium
GGATCCGGGACAGGGCTAGGCGTGGAACTGGCGTGACTTTGTCGAAGTACCCGCCGGAGGAAGGCGCGAGCCATTGGCCATTGATGTAGTTGCCGTACTGCTTGCGGAGCTGGACGGGAAAGCTGTGGGTGCCGGGGTGAAGGGCGGAGATGGTCGCCATAGGGGTGCTCCTTGAGAAAGAAGGGTGGACGCGGGCTTTTCGCGCAGCGGCGTCTCGCGGCAAATTGTATGCCGAGAGAGAGGGACTTGTCTTTGCCGCCGAGCCACGTCGGGATAACTCCTTGAAGCAAGCGCAAGTGCGCCGTTGCGCAAGAAGGTAGACGAGGAAGCGCGGTAAGCACAGGACTCCCCTACGCTTAGAGCCGCTCAGTGTAGGGGTGGGTCGACATCGGTGGTGGAGAGAATGACGCGTGCCTTGGAAGCTTTTGTCAGTTTTCGAGACGGAGGTACAGTGGGGTTGTTCGGATAAGACTTCCCGTTAAAAGCCAGGCGCGAGTCATAGCCGGATCGAATACCTCCACCTTGCACGTGGACGTCTATGTCCGGGAAACCGCTAGACTTGTGATCTTCAAGTCTTATCGGCAATTGCACAATCGTGGTTCTGCCTAAGCTCTTGTAAGTCGTCCCGTTCTTTTCAAGAATGAGCATGGTACAACCACCACTCCCGCACCAAGCGCTCCCACTCAGGTAAAGAACAAACTCTCTGCCGCTTTTCGAGACAGGAAATGAAGCGACGGAAATTTTAGCGAGCTCGTCCGCCGTGATCCTTACTCTGCTTCAAGATAGGCGCGGAGGTCTACATCCAAATTTCTTGAAATCTGGGCCTGTTGCAAGGCAGGACTCGAGGCCTGTGTCTGCAAGACGCTTAGTAAGATAAGTACCTGTCTACCCTTCGTATGTTTGAGCGCATGGAAGCTATGCCGAGTGAACGGTGAAGTCAGGCCCCGGGTAAGAGGCCCGACCTTGCACCTACTGCGCGGCCTGATTTACTGGCGGCGCTTGTTTGTACGCGACCTTCAGCGTGAGGATCTCGTACGGGTGAATGGAAACGGTCGCGACGTTACCGGCAACCGGCACCGCCTGGCCGTCGTGCTGCTCGATCAGGTTCGTGACCGTGGCGCTTCCCGCGCCTTCCGGCAGCGTAACCTTCACATCCTCCGCCTGGCCGGCGACCTCATACATGCGCAGCACCAGGGCGTCTGAGTCTTCGGCTTTTTTCATCGCGGTCAGGATGACGTTGGGCGAGGAGACCGAAGCAAAGCTGCCGGAGGCCGGGAGCGCGCCCGCGTGCGCGGCGACCTGCATGGCGATGAGTGGATAATTGAAGTCGTAGCCGTGCTGCACCGTGCCGGCCGTAAGCCAAGCGCCCGCGTGCGGGTAGAGCGCATAGCTGAAGTGCTGCGGGCCCTGGTCGGCCTCGGGGTCAGGCGAGGTAGGCGACCGCAGCAGCGTAAGCCGGAGCAGGTTCCCGACCGCGTCGTAGCCGTACTTCGAGTTATTAATCAGGCTGAAGCCGTGGGCCCCGTCGCCCTCGTCGGCCCAGCGAAGCGCCGGGACCTCAAAGCGAGCCTTCTCGAAGCTGTTGTTGCGGGTGGTAGGCCGCTCGATGGTTCCGTAGGGGATCTCGTAGGTGGCGTTCGGGGCAGTCGCAGCAAGCGGGAAGGCAGCCTTGAGAAGGACGTGGCGCTCGCGCCAGTCAATGTCGTTCAAGACAACAGCATGGTCGTCGCCTGCGCTCAACGAAATGTTCTGGGTAAAGGTCGAGCTCTGCCAGTGGCGCTTGACCCGAATGGTCGCGCGCACCGGCGAGTGGTCCACAAGCTCGACCGAATCCGTCATGTCGAGCTTGGTAGGAGGAACGTCGAAAGTGCCGGGATCAATATTCCAGGCGTCGTACTCTTTCGGGAGGTCTTTATAAGCCTGGAGCTCGTTGCCGCAGCCGCCGCCCGCCAGCGTTTCGAAGTTCGCGTGCTTGTCGTACAGGCTGGTGATGCAGCCGGTCTGCTTATCCACGGTGACGCGGAGAGCAGCATTTTCAAGGGTCAGGCCGCTGCTTTTTAGATCAGTCTCAGCATTCTTTTTGCCCGGGACTACGTGGAGGACTTCGTAGCCCATGGAGGGCACGTCTGCCGCGCGAACACGAAGCTCGTAGGTGTTAGTTTTTGTATCACTCGTTACGACCTCAGAAGGCAGCACGTTGCCTTTCTCATCGAGAACAGAGACCGCACTTGCAGCGCCGGGCATCTGCACATGGACGGTTACATATCCAGAGCGTTGAAAGGCAAGCGGGTTGAAGAGCAGCACGGGAACGCCTGACTCGCCCTTTGCGCCTTTTGCCTCAGTATCGATACCCGCTGCCAGCTTCTCGATCGAGGCCTGCTGAACCTCGGCAGTTTCCCGTCGGACGGTGTCGAACTCTTTCTGCGCGTCGCGATAAATGACGCCAATCCCGGAGCCTGCGGCAAGATCGTGAAAGTCATTGAAGGTAATGAACTGCCACGCGTTGGTCAGCTCGGCATTCGGGTAAGTACTGCCGCCCAGCCAAGCAAGTGAGGCGTACTTCTCCGCGTTGAGCGCTTCTTCCTCGCTGCTGCGCATGTTCTCTTTATGTTTCGCCTGGGTTGTGTAGACGCCCCGGTGGTACTCGAGGTAGAGCTCGTCTTTCCAGGTCGGAATCGAGATTTTTCCATCGGCAGCCGCCGTGGGATAGGTGTAACCCTGACCTATGGAAGCATAGTTCCACGCCTTTTCAGCGGTGCCCGCGTCGGCAGCGGGTGTAACTTCCGGCCGCACCTTGTCGAAGAAAGTCCCGGCCGTGCCAAACTCCATCGTCGGGATCGTTTTGTCCGGTTCAGACCAGTGCTTGCCTTGGTCCAGCATGGCGCGGGTAGGGCCGCCGCCATGGTCGCTTACGCCGAACAGGTCCATAATCTCCGGCAGGCCAGGCGCCTGCTTGCGCGCGGTCGCGAGATCGATCGAGAGCCGCAGCGGGTCCAGATTCTCATTGCCGTAGTCGTGCGGAAAGTAAGTCAAGACCTTGCTGCCGTCCGGCGACTGCCACCAGAACAGCTTGAAGGGCAGCTGGTTGGTGTCATTCCACTCCATCTTTTGCGTCACAAAGGTGTCGATGCCCGACTTGGCATAAATCTGCGGCAGCTGCCAGTTATAGCCGAACGAGTCCGGGTTCCACCCGATATGCACGTCCACACCGTAGTGCTTTTGGTACCAGCGCTTGCCGAGCAGGATGGAGCGCACCAGCGATTCGCCGTCGGGCAGGTTCAGGTCTGGCTCCACCCACATGCCGCCCAGCACCTCCCAGCGCCCGGCCTTAATGTCGTTCGCAATCTCGCTATTAAGTGCCGGGTACTTGTCGGCCAGCCACTCGTTGTATTGCGCAGCCGACTGCGTAAAGGTCGCCTTTGGGTACTCATCGAGCAGCTGCGCGGCAGTGCCGTAGGTGCGGCGCACCACGTCGACCGTCTCGGTCGAGGGCCAAAGCCAGGCCGCGTCGATGTGTGCGTTGCCGGTCTCATGGAAAGTAGCCTGCTGCAGCAGCGGCTTCAGCGCGTCCATTTGCTGCTGCGCCTGCTTGAGCGATGCGTCGAAACGCTGCTGGCCTGCCTGCCCGGGGGTGTCGAGAGCCTTGATGTCGACCGAGGCAAGGGCTTTCTGGAGGATGGCCTGGTCGGCAGCAGGATTTTTGGACAGCGAAGGGATGAGAACGTCGGCGCTGAGCGCTTCGGTACGCAGGTCGCTCGGGCTGGGGCGGTTGTCGGCATAGTCGACCTGCAGGTGCACGGCGCTGAAGCGTTTGGGGCCGTTGCTTGCGGGCAGCTTGACCGCGACCAGGAAGCGCTCGCCCGGCCTGGCATGCTCGGTCAGCACAATGGGCTCGAGGTTGGAGCCGAGCGCGACGCGGCGGCCGTCGAAATAGACGATCTGCGGCAGGTCCTCTTTGGCGCTCGCCTCGAATTGAAAGAGGATCCGCATGCCTGTCGGATCGTAGCCATGAATGGTGGGCGGCACCTCGATGACGCGGCGATACCAGACGGCTTCAGCGGGTGCCTGGCTTTTGGGCTGCACCGTGGTCCAGCTCGCGTCGTCGAGCGTCGGCGACTCGCCGTGCGGCAGGTCGCCCACATGGTAGCGCCAGTCATCGGCCTTGATCTCGTTGAGCACGGCGAGGCGCTCCACAACCGCGCGTGACGCGGGCGGCAGCGCCTGCACCAGCTGCTCCGGGGTAACTGCCTGCGTGTGGCCCTGCGCTCGCGCCACCTGTACCCCGACCGGTACCGTAAGCAGCCCTGCCGTGATCGTTGTGCCTGCGAGAACGCCTTTTTGGAATCGTTTCCGTTTCACTCGTCTGTGTCCCCTTCTAAGAACCTGTGCCGCTACAGATGGAGAGTAGAGGATTGCAAGCGGAAATGCATAGGGCCGATGCGCGAAAGCCGACAGAGAGGCCATGATTCAATGGAACTTGAGTGAAAGCAAGGAACGAGACGAGATGCCCCTGAACTGTGGAATTGTCGGACTGCCGAACGTTGGCAAAAGCACCATCTTTAACGCGTTGACCTCGGCCAAGGCCCAGGCCGCGAACTATCCCTTCTGCACCATCGACCCCAACACCGGCGTGGTCACCGTGCCGGATGCGCGGCTGCAGAAGATTGCCGCCTTGATCCAGCCGAAAAGCCTGGTGCCAACCACGATGGAGTTTATTGACATTGCGGGCCTGGTCGAAGGCGCCTCGAAAGGCGAAGGACTGGGCAATCAGTTCCTCGGGCACATACGCGCAACCGATGCCGTGGCCCACGTGGTGCGCTGCTTTGACGACCCGGAGGTCATTCATGTAGCGGGCGCGGTAAATCCGCTGCACGACATCGAGATCATCAACACCGAGCTGCTGCTGGCTGACCTGGACACGGTGGAAAAGCGTTTCGCGAAAAGCGAGCGCGCGGTGAAGAATACGGCCGATCAGAAGATAAAGACCGAGCACGCCATGCTGGGCAAGTTGCTTGCCGAGCTGAACGCAGGCAAGCCGGCGCGCACGGCGGAGCTGTCTGATGACGAGAAGCTGATCGCCCGCGACCTGTTCCTGATCACGATGAAGCCGCAGCTATACGTGGCAAATGTGGACGAAGCCGGCCTGACCAACGGCAATGCATACACGGCGGCCGTAGAGCAGCGTGCGGCTGAGGAAGGCAGCCAGGTGGTGCGGATCTGCGGTGCGCTCGAAAGCGAGATCGCGCAGCTGGAGCCGGAGGAGCGCACGGAGTTCCTCGCCGACATGGGCCTCGAGGAGCCGGGGCTCGACCGGTTGATCCACTCGGCATATCGCCTGCTCGACCTGATCACCTACTTCACAGCCGGCGTGCAGGAGGTGCGCGCCTGGACGATCCGGCGCGGCACCAAGGCTCCTGGAGCAGCGGGCGTGATCCACTCCGACTTTGAAAAAGGCTTTATCAAGGCCGATTGCTACGCGTCGGACGACTTGTTTGCGCTGGGCACCGAGCAGGCTGTCAAGGAGAAAGGCCTGCTGCGGTCGGAAGGCAAGGAGTATGTGGTGAAAGACGGCGACATCCTGTTCTTCAAGTTCAACGTGTAAGGCTGTAACCGCGGCAGGTACAGTTGTGCGGCGCAGCCGGCATCTCAGGCAGCGACGTTTGCCCCTCGCCCACATCTCTTCTGTATGACGACTTTCCTGAGCGGCGGTGTGCCCATCCGCATGAGCCACACCGAGGTGGAGGACGGCGGACGGCACCCGGCGCTGGTTCTGCTGCACGGGGCGGGCGGTGCCGTCGGCTACTGGGCTCAGCGTTTCGCTCCCGCGGTAACGCGCTTTGGCGTCGGGCTGTATGCACCGAACTACTTCGACCGAACAGGCACAGACCGGGCGACGCGCGAGATGATCCTGGACGGCGAGCACTTCCCCGCCTGGCTCGCCTCGGTCGAAGACGCAGTGGAGCACGTGGCGAGCCGCCCTTCGGTGGACCCGGACCGGATTGCGCTGCTGGGCATCTCGCTGGGCGGCTACCTGGCCATGGCTGCGGCAACGGTTAGCCACCGTTTGCGCGCTGTGATTGAGCTTTCCGGAGGCATGCCGCCCGGCTGGGAAGGGCGTGTGACCCCCGCGATGCCGCCTGTGCTTGTACTGCATGGCGAGCAGGACGCGGTGGTACCTGTGTCTGAGGCGCGCAAGCTGGAGCGGCTGCTCGCAACGGCAGGCGTGCCGCACCAGGCGGAGATCTTTCCTGCGGAAACGCACTGATTTGGCGCTGCCGCGCAGGGACGCATGCTGATGACCTGTGCCGGGTTCCTGGCGAGCCACCTGCTCGGCAACGCCTCGGTCGGGCGCGCGAGCTAACCTCACTCTCCAAGCGCCCATCCTACTGCGGGAGGACACCCCATGGCAGATGAGAAGCCGCAGGCACCCCCACAGGAACCGCTTGGCTTTACCGACCACACGCGCAGCCTGGCCGGTGAGTACGCACACGAGCAGGGCTGGGGTTTAAACGAAGACGAGCGAACCCACCTGCCCGAAACGAAGCAGGATTTTGAAGGCGGTACCGATTACGAGTACGGCGCCCGCGACTTTGGCGATACTGCTGTAGACACAAGCGCGGTCACGCCGTCGCCCGAGTCGATCGCTTTCGTGACCACGCCGCCAGACCAGGATCACGACGAGAAGAAAAAGGAGTAGCGATATGTCACAGACAAAAGCACACCCAGATCATGGACATCCGCACCACGTCCCCGCTGAAGCACAGGTCCGGTCCGAGACCGTGGCGGTCGATCCAATCCCGGCACCCGAGAGCGGCACGCACAGTCGTTCCCATGCGGCACACCTGTCCTCTGACGCGAGCCAGCATACAAAGCCGGAAGGCAACATCAGCCAGGGCACCATGGTCGGCGAGCTGCGGCAGCCGCCCGAGAACATCACCAGGAGCGGCAAGCAGCACCGCGACTGAGCTAAGTCGATGAAAGACAAACGCCCCGCTCGCGCGGGGCGTTTGTGCTGCTAACTACTGCTTGAACACCGATCCTCGCTCTGCATTGCTGGTCCATCGCAGGCCGAAGGTGTAAGTAGGCTGGTAATACTCTCGCTGTACTGGATAGCGTTCGCTGCCGTTGTAAAAGCCGAACACTTCATTGTTCAGGTTTAAGAACTGGGCGACCACGCTGACTCCACGACCTTTCGGCACGAGATAGTTCACCTGGGCGTCGACCTGCGTATGGGGGTAATAGTAGTTATCGCCAAGGGGCCCGTTTGGACCGCCCTGGGGCAGGCCAGGCGATGGAGACCCGCTGATCGGCGAACCGTCGGTGTACTGGTAGGCAGAGATATACGCATCGTTATGCGTCAATCCCATGCGCGCCGACAGGTTGTGCTTGTCGTACGTCAGATCGACGTTCCAATTATTGGGCGCATCGCCGGCAAGAGCAGGGTGGTTTGAGCGCCCGGGCACCTCGGCGACCGAGGTGACGTAGCTGTAGTTGAAGCGGAAGCCGGTACCGCTCAGTGCGCCAGGCAGGTGAGTCAGGTGCTGCTCCCAGGAGCCTTCCACGCCGATCAGGTGAGCGGACGGGCTGTTAGCAGGGGCTGACTCCAGCAGCGGCGCAGAGGCTGGTGCAGGGGCCGTCGCACCGGGAGCGATGTAGGTCGTGTTCGGGATGATCGAGGTGAAGATATCGTTGAAGATCTGCTTGTAGAATACGCCGCCCTGGATAACACCGACGTTGCG
Organism: uncultured Acidobacteriaceae bacterium; assembly: GCA_964249695.1. Taxonomy (GTDB): domain Bacteria; phylum Acidobacteriota; class Terriglobia; order Terriglobales; family Acidobacteriaceae; genus EB88. The sequence goes on from CAXUDF010000098.1 coordinate 7,740, forward strand.
AAGGTAGTGTTCGCCAAGAAGGTCAAGATTCTCCGCCCAGGTTGGCTTCAGGTTGGGGTTGCCAGCCGTCAGCAGCGGACTGGACGCGGTGTTGTTGTTGCCTGTGTTGTAGATGACATACGGCGTAATGTCGGCATAGTTAGGCCGAGCAAGACCGATGCTGTATGCAACACGAAAATCCGTGTAGTCGTCGAGGTTGTACTGCACCCCGGCGCTTGGCAGCACGTATAGGTAGCTATCGGCTCCGGGTGCGGGCGCGAAGTTCCCGCTTGTGTTGTTGATCTCGTAGCCAAGCGTGCTGTCCGTCGTAGACTCTACGCGAATGCCTGCGTTGTAGCGGAATCTACCGTGGGTGATGGTGTTCTCAAGGTAGCCCGCAAACACCCGCTCGTTCACTGTGAAATCGCTCTGGAGATCACGCTGCGTATTGGGATCCAAGGTAAATTGAGACGGGTTGCCTTTGTAGTAGGCGAGCAGGTTTGTGAACTGTGACTGCGGGCCAACCTGGTAGTTGTTGAAGTAGTAATTGCCGTCGTAGCGGCCGCTCGGGAACTGCGACGCCAGGAGCGTCCCGGTCGGGGTAGCAATCGGCTCGTTGTAGACCTGGCTCTTATGCACGTCGCGTACCTTGAAACCCGCCTGCCAGGTACCAAAGTTGGGGCCAAGCGTATAGCCGCGCGAGAAGTCAAGCTGCCCAACCGCGTCACGCTCGAAAGTAGAATTGTTCTGGAAAGTGATCCTGGCAAGCGTGTCTACATTGCCGCTGAAAAGACTCTCATTACTGGGCGTCACCAATGGCTTGAAGCCCGGAAGAAAGGGGTCGGCGGTCCCGGTGTTGTACGAAACCCCATCCTGGTTAGTTACCGCATTTGCGCCCGTTCCGGTAGTGGTAGGAGTCACCCCGTTGAATGTCGCGTCGTTGAAGCCGCCGGTGATCTTGGCCTGCGATAAGGCTGCCTTGATATTCAGCACTCCGCGGGCTAAGTTCTTTTGCGCTCCCGAGGAAATGCTCCAGATCTGCTGCAACGGCCGCCGGTACAAATCCTGGTATGTGCTGCTTCCAGTCTGATCAGTCGTCGTCGGCGATAGAAAGGCACCCGCAGTGAGCGTATTGATGGTGTCTTCGCCGTAATCGCTCAGGTAGGAATACAGACCCTTCAGGTAGATCGTGGACTGGTCGTCGAACTTGTAATCAAGCGTGCCGCCGGCACCATACCGTGAACGATCGTAATAGTAATCGCGCAGGTCGATCGCATTGGGACCGTAATAGTAGCTGCCGTCCGGCAGTTGATTTGCTCCCAGGTTCGGCTCAATATCGTTAATACCGCGGCCGTTGTGGTCATAACTTCCGGTCGCCAGGAGTCCTAACTTGTGGTTCGCGCCAAAGCGGCGTCCGTAGGTGGCGAACTCCTGACTTTCTGAGCGCGTGCCATTGATGGGCGTGTGGCCGTCCAGTCCTTCTATGGCGAAGTACGGCGCATCCGTCGCCTGCCGCGTTACCAGGTTCAGCGAGCCGCCTATGCCGTCCGCATCCATATCCGCGGTCAGTGTTTTATTCAATTCGATCGACTCCACCAGGTCTGCCGGAATGGTGTCGAGCTTGACGAAGCGGTAGTTTTCCGGTGAAGGCACCTGGATGCCATCCACCGTGACCGCGTTCAAACGCGGCTCCGTCCCGCGGATCTGGACGTACTTGCCCTCCCCCTCGTCGCGCACGATGGATACGCTCGGCAAACGGCCCGCGGCATCAGCGATGTCGAGATTGGGAAGGCTGTTAATGACCTCTGACGGCAGAACCTGCACGATATTGACTGCGACCCGCTGCCGATTGAGCGATTCAGCCTCACCCACTTCGCGCTCGGCACGCACGGTTACCTGGCTTGCATCGCCGCTGATGTTCATCACTGCATCGAGCTTGTCGATTCCGCCCGCGGCCACGTCGGTTTCCTTGGTAAACGTACTGAAGCCGATGTAGGAGATGGTGACGGTGTAGTGCCCGGGCTTGACGCCGGCAAGAATATAGCCGCCCTGCTGATCAGTCACAGCAGTTTGCCCGCCCGGCTGCAAAGTGATCTGCGCGCCTTGCAGAATGGCCTGCGACGGCTCAGAAACAGTGCCGGCGATGGAGCCGCGGTCGGCCTGCGCCTGGGCGGCTCCGCTGGAGACAAGGGCCACAGCAGCCAGGATCGAGGCTGACGAGAGGGGGGCGCATGGAAGAAAAGCGGTTGTCTTTTGAAGCGACTCTCGCAACTTCATCGGCAACTTCGTTCGGGACTTCATTCGAAACTTCGTTCGGAACAAGGAAAGCCTCGCGGGAAGTAGGTTGGCAGCCAGACTGACGCCGTGTGCTTCCAGTGCACTCGGCGAACCTTAAGAGCCACTGAATAGCAACAGCACACCGACGAAGATTCAACGAGCCTTCACAGTCTTTTCACAGACGCGGCTTCTGAGGGCGGGTGAATCGGCGCGGCGGGCCTGTCACAGTCGCGGTAGCAGAAGTGGCTGCCGCAGCGATCGTATGTCGCCCTTCCCGGCGCACCCCGGGCAGAAAGTCACATTCCGCTTGGACCTTGGGGCGTCCTCATGCCAAACTGTGGCCCTCCACATACATCCGGCACTTTCGGCTCTGACAGCCCAGGCCGGCAAACACTCTTTCTTCGTTGAACCACTCCTGGAGGTATCGCCTTGTTTCGTTCATCCCGTTGGATACTTTATCCACTTTGCGTCAGTACACCACTGTGTATTTCTGCTGTAAGCGCCTCAGCGCAGGTGAGTTCCACCTCACTCCGCGGCACAGTTACTGACAGCACCGGCGCCCTTGTACCCGGCGCGGCGGTGCACCTGCTCAACCCATCGACGGGCTTCACCGCGGATCAAACCGCGGACAGCGAAGGGCGCTACGCGTTTGCGCAGCTGAGCCCCGGCACCTACACGCTGACCGTAGCCGCCCAGGGATTTACGCAGACGGAGCGCAAGGCAGAGCTGCTGGTGTCGCAGCCGGCGACCATTGACGTAGCCCTCGGCGTCACGGCCGAGCAGCAGACCATCAATGTAACCGCCGAGGCGCAGACTCTGAACGCGACGGACGCGAGCATCGGCAATGCGGTCAATAATGTGTACATTCAGGCCGTGCCGACCGAAGGGCGCAACGTGCCGGACCTCCTGAGCGTGCAGCCGGGCGTGCTGTACCTGGGCCATAACGTGAACCAGCAGACCGACAGCCGCAGCGGTGCGGTCGCCGGCGCGCGGTCTGACCAGGGCAACGTCACGCTCGACGGCATTGACGACAACGACCAGCTGAACGGCTACGCATTCACAGGCGTGCTGCGCTCGACGCAGGACTCCACCGAGGAGTTTCGCGTCACGACTGCGAACAGCACCGCCGACCAGGGCCGGTCCTCGGGCGCACAGGTGTCCCTGGTGACCAAGTCGGGTACAAACAACCTGCATGGTGCAGCCTACGAGTACTACCGGCCGCCGGGCGCAGCCGCAAACGACTGGTTCTACAAGCAGGCGGAGATCCAAAACGGGCAGCCGAACATTGCCAGCAAGCTACTGCGAAACACCTTCGGCGGTTCGCTGGGGGCGCCGATACTGAAAGACCGCCTGTTCTTCTTCTTCAATTACGAAGGGCAGCGGACTGCGGAGAATCTGGTAACAACGCAGGTGGTTCCGACGGCGAGCTACCGCGCGGGAAACCTGACGTATGCGGATGCGAACGGGGGCACTACGGTGCTCAACCCGGCGCAGCTGTCAGCGCTCGACGCGCCCTGCGTGGCCAACGGGGTGTGCCCGTTGGGACCCGGTGCCGACCCGAATGTTCTGGCGTACTTCAAGCAGTATCCGCTCAATACCAGCTTCATTCAGGGTGACGGCTTCAACACCGGCGCTTATACGTTTTCCTCGCCTGCGCCGGCGACGCTGAACACCTCAATCTTGAAGGTGGACTATGCGCTCAATGACCACCAGCACCTGTTTGTGCGCGGCAACCTGCAAAAGGACCTTACCGCCGGGGGCGAAGAGTTCCCTGGGCAGCCTGCCGCTTATAACATCGACGACAACACGAAAGGCATCGCCGCCGGCGACACCTGGACCATTGGCAGCAATCTGGTCAACGACTTTCGCTACGGCTACATACGGCAGGGATACGCCAACATAGGGCAAGGCACGACCAGTTATGTGGATTTCCGCTTTATCGCGAATAGTACCGCGGAGAACCGGTCGACGATTGCGAACGTCCCGGTCAACAACATTATCGATAACCTGAGCTGGAGCCGGGGAAGCCACACGATCCAGGTGGGCGGCAACTGGCGCATGATCACCAACAACCGCTCCAGCAACAGCCTTTCCTTCGACAGCGCGACCAGCAATCCTTACTGGCTCAACAACACGCCGGATCCATCCACTCTTGGCGGCGGCGTGCCCCTTTACTCTTCAGGCTTCAAGAATTCGTTTCTCGTCGCCTATGCCAATCTCGTCGGCACAACTCCCCAGCTCAACAGCGTGTATAACTACACGGTTAATCCGGGCGCAACCTCAGGGAGCTTGCTGGGGCAGGGGGCGTTCATCAATCGTTCCTTTCGAACAAATGAGTTTGAGTACTACCTGGAAGATACGTGGCGCGCGACCCCGAAGCTGACATTGACTTACGGCATCCGGCACACCATCCTGCAAACGCCGTATGAGCTGCACGGCCAGGAAGTAACGCCGACTATCGATACCGATACCTGGTACAAGCAGCGCGAAGCGGCGGCGCAGAACGGCCAGGTGTACGAGGAGCCGCTCTCCTTTCTACCGGCAGGCAAAGCGAACGGCCGCCCCGGCTACTGGCCGAAGCAGAAGCTGAACTTTGCGCCGCGGGTGTCGATCGCGTACGCGCCCGATACTAAAACCACCATCCGCGCAGGTTTCGGGCTCTACTTCGACCATTACGGCCAGGGAGTCGTCAACACCTTCGACGAGGAAGGCTCGTTCGGGCTAAGTAACAGCTTTACCAACCCGGCGGGCACCTACGGCACAGAGACAGCGCCACGCTTTACTGGTCGCGGCAACCTGCCATCCATCAATGCCGGGGCATCGCCGGGCAACCCGATCACCTTCCCGTACACGCCTTCCAACAACGCACTTACGGGCTTTCTCATTACCGAAGGCATCGACAGCCACCTCAAAACCCCCTATTCCGAGGTGTTCGACACTTCTGTGCAGCGGCAGATCCCAGGCGGCATTACGCTGGAGTTTGACTACATCGGCCGCCTTGGCCGCCATCTGCTGCAGCAGCTCGACCTGACCCAGCCGGTGGACCTGGTAGACCCGCAGGGAGCGGGCGATTACTTTACGGCGGCCGCGGCGCTGTCGCACGCCGTCGACGTAAACGGCGGCAACCCCGCCGCGCAGGTCGCACCGATTCCCTACTTTGAACACCTGTTCCCCTTCATGGCTAAATACGGGTCCAGCGCGACGCAGGCCATTTATACCAATGAGTGGGCGCCCTACCGGTACAGCTTCGGCGAGACGACCTCGCTGGCTGACCTGGATGTGTACTGCACCCTGTACTACTCGGGCTGCCCGGCC
>CAXUDF010000099.1:0-13170 GCA_964249695.1 uncultured Acidobacteriaceae bacterium
AAACGGCGTCCTGGTGAGCTGTCCGCCCCCATCCACTCGTCCACAAACAGGTCTGCCGCCAGCGCAAGCGTGCGCATCTTGGCGACAATCGCGTTCATTGCGCGGGTGCGCTCCGGGCCGCTGTGCATCGAGGCCCGCGTTGTTTCATACTCCTGCGCGAAGCCGACCATGCGCGCCTTGATCGTGTCCTCGGCTGCCTTCCGCAGCGTTGTGTTCGGCGCGGCATCCAGCAGCGAGCGCACCCCGGCCGCGGCTGAAACCTCCGTGCTGGAGATAGACGCCGCCGCACTCGCCCCTGCTGCCGGGTCCACACCCAGGCGGCGCGCGACGGCCGCCGGCGCAGGCTGCGAGCTCACCAGTGCCGCCGTTTCACTCCGCGCAATCTGCTGCTGCACATCGCGGTCAAACTCAATCTGCCAGATCTTGAAGCGCGTCGCGCCTTCCGCCACGCCGACCGCCGCCTGCAGCAGCTCCTTCGCCGGCTCGCGAAATACCCAGAGCACCAGCCCGATGAGCACCGGCCACACCACGGCTGCGCAGATAGCCGCTACCCCCTGCAGCACGCCAGCTGCCTGCCCGGTGCGCTCCCCGGCCTCGATAGCGCGTGCTTCCGCCGCAGCATCGAGCGCCAGGGCAAGTGAGACCAGAGAAGACATCAACAAAGGAGCACTCCGACAAAGGCTGGGGCTGCGAGCTAACGATAAAAGCGTGTGCGCTCAGCGCTTTGCGGGGTTCCCGGCGCGTCTACTTCCGGCAAAAACCCGGAGAGCACCCACACCGCAACCCACAGCAGGGCACCGAGCACCAGCAGCATGAGTCCCAGCGGCCAGAACGCGCTATACAGCGGTACGAACGGCGGGTTCGGCGCGTAGCCCAGCGTTTGCGTCAGAATGACGGACAATAGAAGAACGGCCCCTGCAATCAGGGCGACTGTACTGACCAGGCGAATACGCTTAAACCCTCGTTGCCACTGCATGATGTGAGCCATGGTAGCTGGGGGAGCCGGAGCAGGCAAGATCACGCACGATTGACGGCGGGTTGAAAGCTATTCTCCGAGAGAGAAATCGGCTGCCATCCACGGCCAGGGCGTACAGGGGTGCACCTTTAACCTCGTCGCCATCGCTCAGTGGCCGGCTTCCAGATCGCTGATGCGACGGTCATGCAAACGTGCTACAGAGACCAGGTCCGTCATGGCTTCTACAAGTTTGGTGACATTTTGGCCGAGTTTGTCGATGTTTTGGCTTTGCTGGCGCACGTCCGCGCTCAGTATCTCGACACTTTGCGCTAGCGCCTCGTGTCGCTCCGTCAACTTCTCAAGTCGTTCATCGATCGTCATCGCTTAATCCTACTTTTCTCTCATCCGAGATGGGCGAAGAGTCCAGATCAGATCCTAAGCCCGCGAAAGATACGTGCCTTCCGCGGTATCCACGCGAATTTTCTCGCCCTCATTGATAAACGGCGGCACCTGCACAGTCAGCCCAGTCTCGAGCCGCGCGGGCTTCGTCACGGACGACGCAGTCGCCGACTTCAACCCCGGTTCGGTCTGAATCACGGTCAGTTCAACCGTTTGCGGCAGGTCAATGCCCACCGGCACACCATCGAAGATCGAAACAGTGATCTGCAAATTCGACGTCAGATACTCGACCGCATCGCCCAGCGTGTCGCGCTTCAGGTTCAGCTGTTCGTAGTTGGTCGTATCCATGAAGTAGTAATCGTCGCCGTCGTTGTACAAAAACTCCATCGGCACTTCGTCGACGATGACGCGGTCGATCGGGTCAGGCGAGCGAAAACGATGCTCAAACATGGAGCCGGTTCGCAGGTTGCGCAGTTTGGCCTGGATAAATGCCCGCAGGTTGCCCGGCGTGCGGTGCTCGACCGCGAACACTGTGTGCAGCTCGTTGTTGAACTTGATAATCATGCCCGGACGCATCTGGGTGGCGGGAATCGCCATACGGGGAAACTCCTTGCAGGTGGATCGAATAGGAACAGGAAGCGCCCGCCCGCGTAGGGAGGCGCGATGCAGACAGGCTTCATTCTAGCCCAGCGTTGCTATACCAGCACGTGCGCTGCGCCGCACGCCTCACCCATCGCTCTCCATGCCATCTGCCCGCAAAGCCACTAACTCGCGCCGAAAACCTTTGCGAAGAAATGCCCGATCGACACGAAGAACCCCCGCTTTGGCGCCACGGGAGCACTTACCGCAGCGGCGTTTGCGCCTGCCGGGTCGGTCGGCGGTGTCGACGACGAAAGCGTAGCCGAAACCTGCGCATGCGCCGTCCCGGACGGTACTACCGGCGACGACGGACCCGCGGGCGGAGCCTCCAGCCCTTCGCTCACCGCAGTCGGAAACGCCGTGTCGGCCGGCGTCGACGACGGCCCGCCTACCTTTGCGCCCGCAATAGCAGTGGGCGGCACCTCCGGCGGGCACCCGCAGGGCTCCCGCTCACTGTCCACCACCTGATTGAGCGAGCCGTGCACAAACAGCACCCGCTGCCCTGGACGCACCCGGTAGGCGCCGCCGTCGACCAGGCTGCTCGCCGTCACATACGGCGCGTCTGCGCCCGCGTTGTCGACGCAGGTATCCCCCTGCCGGTTCACGCGCACCTTCAGGTCCGCGCGGCCGGGACCCGACACCAGCAGCCGCAAATCCGGCGTTAAGACCACGTCGGAGTAGCTGCCCGGCGTGTAGTTCGCCTCAAACGCCCCGCGATCGACCGAAAACATCAGCCCTGCCTCGCCGGGCTTGCCGGCTGCCGGTACTGTCGAGTCCCTGGCGATATGGACCGTCGTGCTCGCGCACACGGCAAGCGCTCCACCGCGTGCGAGCGCTACCTGCGCGGTATGCTCCCCCGCGGTCACCTCGCCGTTGTTGGCAATCGACGCTCGCCCGTCGGCGACGCTCATCGCGCCATGGAGCGTAACGCCCGTTGTGGATACAGACGCAATGGGTTGCTGCTGCGCGCCGGCCGCCAGCGCGGGCCCTGCCCAGCAAAGAGCGATCAGGAAGTACCGCATGGATCTATTAAACGCCAAGCCCCAGCGGGTAAACGCCAGGCCAGGCAGGCTCCGGTCAATCGACCGGCCAGCCGTCAGCCTTCTGGCTTGCCCCGGTCTCAACCGCGGTCTGCATGGAGCGCACCAACCGGTGCAGCTGCACGGCATGCTCAAAGCCGCTGACTGATGCCTTGCCATCGCGGATGTCCCGGGCCAGCGCTGCATACTCCTCGCTGAGGCTTACGGGCGGACCTTCAAGACCAGCCGCGGCGGGCGGCTCGGCGGGCGGCAGCGGTACCGTTGCCTCCAGGGCAAGGTCGCCTGCCTGGAAGCCTGCCGGGTGGCCGCCGCGCAGCGTCAGGCTGCCCCTGGTGCCGGTTACGTGAAGCGCGAAAGGCACGTTCTCAGGGTGAGATCCGTCGCGCGCGCCATCAATTGCCGCGCTCAACACGCAGCCGCTCGTAAACCGCGCCTGCACCGCAAGAAAGTCGGGCGTACTCCGCTGGACGGTCTGCTGCCCGGTCTGCTGCACAGTGCCGGGCGCGTCAGTCAGCTTCACCGACGGGTACTGGATCTCGCCGATCGCCTGCAGTTTCTCAATGCCGCCCAGCAGAAAGATGGCCAGATCGAGTGCGTGCGCAGCCTGGATCGTCGAGAGTGTTGCACCGTTCGCCGGGTCGGCAAGGTAGGCATACGTCTGCGTCGTTTCCGCTCCATGGGCGGCGCACGTCACGAGCATGACCGCGGCGAGCGGCTTCCCAATCGCGCCTGCAGCAATCGCGGCGCGTGCCTGCCGAGCCGCCACATGGGTGCGCGCCTGCAGGCCCACCGCTGCATGCACGCCGGCCTGCTTCGCGGCCGCTGCCAGCATCTCCGCTTCTTCCACGTTGAGTGCAAGCGGCCACTCACACAACACATGCTTGCCCGCATGGAGCACAGCCAAAACCATCTCGCGGTGGGCCGGCACCTTGACGCAAACGGTAACCAGATCCACGTTCCGGCTTGCGGCAAGCTCGGGTACGCTCGCGTACGTTTCCCGCAGCCCAAGCGACTCGCCGGCCTCGCGAGCGCTTTGGGCGCTGCTCGCCGCGACAGCGGTCAGCTCCACGCCCGGCAAAGCCAGGATTGCTGGAATGTGGGAGATCTTCGACCAGCTCGGTCCAGCCCCGGCACCGACGATGCCGATGCGGAGCGTTTCTTGTGCGGCCGGTGTCTGTTCGCTGGAGGTCATACCCGCAGCAGATGGTTACAAGCGCAAAAAGTTGCTCACCAGCTGCTTGCCGTCCTCGGTCAACGCGCTTTCCGGGTGAAACTGCACCCCTTCTACTGGAAACTCCCGATGCCGCAGGCCCATGATGATGCCGTCGCCGCCGGCCGTCGCGACTCGCGCCGAGATCTCCAGCTCCGCCGGCAGCCCCTGCTCCGCGACGATGAGCGAGTGGTAGCGCGTGCAGGTCATCGGGCTCGCGATGTCGGTAAAGATTGTCTTGCCGTCATGCTCAACCGCGCTGGTTTTACCGTGCATCAGCTGCGGCGCGCGCACTACGCTGCCGCCAAAGGCCGCGCCCAGCGCCTGGTGTCCCAGGCACACGCCAAGGATTGGCACCCGGCCCGTAAACCGCCGGATCAGCTCGATGGAGATCCCGGCTTCCTGCGGCGTACACGGCCCCGGCGACAGCAGAATCCGCTCTGGCTCCAGCGCCTCCACCTCGTCCACAGACAGCTCATCATTGCGGCGAATCACCATCTCCGCCCCGAGCTCGCCCATGTACTGCACCAGGTTGTAGGTAAAGGAGTCGTAGTTGTCGAGGACGAAGACCATTCGGTCCAGTCTACTGCCGCCTAGAAAGGTTCTTTCAGGAGGACCTTTTCAGCTGTTTTCCGGGCCTGGCGGCGCCCCGCGATGCGGTCCCGCGCCGGGTGCGCGGCCGGCAGGTTTGGGCGTCGCCAGCGGGTCCACGGCAACCACCAGGGTGCCGCGCATACCGCCGTCCAGCGAGCCCGGGCGCAGCTCCGCCAACTGCACCATGACCTCCGCCGCTTCCCCCTGGAAGACGCCGTCTTCGTCCAGACGGGTGCGCCGCTCCCGATGTGAGGCGTAGGCGGGCAGCGCGGCGACGCGGTCGGTCACCGCATCCGGAAAGGCGACCTGGCCGGTATGGCAGATGTGGCCGCCGACGTAGCGCTTCGCTTCGGTGTGCCCGGCGAGATGGACGCGCAGGTGGATGTGCGTGTCGCGCCCCTGGTACCACCCCGGATAGATGGTCTGGAACTCGACCAGCCCGTCATCCCGGGTTTGTTGCACCCCGCGCAGAAAGGCCAGCGTATCCGTCGTTTTCATGTGCGGGGGGCCGCCCAGATGCATCCCGCCTGGCGCACCGTCTTCAGGCGGGCCGAGCGGCGGGCCAAAGGGCGGCGGGCCTCCGGGACCATTTCCCGGCCCGCCGCCCGGCGGTCCCATGCTCGCCTTTGTGAAACCGGAGTAGAGCCCCACTGCATTGCAGTGCCAGATGTCCACGGCGGCGTGCGGTACCGGCTTGCCGGTCGCAGCGTCCACAACTAGGACCTGAAAGAGGAATGGCAGCCCCGGCTGGTTCTCGCGGATGTCGCTGCGTACTAATTCACTCGCGACATAGAACGGACCTTCTTCGAGCTCAGGGGTAAGCACCGGGCGCTTGTTCGCGGAAGGATTCTGCACCCGCAGCTCAGACGGTACGAAAGGAAAAGCCAAACTCGCAGCCCCGGCGGCCAGCAGCCGCCTGCGATCCCAGAGATGTGGTCGACTACGCTCTCGCATCCTTGACTCCCGTCAGGTCTTGCTTACGTGTTGATATGGACGCGCGGCACAAAAATCCGAGAGAGGCTGCTAATAAATTTCTGCTCCTTTCTGCTCCTTTTAGTACACCCAGCTCCCCACATCCCCACCCTTCGGCGCAGTTGCCTTCATCCGCGCCGCCATCTGCGGCAGCACACGCTGGAACCACGTCCGATTGTTCTCAGCCATCGTGTACGCGTCCGGCCCGCCGGTGTAGCAGTGCGGCGCGCCGGCGCCGTACTGGAAGCTCGCATCAGAATGGGGATTGCGGGTTGCATCCAGCATGTGCTGCATCCGGTGCACGGCGTTGTTCAAAAAGTACGTGTCGCCCTCACCCGCCTGCACATGGATCTTGCCCTCAAGCTTCGGCCCCAGCGTCGCCCAGTCCCGCTGCACCACCGCCGTCAGGTCCCAGTGGTCATGCCAGTACTGCACCACCTGCTTGTCGATCGCGCCGGTCTGGTCGTTCCACACCGGGACCGGCAGCCCGTCCGGCCCTTGCGGCGAATACACCGCCTGCCAGATGTTCCACTGCTCGCCGGAGCGCCCCCGGGTGCCGAGCACGTACTCAAACTGCACCTCATCGCCGGTCGTCGCGAGGATTGATCCATCTGCCTTGCGGTCGGCCGCAATCGGCACGGAACCGAAGTCCGCATGGCGCACAAAGGCGTTCGTATCTTCGTACAGGTTCACATTCTGGTAGTCGTGGAAGTCGACCGGGTCAGGGCACGCCGCCCAGGTGCCGTTATAGAACTCGGGGTAAAAGATTTGGGAAGCCAGGGCCTCCCAACCACCTGTAGACCCGCCAAAGGTCGCCCGCGCCCACCCCTGTCCGATGCCGCGAAATTCGCGCTCAATCTCCGGAACCAGCTCCTCCGTGACGGCCGAGCCGTATGGCCCCACGCTCGCTGAGTCCACCACGTACGAGTCATCGTAGTAAGGGTTCGCGTTCTGGATCGAAATCACGAGCATGTGAGGCATGCGACCGTTGGTCCAGTCCTCAAAGAACTGGTAGCCGGTCTCCGCGCCCGCCCGCTCGCGGCCCTTCAGCTCGGGCGTCGGCGGCACCGTTCTGAAGCCCCGGAAGTAAGGGTTGAAGTGGTCCTGGTAGACGACGGTGGGGTAGCGCGCGTTCGGGTGCTCGTTGAAGCCGGGCGGCAGCAGCACCCAGGCATTCAGGTACATGTCGCGCCCCCAGAAAGCCGACAGCTTCGCCGACCGCATGTGCACGTAGCGCAGGTACTGCTTCGCCCCCGGGTCTTTCGCGAGCAGCTCGTCCGGCGTCGGTACCGGCGGAATTACGCGATCAAGCGTGAGCTTCGCGGTCGACGACGCCGTCCACTCCATCTTCACGGGCACGTCAAATGGGTTGCCGGGCTTGCGGTTCCAGTGCTGCCCTTCACCGTGATCCGGCGGCAGCATCACCGTTTTACCGCCTGCCAGGTGGAACGGCTCATACACATTGAAGACCGCCTGCACAAAGTAGCTGCCGGCCGGTATCTGCGCCAGCTGGCGCAGCGGATAGCCGGCGGTCCGGTTGTCGATCGTCACCGTGCCGCCCGGCTTCAGGTCTGCGACGTCCACGCCAAAGGCCTGGGCTGAGTCGTACTGCTCCTGCACCTGGTCGCGCGGCTCGGCGTCACTCTCACTGTGCTTCGAGAAAACAACAAGCAGGTGGCCGGTCAGGCTCGCTGCTCCAGCGGGGAAGGCAGTCGCGGGCACCTGGACCGTGATGGATGGCCCTGCCTGCGCGAGCAGGAGCGAGGGCAGGGCAGCGAGCAGGAGTGCAAGGAGGGAAGCGCGCATTGGAAGCCACCATAGCACCCCCCGCTGCTGCGCTTCTACCGAGCTGCGTGCGTGCCTTGCCCGCCAACCTGTCCGGCGGCCTGTTCCGTTACGCTCACGGCGTAGGGCGCGAGGCTGATCTGCCCTCCAGCTGGCGCGGCTGTGCCGCTTGCGCTGTTGCTTGCGGAGCCAGTCGCCAGAACGGTCCTCAGCGCGCCCGCCTTTAGCCCGGCACTCGCCGCATCCAGCACCTGCGGCTCGCCGCCCATGTTCATCGCCACCAGCGCCTTTCTGCCATCACTGCCAGTCCGCACATACGCCAGCACACTCGGCGCTGTATCCATCAGCACCTCGATCTTCGCGTCCGGCGCAAACGCCGCATCCGTCTTCCGCAATTGCGTTAGCTGCATATACCAGCGCAGCAGCGAGTTCGGATCTTCCTCCTCCGTCCGCACGTTCACGGTCCGGTAGTCGGCCGCGACCGGCAGCCAGGTGTGCGGGTCCGACGAGAAGCCGGCCTGCGGTCCCGGCATCCACTGCATCGGCGTCCGCTCACCGTCGCGGCCTTTTTCCTTCGGCCAGCCCAGCTTGCCGATCGGGTCCTGCACGTCCTCAACGCGCGTGGGCGTGCTCGTCACCATGCCCAGCTCCTCGCCGTAGTACAAGAGCGCGGTGTCGCGCGTGGTCAGCAGCATCGCCGCGATGATTTTCGCGATCGCCAGGTCATGCACCCCGTCGCCGAAGCGGTCCCAGTCACGCGGGTTGTCGTGGTTCGAGAAGACAAACAGCGGCTCCGAGCCGTCCAGCTTGGTTTCCGCGTCGTTGATCTGCTGCCGGAAGAACCCGGCATCCAGTTTGTTCTTGCCGGGCGAGTAGCCGCTGCCGAAGCCGAGCAGCATGTCCATCGGCAGCTGCAGCTCGTCCTTGGACGGGCCTCCGTACCAATCCCGCAGGGACGCCACATTCGGCAGGTAGGTTTCGCCGATCAGTACCCGGTCGCCCGGATAGCTCGCCACTACCTTCCGCATGCGCTCGATGACTCCGTGCACCTCCGGCAGGTTGTCGGTGTACTGGTATTTCAGGTTCGGGTCGCCATACGCATTCACGCCGCCCGCTTCCGGGTCGTCGTGCATCGAGGGGTCCTCAAACAACGCCGTGATCGCATCCAGACGGAAGCCACCCACACCCTTGTCGAGCCAGAAGCGCAGCACGTCGAACATCGCCGCCTCTACCGCCGGGTTGCGCCAGTTCAGGTCGGGCTGCTGCACGTAGAAGCGGTGGTAGTAGAACTGCTTGATCTTCGGGTCCCACTCCCACGCGGAGTGGCCAAACACGCTCTGCCAGTTGTTCGGCGGGATCGGCTTGCCGTCTGCTGTAAAGCCTTTCGCATCATGCCACACATACCAGTCGTGCTTGGGGTCGGTCTTTGACGAGCGTGAGGCCTCAAACCATGGGTGCTTGTCCGAGGTGTGGTTCAGCACCATGTCGAGCATCACGTGGATGTGGTGCTCCTTTGCCTCGGCAACCAACCGGTCAAAGTCGGCCATGGTGCCGTACTTTGGGTCCACCGCTTCGTAGTCCGAGATGTCGTAGCCGAAATCCACCTGCGGCGACGGATAGGCGGGCGAAATCCAGATGCCGTCGATGCCCAGCTTCTGGAGGTAATCCAGCCGGTGCGCGATCCCGTTCAGGTCGCCGATGCCGTCGCTGCTCGAGTCCTGGAACGAGCGCGGATAAATCTCATACAGCACCGCACCTTTCCACCAGGGAACGTCGTTGGATGGCAGTGGGGCCTGAGCACTGGCAGTGAGGGCGGTAAGCGTCGATAGAATAGCGAGCCACAGAATCTTCATGCTGGAAGCAAGCATGGCTGTTCCGCGGTGGCTATGTCCAGCGGGTTTTGCCTTTCCCTGTGAACTCTCGCTCACAACGAAATCTGTGTACCGGGTCTGCCTTGCTGCCCATAGGCTTGCCAGGGGCATGTGCCGGACCGCGGCGCGTTACCTCCTGCCTTAACTCATCAGGAGGAAGCTCCGCCAAGATCGCCGCCGTGCTCGTTAAGGATGCGCTCGGCTTCGCCCTGCCGCTCGGCTGCCGACAGTGTCACGAGCACACTACCCGGCTGCGCACGTAACGAGCGTTCGAAGTACTGCGCGCGTTCGTTCGAAACATTGAGTGAGCCAAGCAGGGCCGAAACATCATCCTTGCGGAACGGGTAGTCGCCGCCTGTTACCGTATGCGCGTCGAAGCCGGCCGCGTTCGGCAGTCCGCTTTCATTGGCATACTCGGCTACGCTGCCGACGGTGCCCTGGGGTTCATCGGTCCCTTTGAAGAAGTTCTTGACCGTATCCAGGATGCCTTCCGCTCCGGTGCCCATGCCGGTTGTACCGGTGGCAGTCGTCTCGTTGCTTACGCCGGTTTCGGTTGCAGTGCTTGTATGCTCGGCACTGCGCGCAGCTCCGAGCTGATGGGCCTGAAAGCCGGACGCCTGCAAGGCTTCGATTGCCGCCGCGGCCTTACTCTCCGTGCTGAACAGGGCCGCGATAGAACCGGTCGTTGAAGCTGCCATGGGTCTCCTTCGTACGTCTTTCCTTACGCTCTTCGTTATCTCTTTGGCTGCATACGTGACCATGCGCTTGTCCGCAGGAACGAACAGCCGTACAGGCCCGGTTGCGCGCTGGCGTCCAGCGACGCCGCCCGTGTGTCGGTCACGGCTCCAGCTCCGTGTCTAATCCATAGGAGGGTAAGGCCGCGCAGGCAGGTTGCTCCCTTGCCTCGCATGGGCTGCGGCCCTATGCGCGAGCCGACCCCTGGCTGCGCGCTCGCTCAATAGCCCGCAGCACCGCCCGCGCCTTGTTCCAGCACTCCTCGTGCTCCCGCTCGGGGACTGAGTCGGCAACAATGCCGGCCCCGGCCTGCACGCTGCCCAGCGCGCCCTGCAGCAGCAGCGTACGGATAGCGATGCACGAGTCCAGATTGCCCGAGTAGTCGGCATACAGGATGGCCCCGCCGTACATGCCGCGCCGCGCCGGCTCCAGCTCTTCGATAATCTCCATCGCACGAATCTTCGGCGCGCCCGACAAGGTGCCGGCGGGGAAGCACGCCCGCAGCGCGTCTACCGCGTCGAGGTCCGCACGCAGGCGGCCTTCGATCGCGCTCACAATGTGCATCACGTGCGAGTACCGCTCGATATGCATCAGCTCGCGCACGCGCACGCTGCCAAACTCGCTCACGCGCCCCACATCATTGCGGCCCAGGTCCACCAGCATCACGTGCTCGGCACGCTCTTTTTCGTCGGCAAGCAGCTCCTCGCCGATGCGCCTGTCTTCTTCCTCATCGCTCGACCGCGGACGGGTCCCGGCGATTGGTCGATACTCGACGCGGCGCCCGCTCACCCGCACCAGCAACTCCGGCGACGAACCCACAATGTGCGTCATGCCCGCTGCCTCACCCAGCTCCAGCCGGAGAAAGTACATGTACGGCGAAGGATTGACCACCCGCAGCGATCGGTAGATGGAGAACGGATCGACCCCTGGTTCCACGTCGAAGCGCTGCGACAACACAGCCTGAAAAATATCCCCGGCCGCGATGTACTCCTGCACACGCGCGACCGCCGCGAGAAAGTCGGCTTCGGTCGTGCGCGAGTGCACTTCGAGCGGCCCGGGGCCGACAAACGGCGGCCGCAGTGCGCTCTCCGGCAGCGGCGAGGCAAGCCGCGCCGCGAACGCTTCCAGCCGCGCCACGGTCGCCGCATACACAGCGTCGGCGTCGGCGTGCCGCACGTCCGCGGTCACGGTCAGCACCATCTCCTTGCGAAGATGGTCGAACGCCAGCACCTCATCGAAAAACAGCAGGCACGCGTCCGGGACCCCGAGCTCGTCTGGGGCTGTTGCGGGCAGCTGCTCAATCTGGCGCACGGCATCGTAAGCGAAGTAGCCGACCGCCCCGGCCGTAAACGGCGGCAGGCCCGGCACCTGCGCCGGCGTGTGTCCGGCAAGCGAGGCCTGCAGCACCGCAAAGATATCGCCCTCGCTCGCGGTTACCCGGCCGTTTTCCGTGGTCAGGAGCGACCGGCCCTGGGCCACGATCTTGCGAAACGGCCGCACCCCGATAAACGTGTACCGCCCGATGCGCTCGCCGCCTTCGACCGATTCCAGCAGGAAGCACTCACCCTGCTCGCCGGCCAGCCGTAAAAACGCGGTCACCGGCGTTTCCAGGTCCGCGTTCAGCCGCAGCGACAGCGGCACCAGCGTATGCGCGGCGGCAAGCGCGAGGAAGCGCTCGCGCGATGGTTCAGAAGGCGGCAAACGGTAGGGGGCGTCTGGCATGGGCCTGGCCCATGGTAAACGGGGCGCCCGCCCGATTGCCGACCCGCATAACGAACGGGCACGGCGTTCCAGCCAGCATGACTTAAGTTGCGCCAGTGTCGTCCACGCGATTGCCGCCCCCTGTAGCCGAGCCTATACTCGGGGACGTTTGGCTTTGCGAGGGTTCACAATGGCAGCATCGGTCTCACTGGAACAGGAAATCAACCCATGGGAGGCGCAGGCAGCACGGTTCGACTACGCGGCACGCCGACTCAACCTGGACGACGGCATCTGGAAGGTTCTGCGTCAGCCCTCCCGCGAAATCATCGTCCACTTCCCGGTTCAGATGGACGACGGCCGCTTTGAGGTGTTTACCGGCTATCGCGTGCAGCACTCGCAGGCTCGCGGTCCGGGCAAGGGCGGCATTCGCTATGCGCCCGACGTGACGCTCGACGAAGTACGCGCGCTGGCCAGCTGGATGACCTGGAAGTGCGCGGTCGTCAACATCCCCTTCGGCGGCGCCAAGGGCGGCGTTATCTGCGACCCCAAAAAGCTGTCGCAGGGTGAGCTGGAGCGCATCACCCGCCGCTATACGGCCGAAATCATCGACTTCATCGGGCCGGAAAAAGACGTGCCCGCGCCCGACCTCGGCACCAACGAGCAGACCATGGCCTGGATCATGGACACCTACTCGATGCACATGCGGCAAACCGTTACCAGCGTCGTGACGGGCAAGCCGCTTACCATCGGCGGCTCGCGCGGCCGCCGCGAGGCCACCGGCCGGGGCCTTCGGAAGGTCTGCGACGAGGCCCTGCGCTTTCTCTCGATCCCGCGCGACGGCTGCCGCGTCATCCTGCAGGGCTTTGGCAACGTGGGCGCCAATGCCGCGCGCCTCATGATGGAGTCCGGCTACAAAATCACCGGCATCGCCGAGTACGACGGCGCCATCTTCAATCGCGACGGCATCGACATCCACGCACTCGCCGAGCACCAGCTGCGCAACGGCACCATCCTCGGCTTCCGCGGAGCCGAAGCCGCCGACCCCGACGAGCTGATCGTCGCCGACTGCGAAATCCTGATCCCGGCCGCGATGGAAAACGTCATCAGCAGCCGCAATGCCGATCGCATCCGCGCGCGCATCATCGCCGAAGGCGCCAATGGGCCGACCACGGCAGTTGCCGATGAGATCCTGGCCGAAAAACGCATCTTCATCATCCCCGACATCCTCGCCAACGCCGGCGGCGTCACCGCCTCCTACTTCGAGTGGGT
>CAXUDF010000100.1:0-13073 GCA_964249695.1 uncultured Acidobacteriaceae bacterium
CTGCGTGATCTCGGCCTGGTAGGGCGTGTACGAGGTTAGAAACTCGCCGCGCTGTACGAGTGAGTCAATCACAACCGGGCGATAGTGCCGGTAGGCGCCGGCGCCCAGGAAGCTCGTGTAGCCGACCGCGTTCCGTCCGGCAGCCTTGCGGAAGTAGTCGATGATCTCGGACTCGGCCATTTGGCGCGGGATTTCCAGGTCGCGCGTCAGGCGGAATTGCTCGGGCACGGTGGCAAACAGCTCATCGATCGAGGCGACGCCGATCTCCTCGAGCATGGCGGCGCGTTCCTGGTCAGACTTCGGTAAATAGCGCATGGATGGGGGTCCTTTTGCGAGCTTAGTGGCCGGTTTCTTCTGCGACAAACTTCTCGTAGTCAGCAGCGTTCAGGAGCGAGGCAACCTCGTCCGGCTCGCGCAGTTTAATCCGCATGATCCAATTCCCGTGCGCGTCGGCATTCACTTTTTCAGGCGACGCGCCCAGGTCCTCGTTCACCTCGGTCACCTCGCCCGAGGCCGGCGCATACAGGTCGGAAACGGCTTTGACCGATTCCACCGAACCGAAGACTTTGCCCTTTTCGACAGCGGCGCCGGGCTTCGGCAGCTCGACAAACACGATGTCGCCGAGGGTCGACTGGGCGTGGTCCGTGATGCCGACCGTGCCGACGCCGTCAGCCACGTCGATCCACTCGTGCTCGCGGGTATAGCGGTATTGCTGCGGGTAGCTGCTCATAGTTGTTCTTTCTCCGCCAGCGGTGTTGCGACGGCTACTGGCGCAACACCGCTCAGCTTTGCGCGCTTGTAGAACGGGATCGGCGTGGTGCGCGCCTTGACCATGGAGCCGCGGATCTCAACGAAGACCTCACGCGGTTCGGCCGTTTCCGCAAACTCCGGGGGCAGGTAGGCCAGCGCGATGTTGCGCTTCAGGTACGGTGCGGGCGAGCCGCTGGTGACCTCGCCAAGCTGCCGGCCTGTTGCGTCGAACAGCCGGTAGCCGTCGCGGGCGATGCCGCGGTCCACCATTTCAAGCCCCACCAGCCGCCGCATCGGCCCGCCCGCGGCAACGATCTTCCGCAATGCCTCAACCCCGGTAAAGTCAGCACCCTTGTCGAGCTTTGCGTAGCGGCCAAGCCCGGCCTCGTACACGTTGATGCTGTCTGAGATTTCGTGGCCGTAGAGCGCCATCGCCGACTCAAGCCGCAGCGTGTTGCGCGCGCCCAGGCCGCACGGCAGGATGCCGAACTCACGCCCGGCTTCCAGAATCTCGTTCCATACGCGCGCGCTGGTCGCCTCGTCCGAGGGGATGTAGATCTCGAAGCCGTCCTCGCCGGTGTAGCCGGTGCGCGCCACCATCGTGTTGTACAGCCCACACACCTTGCCCCACCGAAACCAGTAGTTCCTGATCTCGTCGAGCTTCAGATCGGTGAGCTTGCGCAGCACGTCCACCGCGCGCGGCCCCTGGATCGCCAGCTGCGTATACATGTCAGAGTAGTCAGAGACGTGGCACTTGAAAGGCTGCGACTGCTGCCGGATCCACCCGTGATCTTTCTCGCGGGTGCCGGCGTTGATGACGACAAGGTAATCGTTGTCCGACAGTTTATGAACGATGATGTCGTCGACAAAGGTGCCGGCGGGCGTGAGCATCGCGGAGTACTGCGCCTGGCCGACCTGCAGCTTCGACGCATCGTTCATCGAGAAGCGCTGTACCGCATCGAGAGACTGCGGACCGCGCAGCTGGATGTCGCCCATGTGGCTCACGTCGAACAGTCCAACGCCGGTGCGGACGGCCATGTGCTCCGCCGTGATCCCGGAGTACTCAACCGGCATGTCCCACCCGCCGAAGTCGACCATCTTCGCGCCGGCGTTGCGATGGACTGCGTTGAGAGAGGTCTTGCGGAGTGCTGTCTCGATCACTGGCGGCTAATCCTCGCCGGGGTCTCGCAGACCCCTTACACCTTCAACGGTACCATGTGGACGAGACGGTCTTTGAAGCCGCAAAGGTACTTCTGAGAGTCTTCCCGCCCGCCTACAGGCGCATGGGTCCGCAACGCAGAAGCGCTCAGTCGTGCGAGACCTTCCAGCCATCATCCGTGTTGATCAGCGTGGCTTTATCCACCTTGCCGCCGGCCATATCGGCCTGGATCGTCGGGAAGGCTGTCTTCATTTCGGTCGACTGCGCCCAACCCGCCACGTCGCCAACCGTGTAGTGGTAGCCGACATTGGCAATCTGCGCTCCATTGTTGTCGCTTGAGGTTGTGAAGTCGTCCACCGAGCTCACCACTCGGTGCCCGAAGCAGAAGTTGCCATATCCCGGCTGCTTCTCGTCCGGCGTCCACACGGAGCGGCCCTTTGAGGACAAGTCGTAGTCGTTCACCTGCTTGGAGCCGAAGATGAACACCTTTTTCTGAGCCGAGCTTCGGGTCAGCAGGCCGGCATCGGTCAATGCGTCATAGCCTGCCGTCTGGTCGCCTGCTTTCGGGTCTGCTTCCACGGGGAACTTGACCGGGCTTGACCAGACGCACTCGGCTTGCTGGTTGTAGTAGTTGCCGATTGCCTTCTTGAAATTGTCCTTGGACGCTGCCTTGCGGTTGGAGCAGCCGGTGGCCAGCACCAAACCGCAAAGCAGAACAGACACAACGCCGTTCGCACGCATAAGAGGAATCCTTTCTCACGCGTATGGGATGCGCAGAGCAGGACGGCGCGCAAGCATTTCTGGCCATCGAGAGGAGCCCGGCCGAGCGGCACTCAGGTGGCGCGGGCCGTCGACAAGGCCGGCATTTGTCGGTTCCGCAATGACTTTCGGGTAGCCGGGGGGCTTTAATGCTGGGCTATACTGGGGCGTCTTGCGGGCGAGACGGTATTGAGAGACTAAGGAGCAGGAACGCGCGTTTGACAGCCCTGGCCGATACACCCTTTTCGGGCGAAGCTTCCGGAGCACCTTCGCCGCGTCCACAGTGCATCGTGGTCGTGCCTTGCTACAACGAGGCGGCCCGGCTTCGCACGGATGCCTTTGTCGAGTTTCTTCGCAGCGAGCACACACCCCTGACACAGTTTTTGTTCGTCAACGACGGCAGCCGCGATGCGACCTTGTCGATCCTGCAGTCGCTGCGCTCCCGCTTTCCGGAGCGGATTCGCGTGCTCGACCGGCAGCCTAATGCCGGCAAGGCGGAGGCTGTTCGCCACGGCATGCTCCACGCCATCAGCAGCACCGACTGCGCCATTACCGGTTTTTGGGATGCGGACCTGGCGACACCCCTTGAGCAGATTCCGGATCTCGCAGCAGTGCTCCGCAACAACCCCGAGCTCACCATGGTCTTCGGCGCGCGCGTACGCCTGCTGGGGCGCCACATCAACCGGCAGCCGCTGCGCCACTATCTCGGTCGCTGCTTTGCGACCACGGCGTCCACGCTGCTGCGGCTGCCGATCTATGACACGCAGTGCGGAGCGAAGCTGTTCCGCGTGACCCCGGAGCTGCGCGAGGTTCTGGCAGAGCCGTTCCAGTCTCGCTGGATTTTCGATGTGGAGCTGCTGGCGCGCTTCATGGCAAGGCACCGCGGCGACCCCGCCTCCGTGCGCGGCCACATCTACGAGTACCCGCTGCCCGTGTGGACCGACGTGGCCGGCTCGAAGGTCGGCCCGTTGGATTTCTTTACTGCATTTGGTGAGCTGTTCCGGATCTACCGGCGCTACCTGGCGTAAGGGCACCGCGCTGCATCGCGGCTATCTGCCACAGCACAAGAAGCATGCCTGTGCCCGGGCCCAGGAAAGAAAGCAGCCCTAACGGAAGCCCGTGGAAGACCTTGGTTGCGACCGAGTCGAAGAAAAAGCTGCCCAGCTCAATGGAGATGAAGGTAAGCAGCCAAAGCGCCGGCGGGGCAAGGCGCTGCCGGAAAGCTCTCGCCCACATAAGCGCGAGCGGCAGGTACGCGACGATGTAGGCATGCTTCCAGGAGATGGGCGCGATGCAGACGCTCAGCAGCCCAAACAGCGAGAGCGAGAGCAGCCTGTCCGCGACGGTCATCGCGCGGCCCAGCCTCCAGACCAGCAGGAAAGCCGCGCCGGCAAGCACCAGCGAAAAGGCTTTCGCTGCCGTGATGATCGCGTGCGGAGCCGCCGGCGTCGCGGTTTTGAGGCTATTGCCGTGCAGTGCCGCATAGACCAGCTGAACGGAGGATAGAAGCGATTTGTTCTCAAAATCCGACGTGCCGGCTGCCGCCAGGGTCGGCATGACATGGGTGACGTAGTCGGTGAGCGGGGCCGTACCGTTGACGGCGACCATCAGCGCGATCAACGCCGCAAGCGATAGGGCATAGTCCCGGATCCAGCGCCACTCGCGCCACACCAGCATGGGCGCGACGACCACCAGCGGCGTGAGCTTGATCGCCGTAGCGAGCGCGAACATGAATGCGGAAGCGGCATACCAGCCGCGCTGGTAGAAATACATGCCTGCCGTCCAGAACAGCAGAAGCAGGATCGTCACTTGCCCCCAGATGAGGCAGAAAGCCGTGGAGTACAGCAGCAGCAGGCCGACCAGTATCGCGGCCCCCGGCAAGCTTACCGGGCGGACGCCAAGCAGGCGCGCTGTGAGGAAAGCCGTGCCACCCAACGCCAGCAGGTTGACGAGCACCCAAAACTCACCTGCGGTATGTGCGTTGACAAAGGTAAGCGGCAGGACCAGGTCAGCCAGAATTGGCGGGTAGATATACAACCGGACTTGCTCGACGCCAAGGTGTTGAGCCGCCTGGGCTAGAGCTGTTCCCGGGCTCACAAAGCGCAGGCTGAACGGCGCCCCGGTGTCGGCGTCGTCATACATGTGGATGCTCGCGTGCTCGTGCACAGTCTGCGCCGCGGCGTCGTACACCTCGAAATCCGCAAGGTTCGGCTTGTGCAGCTGCCGCGCGGTCATCGCAAGGCAAAGCAGGAGCGTGAGCAGGAAGGCCGCTACAACACTTCTGCCGGGGCGGGGCATCGCTCGTGACAAGGGCGATGCGCTCTGAGTCATTTGCTCTTGCATAAAGGGATCGCTCCTTTGATGGGTGACGACGGCGTGCGGCGAGGTTTGAGCAGCGGGCTGGCTGATGGCTCGGAGGGGGTCGAGCATGAGCTGCTCGCCATGCTGGTACGCAGAGCCCGCAGGAGCGGCGTCCTGTGCCCGCATGGCAAGCCACAGCGATACGAGGAAGTAGAGGCACAGAATCAGCATGCTGAGCTCGATCGGGCGATAGAGCAGGAGGCAGCGCAACGCACTTGCATGCTCGACTGCGTCCATCCTCGGTAAGAGGAAGATCCGGTGAAACTGGTGGGAGACCAGCACCGTTGACGCGCCGAGGAGCGATATACCGAGCAGGCCCCAGATGCGCTGCGTCTTCTGCGACAGCAGAAAGGCTACGGCGGGAAAGGTAAGCAGCAGGATGCGCGTGTCGTACTGGCGATGGTAGATGGGCAGCAGCGCTAGACACGCGATAGCGGCGATCGCCAGCACATGCTTGCCGAAGGTGTTGCGGAGGCGGATGACCGGAACAAGCCACACAGCAAGCAGCAGCGCGGTGGTGAGAAAGCTCGCGTCGTTGTAGAAGGCGGGGCGATCTTTGGCGATGCCGTAGAGAGCCTGCAGGTTTGTAAGCTCAACGCCCTGCAGCCGCCCGGCTGGATTGTTCACGGCGCCGGGCCCGGCGTTGCCGGCCAGGTTGGCGCGCAGCTCAGGGAGCCAGTGCGCGGTGGATGGCATGTGCTGGAACCACAGAACACTGCCCACTGCAAACCCCACGGAGAGCACGAAGACCACACCAAAAGCCCGCCGCCAGGGCCGCCCGGCAAACAGCAGGTAGAGCAGTGGAATCGCCGCATCATGCGGTTTAAGGAGCACGGCGACCATGAAACAAACAACAGCGAGCGGGAGAAAGCGATTGCGGATCAAGCAGGAGAAGCCGATCGCCAAAAGCGCGATGACCACGCCCGAGATCTGGCCCAGCATCAGCAGGATTGTGCTGCTCAGCGTGAAGATGGCCAGCAGGGAGGTCGTCGCCAGGGATGCGCCGCTTGAGGCGGAGACGCAGAAGCCTGCCATCAGCAGCACCGCGGCGGAGAAGGTCGCGGCAATCAGCGCTTCCCATACGGCATGCGCCACCGGGTACGGAAGCGCGGCGATGGGCGTGAGCGCGACGAGTGAAAATGGCGGGTAAAGCGCTGAGTAGGGGCTCCAGACGATGGGGTCATTGTCGATGCCGCCTGCGGCCAGGAAGGCCGCGCGGGTGTCGGCTTCGCTGTAAGGATCGCAGTGCTGGAGCACGCACCGCGCGCTCGCGTACGGCTGCTTGAAGTCGCGAAAGTGCAGGGCGCCGAGCTCATCCATATAGCCGCGCACAACAAAAGCAAGAACACCCAGCAGCGCGATCAGGATGATCGTGCGCGGGTTCGCCGGGGCACTTCGAGAGACAGTCTTGACCATGCTTACTCTTCACCAGGAACGCTATCTTCGTTCTGAAGATAGGTGAGTCGATCAATGGGGCGTGATGGCTACCCGTGACGCCTGCGTATCAGCGCGCTTACAGAGCAGGTACCAGGTGTCCGGCTGGTTGCATACGTAGGTAGAGGCTTCTTCGGGGAGCTGGCTGCGGAGGCCATAGGCAAGTTCAGCCGGCGTACCAACATACACGACGTACGAGGAAGCTTGCGCCATCTCCTTTTCCCGGTCGCGAGGCAGTGCATGTTCCATGTCCGGCGGGGTCTGCTCCGCCGTGTGGTGTCCAACAATATCCACAATAAGGAGGTGGTGGCCCGTGACCGGAGCGAGCGGAGCTATCTTCTGTTCAAGCCACGGACTATCGAGAAGGACGTCATCAGCTGCTACCAGCGGCAGCACACCAGCCCACTGGTAGGGATCAAAGGTGAGCTGCTTGCCATACCGCGCGTACGCGGGAACCTGTTCTCCGAGCAGGAGCAGCCCGCTGACATTTCGCGGGACTGGCGTCGTTTCCGCCTGCCGCAGTTGCAATGCAACAGGCCGGAAGCGTAGCTGCGCCGGCAGCAAAGTCACGATTACGCTGAGGAGAGCAGCGGAGAGCAGGAGCCGCTGACGCTTCGCGGAAGGCGCAGGCGCGAGACCGGCAGCAATCAACGCGGACGGCCAGAGAACAAAGAGAAGGCGTGTCGAAAAGAAGTAAGACCCGTTTACGTCATCCGGCAGAATGGGCAGGGCAACGGCGAGCAGACACGTTCCGACAAACAACGTACTGCCCAGATTGGGACGCCGCTCGCGAAACGCAGCCAAGGCTGCCTTGCCACCGATCCATAACGCTCCAACCAGAAGCGCGTACAGGCAAAACCGGTAGCTGTTGATGAAAAGGTCGGTGGAGCGGCTGTTGTAAGGAGACATACCGGTCAACAACAACAGCGTGCGCAGAAGCGGCACCTTGAAGTGCAACTGCGAGAGAGTGGTTGCCGTGGTTCCCGCGCTCTTGTCCACAGCCAGGGCCGGCACCACAGCTGTGGCAAGCGAGCAGACCAGCATGAAAATGCGAAGTTTTTCCCGGCCAAACCAGCCGGCCGAGGTGACCGCACGCGCACGGAAGAGCCAGCTCAGGAAAAGATCGAGACCCGTAATCAAAACCAGGAGAAGCAGAGAGACCGGGTGCGTAAAGGCGAGCACAAGAAGGATGAGGAGGTACCAGGCGAACGACCAGGGCTGGCCGTTGCGGCTGCGCTGCCAGCAGGCTGTTGCCAGCAGTACCAGGCTGACACCGAGAACGTAGTTAAAGAAGCCCATCATCAGCGCCCAGGAAAGCAGCAGTGGTGCGAAGAAGAGCGATGTCCATCGGCCCGCCGGCCCAACGGCGATGGCTGTTGCTCGCAGCCCCACAGCAAAGCCCAGGAAGATGAGGCACACCAGAACTTTCTCTGCCCAGTCAGCAGGAAAGATATGGAACAGACCAAGCAGGAGAAGATAGTGCGTAGCATACGGAGGGATTGGATGGCGTACCTGGTAAGCCGCCGCGAAGGGCTGATGATGCAGGACGCCGTCCAGGATGTGGACGTAATAGCGGTGCATGGGGCCGTCCTGCGAGGGAAAGAGAGGCAGGCTCAAAACCCAACTACAAACAGAAAGGAGTATGAGCCAGAAAAAGAACTCGGACGAAAGAGTGCGTCCTAGAATCCTGAAGGGCGCAGAGAATTGAGCCACGTCTTTGACCTCAGCCTCCGAAACAGAATGCACGTGCAGCCTACTACAGCCGCCGTGCCCCACCGCGTTCAGCCAGAGGGCTGGGGTAGACTGCAACAGCAGCCGGCCGGCGGAAGTGGGAACGAGGGCGCTCTCTACGCAAGACAGACCATCCCGGTCAGGCCAGGTTCGGCGCTAGATGAGGAACGTTGAAGTATGCAGCTTAGCTTCCCCGAAAGAGCCTGCCGACTGACCCTCCAGGGATACTACGTCTTTATAGGCTTCATGATCCTTGCTTTCGGACTACTCACCCTGCATAACCAGCGCAGTTGGACCATTTCAGACTGGCTGATTAACTACCAGGGGGGCTTTGTTCGGCGTGGTTTTGCCGGCGAAGTCGCCTATCTTCTCGGCCGCTTGCTGCATGTCTCACCCATCTACCTGGTGGTTCTGCTGTATCTCTCGCTGTACGCAATTCTTCTGTTTGCAATCTACCGGCTCGCGCTGCTCTCCACCTGGAGCCTCTGGGTCCTGGCGCTTCTGTTCTCTCCCGCAACGCTCGCGTTCCCTGTTTTGGATCCAGAGGCCGGCTTTCGCAAGGAGTTACTGTACCTCGCTGCTTTCTCGCTGCTGGTGTTCCTGCTTCAGCGATTTCATCTGCGCTCGCCTGTGGTCGCGATATACCTATCTGTCACCGTCACAGTGGCGGTTCTGTCCCATGAATCCTTGATCTGTTTTGTCCCCTACTCTTACGCGGCGCTGGTGCTTTCCGGACGACGCTTCGGGCAAGCAGCACGGGAGTGCGCCTTACCCCTGCTGCTCGGCATCTTCGCTGCTTTTCTTTGCGCGCACCATCTTGGCGACTTGAAAGCAGCCACGAGCATCTGCTCCTCTCTCGGGTACCCGCTTCTATCGGACAATCACAACCAGGTGTGCAGCGGTGGGGCAATCGCCTACCTTGGCTACACCCGAGCCATGGCCAGAGAAGAAACGCGGCAAGCTGTTCTGCAATACCATTTTGTTGCGCTATATCTCGGTCTTGGGCTCCTGGCGTTTGCACCGGCGCTTTGGGGAAGCTGGTCACTCGCGCGCTCCGGGTTCGCACGAGAGATCCGCATTCTCTGGACTGCAGCGGCGATCTCCGGCGCGGGTTCCCTCATCCTCTTCCTTTATGCGGTGGACTGGGGCCGCTGGCTTTATATTCACCTTCTCAGCATTATGATCCTGCTGCTCGTGGTGGATGCCAGGCACCGGCGGGACAGGCAGGTGTCGTCACCCGGCGCGGAGAGGGCAATAGGAACACCTGCTCGCAAAGTGCTGGTAGCCCTGGCACTTATCGCCTACTCCACCCTGTGGACGTTTCCTCACGTGCCGATGCACACCTCCCGCGCGGGCTACATTGGCCTGAGCCGTTACCTCATATGGTTCAAGAACGCGCATCAGCATTCCCGCTAGAACAGGCGGAGCGGCGCCAGTTACTGCCCAGGACGAAGGGCATAGCCGGTGCGGGAGAAACAACAAAGGCCCCGCTTGCGCCGGGCCTTTGTTGGGTGTAGATGGCACAGCAGGTAACTACTCGGACGCGGCCAGCTCCTCGGCCTCGCCTTCCTGCCGCATGATTTCGAGCTCGCGCTCCTCGGCTTCCTGCTGGGCTGCCACTTCCTGCTGCACGCGCTCTGCCGCTTCTTCCAGCTCAGGGGAGAGCTGGATGTTGCGGTAGTACTCCATGCCCGTGCCGGCCGGGATGAGGCGGCCGACGATGACGTTTTCCTTGAGGCCGCGGAGGTTGTCGACAGCGCCGTTGATGGACGCCTCGGTCAGCACACGTGTGGTCTCCTGGAAGCTCGCGGCCGAGATAAAGCTGTCGGTCGAAAGCGACGCCTTGGTGATGCCGAGCAGCAGCGGCTTGCCCGTCGCCGGACGGCCGCCATCAGCCGTCACGCGCTCATTCTCAATGCGGAAGCGGAAACGATCAATCTGCTGTTCGAGCAGGAAGTTCGTGTCGCCGACCTCATCGATCTTGACCCAGCGCAGCATCTGCCGAACGATCGTCTCGATGTGCTTGTCCGAGATGGCAACGCCCTGTAGGCGGTACACCTCCTGGATTTCATTCACCAGAAATGCCTGCAGCGCGTTCTGGCCAAGAACGGCGAGGATGTCATGCGGGTTCAGCGGTCCGTCCATCAACGGATCGCCGGCGCGCAGCTTCTCGCCTTCCTGCACGTTGACGTGGATGCCGCGCGGCACAGAATATTCCTTCTCTGAACCGTCTTCGGCGGTGACGTAGATCTTCCGCTGCCCCTTCGCGACTTCACCAAAGCGGACCGTGCCTTCGATCTCCGAGATGATGGCCGTCTCACGGGGCTTGCGGGCCTCGAAGAGTTCGACCACGCGCGGCAGACCACCGGTGATGTCCTTGGTGCGGGTGGTTTCGCGCGGGATCTTCGCCAGGATGTCGCCCGGGAAGACCTCCTCGCCGTCCTGCACCATCAGGTGAGCGCGGCTCGGCATCAGGTAGCGCTTGTCCTTTTTGCCTTCGGCCTTGATCAGGATGGTCGGCTGGCGCTTTTCATCCTGCGCGTCTGCAACCACCAGGCGCGAGAGACCGGTGACTTCATCGATCTCGTCGTTGAGCGTGATGCCTTCCTGCAGGTCCTTGAACTGGACGTTGCCGCCCACCTCGGTGAGGATCGCGAAGGTGTACGGATCCCACTCGGCAAGCTCCTGCCCGAGCGTGACCTGCTGGCCTTCTTCGACCTTCAATTTGGCACCGTAGACGATCTGGTAGCGCTCCTTCTCGCGCCCGCGATCGTCGATGATGGCAACCGACCCCGACCGGTTCATCGCGACCGTGTCGCCGACCTTCGACTTGACCGAAACGACGTTGATAAAGCGGACAGTGCCGACGTTCTTGGCATCGAGCTTCGACTGCTCGTTGACCCGCGAAGCGGTACCGCCGATGTGGAAGGTACGCATGGTGAGCTGCGTGCCCGGCTCGCCGATAGACTGCGCGGCGATGACGCCGACAGCCTCGCCGAGCTCGACCATGCGGCCGGAAGCCAGGTTGCGGCCGTAGCAGCGGATGCAGACGCCGCGCTTCGACTCGCAGGTCAGCACCGAGCGAATCTTGACGCGCTCGATACCGGCGCCCTGAATCGCGGAGGCCCAGTCTTCCGAGATTTCCTCGTTGATCTCGACGATCGCGTTGCCCTCGTAGTCCTTGATGCGCTCGAGCGAGACGCGGCCGATGATGCGGTCGCGCAGCGGCTCAATGATCTCGCCGGACTCGATGATCGGCATGACGTAGATACCGTCGGAGGTGCCGCAGTCGAGTTCAGACACGATCACGTCCTGCGCCACGTCGACCAGGCGGCGGGTCAGGTAGCCTGAGTCCGCAGTCTTGAGTGCCGTGTCGGCAAGTCCCTTGCGGGCGCCGTGCGTCGAGATGAAGTACTGCAGCACGGTAAGCCCCTCGCGGAAGTTCGCCGTGATCGGGGTCTCGATGATTTCGCCCGAAGGCTTCGCCATCAAACCGCGCATGCCGGAAAGCTGGCGAATCTGCTGCTTCGATCCGCGGGCGCCGGAGTCGGCCATGATGTAAATCGGATTCATCACGCCCTCCTTGTCCGCGTTCTTCATGTTGTTGAACATCTCATCTGCCACCTTCTCGGTGACAGACGACCAGAGCTGGATGACCTTGTTGTTGCGCTCGCCGTTGGTGATCGCGCCGTCCAGGTACTGCTGCGTGACCGAGACCACCTGCTGCTCGGCATCGCGCACCACCGGGTACTTCGACTCGGGGATAACCATGTCGTCGAGGCCGACCGAAAGGCCCGAACGCGTGGCGTACTGGAAGCCAAGGTCCTTGATGCGGTCGAGCATCTTGACCGTCGTCTCCAGGCCCAGGTTCAGGTAGCAGTAGTTCACCAGCTGGCCGATACCCTTCTTTTTGAGCAGGCCGTTGATAAACGGCATACCCTCCGGCAAGGCATCGTTCAGGATCGCGCGGCCGACCGTCGTCGAAATAAACTGCCGGTCGTACTGCACGGGCTCAGTGTGCGTCAGGTCCTGGTCGTCGTAGGCCGTCGTCATATCAAGCACGGGCCCCGAGTAGCGCAGACGAATCGGCGTCAGCGTCTCGACGGCCTTCGCCTCGACCGCCATCAGCACCTCGTCCGTGTTCGCAAACGTGCGGCCTTCGCCCACGCCGCCCTTCTTCGCTTTGGTCAGGTAGTACAGGCCAAGCACGAGATCCTGCGTCGGCACGGTAATGGGCTGACCGGAGGCCGGCGACAGAATGTTGTGCGAAGCGAGCATCAGCACGCTTGCTTCCACCTGCGCTTCGGGCGAGAGCGGGATGTGCACGGCCATCTGGTCGCCGTCAAAGTCGGCGTTGAAGGCGGTGCAGACCAGCGGGTGAATCTTGATGGCCTTGCCTTCGACGAGCACCGGCTCAAACGCCTGGATGCCGAGGCGGTGAAGCGTAGGCGCGCGGTTCAGAAGCACTGGGTGATCCTTGATGACTTCTTCCAGAATGTCCCAGACCACCGGCTCCTGCAGCTCAACCATCTCCTTGGCCTGCTTGATCGTCGTGCAGTGGCCGGTCTGCTCCAGCCGGTGATAGATGAACGGCTTGAACAGTTCAAGCGCCATCTTCTTCGGCAGGCCGCACTGGTGCAGCTTCAGCTCCGGGCCGACAACAATGACAGAACGACCCGAGTAGTCCACTCTTTTGCCGAGCAGATTCTGGCGGAAGCGGCCCTGCTTGCCCTTGAGCGTGTCGGAAAGCGACTTGAGCGGACGGTTGTTCGCCCCGCGCAGAACGCGGCCGCGGCGGCCGTTGTCAAACAGCGCGTCGACGGCCTCCTGGAGCATGCGCTTTTCATTACGCACAATCACTTCAGGCGCATGAAGGTCC
>CAXUDF010000101.1:0-12981 GCA_964249695.1 uncultured Acidobacteriaceae bacterium
GTGTCCTGGGTGTCGCGCGCGGGGTGGCCGGGCGGGAAGTTGAGCGCCTCGAAGTTGTAAAAGTCCGTCTCGACCTCGGGCCCGCTCGCGACCGAGTAGCCCATGCGCTCAAACACCGCAATCATCTCGTGCATGGTGCGGATGAGCGGATGCTGGGCGCCGAGCGCGGGCTGCACGCCGGGCAGGGTTATGTCGACCGACTCGCCGGCAAGCGTTGACCCGGAGCCGGCTTCGGCCGCTGCCAGGGCCTGCTCGATGGAGACCTTGAGCTCGTTGAATCGCTGGCCGACGACGCGTTTCGCCTCTGCCGGCGCCTGCTTGAGCCACGAGTCCGAAAGCTGCTTGAGCCGGCCCTGCTTGCGGCCCAGCCACTCGAGCCGGAACTGTTCCACGGCGCGCGCGTCGCCTGCCGCCGGGGCCGCTGCCTCTACCTCCTGCTGCAGCAGAAGAAAGGCCCTGTCGAGCGCTTCGGGATCGTACGCGGGCAGCCCGGGCGAGGCGGTTTCGTTCATGCATGCAAGGATAGCGCATCGATTTGACCGGTACCTGCGCTAGACTAAAGGTTCCCGGCTAGCGGCCGGGCAGGCCTGCGAGGCAGGAATCGGGGTGTTTTTAGAGTGGCAGAGGTTCGCGTGCAGGAAGGCGAGCCGCTTGAGAATGCACTGCGGCGCTTCAAGCGCAAGGTGCAGACCGAGGACATCATCAAGGAAGTGAAGCGTCACAGCTTCTACCTGAAGCCCGGGGAAAAGCGCCGCGTGAAAGAAGCGCTGGCGCGCAAGCGGAATCGCAAGAAGGCTAGAAAAGAAGCAGATTAATGCTGCTCAGCAACAAAAAGGGCCCGGCGAAAGCCGGGCCCTCTCACGTCTTCAGAAGGTCATTAGAAGGTCACCTTGCCGCCAATCTGTAAATACCGTGACGCCGGAACCCCACCGCCGCCGGGATTGTTGTAGTTGCCAGTATTAAAGGTGGTGGTGCCGAATGCTGCATCATCAATCGTTGTGTTTGGGTTTCCAAGATATTGGTGATTTAGCACGTTAAAAGCATTCAGGTACAACTTGACCCCGACACCTTCGCGGATCTGGAGGTTCTTGATGATAGCGGCGTCGAGATTGTCGAAGCTTTGACCACGGTTTACGTTTCGCGGAGAGCCGGGAAATGGGTTACCTACGAGATTCGCATACGCCTGGTTGTTGTAGAGCCAGTGTACCTGGTTTGCGGAAACTGGGGTCGTTAACTGCCCTGTGGCATTTGTCACGCGGTATGCGTAATAACCAGTGCCGTTAGTCGAAAACTGGTGTAAAGGATCGTTGACATAGACGCCGACGCTCGTCAGGGGTGCGCCTGGATTCAGGACCACCGGCCGGCAGGTGTCGGTGCTGTTGTTATAAGCCGAGCTAAAAGGGCCATCGCAGTAGCTGGTCGTGTTCAATGCAATCGCCGCGGCTGAGGCTAGCGCGGTGCCGCCGGCGTTAGTAGTACTCGAAAACGCAGCGGAGTTAAACTGGGATGCCGTCCAGGGCTCGCCGCTGTTCGCTGTCCAGCCGGTACTGACCTCATAACCGCCCAACACCCGCCCGATGAGCCCCCGCTGTGCTTTGTAGGCAGGGATCACGTAGTTGATTGCGATGGATGCTTCATTCGGATAGGAGAAGTTAGCCACCCCGCGCTCCGGGGTATCCGTCTGCAATGGATTCTGTGCGAAGGCCGGGCTGCTGCTCGTACCGGCCGGCGAGTTAGCGCTGAATATCTCGTCGGAGTTGTTAATGATACGGCTGTACGTATAACTGGCATTGATGGTTGCGCCATGATATTGGCGCGTTTGCAACTGAGCCTGCAGGCTGTTGTAGATGCTGAAAGCGTTGTTGTTGCGCGTTTCTACGTTTGTCTGATTGCAGTTAAGGCGCCCTGCGCCGAGCGCGCCGGCTGTAGAGCAGAGGCTTGAAGGCGCGACAACGTTAGGGAAGGCCTGAGCGACTGGCAGCAGGTAGGGGTTTGAGTCGACGGACAGAAACTGACGCGATACATGATTGCCGACGTAGCTGAGGCCGACCACGGCATTGTGCAACTCGTACTGCATGCCCAGGTTAAAGTTTTGAACCCGTGGATTGACGAAGGTGCTTGGATTATTCGTCAGATTACTCGCGTTTGGATTGCCGCCGGTTGGGAGTCTCGGCAGATCGAATGCCCGGACGTTTACGCCTGTCGCCGCACCGCCCGGCAAGCAGTTGCCCGCGCACGTAATGGTTCCCTGGTTGATGACCGGGGCTGCGCTCGCTGAGTTAAGAAAGATGTTGTAGAACGAGGGGTCGTACTGGATCCCGTAAGCGCCGCGCACCACAAGCTTCTTTAACGAGGTGGGATTGTATGCAAAGCCGAGGCGAGGTTCAAGGTTCTTGTAATTGGGGTTGGTGTACGGGTATGTCGTAGTCGAGAGCGGCAGTGCCGTACTCCAGAAAGGATTCGGCCCTGTCTGCTGGGCCACCGTTTCGGTATGCAGTTTGTTAACTGCCTGCCCAAAGAACTCGTAGCGGAAACCTAGATTTAGCGTTAACGAAGGCGACACTTTCCAGTCGTCCTGCCCATAGAACCCGAAGTCGCCCTCGGTGAATGGGATAACAGGGTTGCCGTTGCCTAAGTTCAGACTGCCCGTATCTTGGATAAAGCTGTTGAAGTCAGCATAAGCATAGGCACCGTTATAGGTTGGCAGGAAAGTATTTGGAGAGTTCTGGTAGGTGAAGTCACCACCGAAAGAGACGGAGTGTGCCCCATGCGTCCAGTTTGCGTTGTCCTGGACCTGAGTCACCTTTACAGTGCGCCCCTGCGGAAGGTTGGAGTCGTAGCCGAATCCTTCATAGGACGCGATTGTGACCTGAGCGACGCAATCACTCAGACTGGTGCTGACGCAACTCGGTTGCGTACCACCCTGGAAGAAAAGCTTGCTCTGCTGAAAGCTATAGCGAAGCTGATCGACCCAGGTGGAAGAAAAGGTGTGCGCCCAATCTGCACCGACCGAGTGAGTAGCACTGGGAACGTTGTAGTAGTAGCCATTGCCCTGAAGGTTACCGTCTGACTCGGTGTTCTGGTAGATGTAACGCAGGAAGAGGTGGTCCTTCTCTGTCGGCTGCCAGTCGATACGTCCAAGGTCTTCCTGGTCGCGGTAGATCGGCGCGACCGAGGTACTGATCGAGGAGAACGGAACATTAATCGCGGTAGCACCGCCGGGGCCGGTCACATTCTGAAGGGTAGTCGTGCCGCTCGGGTGCACTGCATTGAGCACAGCGTAGGGCCCACTAGCCTGTAGGGTCGCGACGGCGGGATTGCCAGGGAAAGCAGCGGCAAGGGCCTGCAAGCCTGCCGGCGTCGGCGTCGTGGTTGAAGTGATAAGGGGTGTGAATCCCTGCCGCGTGTGCTCGAAGTTGGTACCGCCGAAAAACCACACCTTATCTTTCAGCACCGGGCCGCCAAAAGTTCCACCGTAACGATTGTCAACATAGTGGGCGTGATATGGAACACTGCAGCCCGTTGTCGCTGGGTCCTGGCCGGGCGCGCAAAACCCAAGAAGCGGATTCTTGTACCCATTAGAAAATGCCTGGAGGAAGTCGCCATTGAAAAACTCGTACCCCGTACCGTGAAAACGATTGGTGCCGGCCTTCGTGATGTAGTTCACCACGCCGCCCGTATTCCGTCCGTATACGGCATTGAAATTGGACGTGATGATCTGCACTTCCTGCAGTGCGTCCTGATTCGCAAAGAAGATTTGCGGACCACCAACCGAGTTGTCATTGTTTGACTGGCCGTCGATCTCGTAATTGTTGGAACGCGAGCGATTTCCGTTGATCGATAGGTTCTGACCATTCGAGTTGCTGAAGGAGTCATCGTGGCCCTGGACAACGCCAGGCGTAAACAGCGCGATGTTATCCAGATTGCCGTTCAGCGGAAGATCTTCGGTCTGCAACGTAGAGAAGGTGGTTGAGATTTGTGACTCGGTCGTCTGCAGCAGCGTACCGGTGGATTCAGTCACTTCGACCGTTGTCGCCGAAGGGCCAACGGCGATCTGCGTTGCGCCAAGATCATTTGTCTGCCCGGCATCTACACGGACGTTGCCGAGTTTGGCAGCCTCGAACCCAACTTCTTCAATCGTGACGGTGTACGTGCCAGCGGGAACATTCCGGAAGGAGAACTCGCCTTTTTGATCAGTCGTGAGCTTGAGTACGGTCCCTGTGTCTGCGCGAGTCGCGGTGACTTTCGCGTTCGCCATGACCGCACCGGAGGCGTCGACCGCACTGCCGATGATGGTGCCCGTGGTGATGCCCTGTGCGGAGGCAGTGGAGCAGGTTTGGAGGGAAAGAGTGCCAACGAGCAAGAGACTCGCGCTGATGAAAGCAGTTTGGGCGGACTTGCGGATGGGCTTATGCGGCATAGTTCTCCAAAAATCAGCATCCGCCGTCGATGCACGGAAGGCTTGTGGTGTGCAATCACCCATTGCAATCGCTGTGCCAATCTCTGAAGCAAGCGGAAGAGGAGCTAAGTTGCTCATTACTTTAGGCATGCTCTGGGTTGAACTTGCCCGCCTCGACCCGGCCGCTGATGGAAAACTGCTCTTGTATCCCGATTTTCATAGGGACGGGCATGTCGCGACTTTGGGCGGACTGCGGGGCTGGTCTTCAAATGAAAGGAACCCGACGGGGACGCCATGGTGTGTCTTCAAAGATACCGGCGACTCATCGCAATCTGTTTCTAGTCGAAAGACCGCAAAGACCCGCAAGGCAAACGCCTCCAGCAGGGAGCTCAACCGGCTAGAGGAGCTTAGATCTGCGAGGTCGCCCTGCTTTTTCTCGAGTCGTGGCTGGCCAGGAGGGACTCGAGTTGGGTCAAGAGATCGTGGGTGTTCATGGGTTTGACCAGCATCTTGTGGCCGCCTTCCTCGTCCCACTCAGAGCCGGGTAAGGGAAAGGCAGTGAGCATGGCGACCGCCGGGCGGTAGGGCGCGGTCTTGGCTGCCTGAACGACCTCAAGGCCGGCCGACTCGCTTTCCATGCGCATATCGGTGATGACCATGTCGTACTCGTGGGTCTTGATGCGGGAGCGGCCTTCGCGGGCCGAGGCAGCGGTTTCGACCTCGTAGCCGCTGATTTCGAGCACGGCCTTCAAGGTGAGGAGGATGGTGAGCTCGTCGTCGACAAGCAGGATGCGGCGCTTGGCTTTCATCTCGATCCTTTTCCGGTTCGGGTATGCATGACGCGGGCGAAAGAGAAGTTTAGCAGGCCGGAGACCCGGCCCGCCTGCGATTGCGCAAGGCAGGTGACCTTGGGTACGCCGGCCCTGCGTACGAGGCTCGTAGACTGATGAGCAGACCGCTTTTGAAGACAGGAAACATTGCGCTACTTTGTCCAGAACTTTGGCTGCAGGGCCAGCGCGGCCGACGGCGATGCCGTGGAGGCCGCGATGGAGGGGCTGCGGGCTTCGCCGGTGGAGGGTTGGCGCGATGCGCAGGTAGTCGTGGTAAACACCTGCGCGGTGACTGCGGCGGCGGAGAAAAGCGCGCGTGCGCTGATTCGACGGGTACACCGGGCCAGCCCCGAGACGCGCATCGTGGTGACGGGCTGCTACGCGCAGCGGGCGCCGGAGGAGCTGCGGGGGCTTGCCGGCGTGGACGCGGTGGTCGGCAACAGCCACAAACATGAGGTTGCGCCGGTGGCGATGGAGCTGCTCCGTGCTGCGGGAGCTGCCGGCCACCAGGAAGCACGTGACAACTTCGTGCCGCTGGAGGCATTGCGGCAGCCGGAGCAGCCAGCGGCGCTGCGCCATACGAGCTTCAGGGCAGGTGCGGGTGTGAGCTGCGAGAGCTACGCAGCGGCCGGGGAACTAATGGCGGAGGATTCGGTCGCCGGGGAGCTTGCGGGGCCCACCGTCGCGACAGTGTATGGGGCTCGGCGCACCCGGCCGGTGCTGAAGGTGCAGGACGGGTGTGCGAACCGCTGCTCGTTTTGCGTTATCCCGGAAACGCGCGGCCCCAGCCGGTCGGTGCCGCTCGGCGAGGCGCTGCACGCGGCACGGAGCTTTGCGGAGGGCGGCGGGCAGGAACTGGTACTTTCGGGCATCAACCTGGGGCGCTGGGGGCGCGAACTGCTCCCGGCGAGAACGCTGCCTGAGCTGGTGCGGGCGCTGCTGGAGGAGACTCCGCTGCCGCGGCTGCGGATCTCCTCAGTCGAGCCGATGGACTGGACCCCGGAGTTGCTGCGGCTGTTTGCCCGCTACGGTGGCGGCAACCACCCCCGCATGGCACCGCATGCGCACCTGCCGCTGCAATCGGGCTCGGACACGGTGCTGCGATGGATGCACCGCCGCTACCGCCCGTGGCACTACGCCGCGAAGCTCGCCGAGCTGCGGTCGCTGATGCCGGATGCGGCGCTGGGGGCCGATGTCATGGTGGGGTTCCCAGGGGAAACAGACGCGCTGTTTAACGAGACGATTGAGTTCCTGGAAGCGCAGCCGCTAACCTACCTGCACCTGTTTCCGTTTTCGCCGCGCCCGCGGACCGGCGCTGAGGCGCTGCACCGGGAGCACGCGGTCGCAGCAGGCGTGGTGCGGGAGCGGATGAGGCGGCTTGCGGAGCTGCACGCACGCAAGCAGGAAGCGTTCGCCGGGCGCTTTGTCGGGCAGACGTTGTCGGCGGTATCGCTCCGGGACGGAACTGCGCTGGCTGGCAATTTTCTATCCATCCGGCTGCAGGCCGCTGAGCCGGCGAACCGTCTGCTTCCAGTCCGGATTGCATCCATAAGGATAGGCACGGATGGAAACAAGCAGGGGCCGGTGGTCGCATTGGGGATTGTGGAGCCACGGGTGCCGTGATCTGTTGCGCGCACGCTTGCCTGCCGATGCTATGCTAGGAGCGGGACGCATTGTCCCGCCCTGCAACGGAGGAAGTCATCGATAAACGTTCGGCCAAGCAGTTCATTCGGATCAACGACAAGATTCGCGCACGGGAAGTGCGTGTCATCGACGAAAATGGCGAGCAGCTGGGGATTCTGGTTCCCTTTGAGGCCTTGAAGATCGCCCGTGAGCGCGGGCTGGATCTGGTGGAGGTTTCCCCGAGCGCGGTGCCGCCTGTCTGCCGGATCCAGGACTACGGAAAGTTTTTGTACGAGAAGGACAAGAGCGACCGGGCAGCTCGCAAGAAGCAGAAGATCATCGTCATCAAGGAAGTCAAGTTTTCGGTCACGGTCGATGAGCACGACTACCAGACCAAGAAAAATCAGGCTGTGCGCTTCCTGAGCGAAGGCGACAAGGTCAAGGCGAGCCTGCGCTTCCGCGGGCGCCAGATGGCTCACCGCGATCTCGGCTATAACATCATCAACCGCCTGATCCAGGATATCGGTGACACCGGCGCGGTGGAGTTTATGCCGCGCATGGAAGGAACGACACTCCACGCGATTCTTGCGCCGGGGAAGAAAATCCTTGCCGAAAAAGAGGCCGCGGCCAAGAAAGCGGCGCCTGTTGTACCCAGGGCGCCGGCCCCGCAAATCGCGCAGCCGACGACCACACTGCAGTAGTCTCTGCCTTAGTAGATCGCGGTAGGGGGAGCCGAGTGCTCTCCCTTTTGCTGCCTGTTTCCGCTCCCTGCACCCTTTGCTCGCGACAATCCCCTGCTCAATGCACAGCGGCTCACCAGGCTGACACCTCAAGAAACGCAGGCCCGTCCACCCGACCTTGCGTGATCCAGGAGTTCGGGGTAGCGGTCGCTCACCGAGGCCGGATACCAGCTGTGTATACTGACTGATGTCGTACCCCGCGTACTTTACGCAGGACATCCAAGCAGGACACCCATGCCAAAACTGAAGACCCATAAGGGCGCTGCGAAGCGCTTCAAGAAGACTGGTACCGGCAAAATCAAGCGCGGGCAGTCCAAGATGCGGCACATTCTTACGTCGAAGGAAACAAAGACCAAACGCAAGCTGGCCCATACAGCGCTTGTTTCCGATGCCGATTACAAGAAGGTCGCCCGCATGATTCCGTACGCCTGAGCCCGTCCCGGCCATCATCGGCCGGACGAGGGAAGCGCGGCTTGCGAGCATGTTTCTGTGCATGCAGGAGCGCCGACCCCAGCGCCCGCAAGGGCCTGAGAGGTAAATGGCATTGAGCGTGTGAAGAGGCCGACACCTGCCTCCAGCCGCAAATAACGCACTATAAAAGGAGATCGACTATGCCACGCGTAAAACGTGGAACCAAACGCAATGACCGCCGCAAAAAGATTCTGAAGCGCGCGAGCGGATACTTCCTCACCAAATCAAAGCTCTACCAGGCAGCCCAGGAAGCCGTTGAGCGCGGCCTGAAGTTTGCCTATAGCGGCCGCAAGCAGAAGAAGCGGCAGTACCGCTCGCTGTGGATTGTGCGGATCAACGCGGCGGCAAAGATTAATGGAATTTCATATTCACGCTTTATGAACGGCCTGAAGAAGGCCGGCATCGGGCTCGATCGCAAGATCCTGGCCGACCTTGCGGTTCGTGATGAGCAGGGCTTTGCGGCATTGGTCGCGCAGGCGAAGACGGCGCTTGGAGCGACAGCAAGCGCGGCGTAAACAGGCCGCATGATGCAAGCAAAAAGGACGCGCCTGGCGCGTCCTTTTTCGTTTTCCGTGCCTTGCTTAGCGGGCTGCCTGCACGCCGCCAGCCCGGTGTGCTGCCTGGCGAGCTCTTATGGTTTCCTCGTTCTCTGCCGCCCACCTATGCAAAGGGACCAGCGCGCCGCGTAGTGTCTGGCCGAGCTGCGTCAGTTCATAGTCGACGCGCGGCGGCACTGAGGGGAACAGGGTGCGCGTGACGAGGCCGTCCACCTCCAGGCGCTTCAAAGTCATCGTGAGCATGCGTTGCGAGATGCCGCTGACGCGCCGCTGGATCTCGTTGTAGCGCAGTGAACCCCTGGACAGCGCGCCAACCACCATGATGGTCCACTTGTCGCCAACGCTGGCAAGTACGTCGGCAAGACCCTTGCAGTCGCCGGCGGACAAAGAGTCTTCAGGAACAAACGTGTTCGCTGCGCTCAAAAAAGTACCTCCTTGTGCAGCTTTCACCCACATCCCCTACTAGCGCTACGAACTAAATGTGCGCGCAACGGCTTTGGTGAAAGCTTTGCAGCGAGCGAGAAAAGGACATGAAGATGCCAAGGCTTCTAGTTGTTGAAGCAAGCCCGCGGGGAGAGCACTCGATCTCCC
Organism: uncultured Acidobacteriaceae bacterium; assembly: GCA_964249695.1. GTDB lineage: Bacteria > Acidobacteriota > Terriglobia > Terriglobales > Acidobacteriaceae > EB88. The sequence continues at coordinate 9,212 of CAXUDF010000101.1, forward strand.
GCAATCTCACGACCAAGTTTGTAGAGCAATGGAAAGCGGCGCACCTGGAAGGCGAGATTGTGGAACGCGACCTCGCGACGATGGAGTTGCCCTACGTGAACCTGCCCTGGCTGGGCGCGAGCCTGACTCCGAGTGAAAAGCACACCGCAGAGATGAAGCATGTACTCCAGGTGTCCAATGAGCTTGTGGCCGAACTTCTGGCTGCGGACCACCTGGCAATCAGCACCCCGGTTTACAACTACAACATTCCGGCAAACCTGAAGTCGTACGTGGACCATATCGTCCGCAAGGGGCTTACGCTGGGCATGGCGGGCGAGGGCCTGGTCCACGGCAAGAAATGTACGGTGCTGATGGCTTCGGGCGGCGTGTACACAGAGGGCTCGCCGATCCGGGATCGAGACATTGCGACGATGTACCTGCGTTTGATTCTCAAGGTAATCGGCATCGAGGACGTAACGATCATTGCAGCCGGCGGCAGCAAGGTCGTGGATCTTGGAACGATGCCGCGAGCCGAGTTTCTCCAGGCGTTTGAACCAGCGATTACGTCCGCGGCGCAGGCCTAACCCGCCGGTTCGATCAGCAGCGATCAAAGAAGAATGCTGATGCTTGGCAGCTCACACATGGACGTGTCACTATCCGACCTTCACGCCTGGTTCTGGCCAGGCGCTCGGGCGAAGCGCGGAAAAACAGATCCTTGCTCTTTGCCATCCCTGCAAGGCAGATGCCTGGCGACGCACAACATCGCTTCCCTCGCAGGCATCTCTTTGCCTGGAGGAGTAAATAATGGCGAATGACAATTTGTCTATCAAGGCTTTGATTTCGGTGCTGCGTGACGGGGAAAAGGGTTTTGCGGATGTGGGCGAGCATTTACAGCACCCGGAACACCGCTCCTTTTTCACGTCCGAGGCGCAGGTACGCAACAAGTATGCCAACGAGTTGGAGCGTGCGGTGAACATGGTGACCGATGCCGACGTGCATGAAACGGGAACCACGCTGGGCGCGATCCACCGGACCTACACCGACCTGAAGGCCAAGCTCGGCGGCGGAGATGCGACGCTGCTCGAAACGGCGAGTGTCGGCGAAGATGCCGCGGTTAAGGCTTACCAGACGGCGCTGGACGACACGAGCGTTTCTGACACGGTGCGCGCTCTGATTGCGCAGCAGTTGGAGCATGTCAAGCAGTCGCAGATGCAGGTGAAGTCATTTAGCCAGAGCTCACCGAGCTAGGGCCACCGCCAGCTTACGACGAAAGCCTGCCTCCGCCCGGGGCAGGCTTTTTGTCACCGGTTCATAATGAACGCATGATCCGACCTTACGACGGCATACGACCCACCATTCCGAAAAGCTGCTACGTCGACCCTTCAGCACAGGTGATCGGCGATGTTGTGATGGGTGAACGAGCCAGCATCTGGATGAACGCCGTAGTTCGCGGCGATGTGCACTCGATCCGCATCGGCGCACGGTCGAATGTGCAGGATTGCGCGGTGCTGCATGGCATGCGCCATCTCTACCCCGTATACGTCGGCGAAGATGTCTCCATTGGCCACAATGCGACCGTGCACGGCTGCGTGGTGGAAGACAACTGCCTGATCGGCATCGGCGCGCGTGTGCTGAACAACGCGCGCATCTCCGAGGGATCTATCATTGGTGCCGGCGCGGTCATTCCGGAAGGTACGATCATTCCTCCGCGATCCCTGGTGACCGGGGTGCCGGGGCGCGTTCGGCGTGCCATCACGGACGAAGACTTGGAGATGATCCGCATGTACGCGGTGAATTATCTGGACTATGCGGATCGCTACAAGCAGGAACTGGTGGAGCTCCACCAGCACGGCGGCTGATCGGGCCTGCTCCGTCGGACTGGGCGTTAGATACCGGCCCGGGTATTCTGCCGGTGCGCGGCCCAGGTGCCCCAGATGATGCAGATAGGGTGCAGCACAAGCAGCGCATAGCCTACGGTCGGGATCCCAAGGACGACGTACAGCACGCCCATAATGATGGCCCCAATCAGAGTGCTGTACAGCATGCCGAACGGGCCCAGGAACGCTGTCATGACGAGTGCGAGAATGACGCTTTTTCTTCCTTGCATGGTGTGGGCGCCCCCTCCGCGACCATGCATGTGCAGATGAGTCTGCAGGCCGGCGGGGTTGCCGTTCCGCGGCTGCCCGCTTGCGCCGGACGCGGCTGCTAAACTCGGGCTTACCGCAAATGAGTAGCCTGAAAGCCGTCCGAGGCACGCGCGACCTGCTGCCGCCCGAAACCGAGATATGGAACCACGTGGAAGCCACGGCGCGGCGCGTGTTTGCGCGCTACAACTTTGGCGAGATCCGCACCCCGATCTTCGAAGACACGCAGCTGTTTGCGCGCGGTGTCGGCGAGGACACGGACATCGTTTCGAAAGAAATGTACACGTGGGAGGACCGCGCGCGGGCGGCGAGTGAGAAGGCGCAGAGCCTGACGCTGCGGCCGGAAAACACGGCCGGCGTAGTGCGCGCGTACATCGAGCACAAGCTGGGCGAAACAGGTCTACTGCAGAAGCTCTTCTATATAGGACCGCAGTTTCGGCGGGAGCGGCCGCAGCGCGGGCGCTATCGACAGTTTTCGCAGATCGGCGCGGAGGTGATTGGGCCGCCGTCGGCCGGGTCGGAGTCGCCCTTGCGCGATGCCGAAGTGATAGAGATGCTGGCTACACTGCTGGGTGAGCTGGGGCTCGCACCAGCCTCGGCAGCCGAGTCTGCGACTGGGTCGGAGCAGCGCGCGGAGACGGCCGCAGGCTGGCGGCTGTCGATCAACTCGGTGGGCTCTGCCTCAGACCGGCCGCGCTACATTGCTGCGCTGCGCGAGGCTCTCTCGTCCATCGCGCCGGAGCTCTGCGGCGACTGCCGGCAGCGCGCGCACACAAACCCCCTACGCGTACTGGACTGCAAAGTGCCGGAGGACCAGCCGAAGATTGACGCGCTGCCCAAGATTGCGGAGTTCCTGGATGAGGCTTCGCGCGCGCATTTCGCCGCGGTGCGCGCGGCGCTTGATGCCTGCGAGGTGTGCTACACAGTGAATGAGCGCCTGGTGCGGGGAATCGATTACTACACGCGCACGACTTTTGAGTTTACCCACGATGCCGGGCTAGGCACGCAGAACGCGCTGCTTGGCGGTGGGCGCTATGACGGGCTGTCAGAACAGCTGGGCGGCCCGAGAGCGCCGGGCATCGGGTTTGCCATCGGCGCCGACCGGCTGGTATTGACGCTGCAGGCGCTGGCGGCTGAGCCGCCAGCGAGCAAGGCCGACCTGTTTGTCGCGCCAATCGGTGAGGCGCAGGCTCCGGCGGCGCTTGCGCTCGCGCGTACTTTGCGCGCGGCAGGGCTGCGGGTGGAGCTGGGGGATGGTGGTTTTCGGCTCAAGAAGTCGTTTGAGCTTGCGGACAAGCTTGCCCAGCGGATCGTACTCGTCGGCGAGGATGAGGTCGCAAGCAGCCGCTACACCGTAAAAGAGTTCGCGACCGGCGAGCAAAAGAAAGTAACCGGCAGTGAACTGGCAGAGCTGCTCGCAAGTAAGTGATGCGCAGCGCAGTATAACTTCGCCGTTGCGGCACTAAGGTTTGTGCTGAAACATACGGAACTGGAATGCGTCGAGCGAGACTGCCGGCAGTGCAGCCTGCGCCTGCATTGGAGAAGCGGTAGGTTCCTCGACTTCCTGCCAGGAGGCGGAGCCGGCCTCGACTGTCCCACGGAAGGGCGTATCTGAGAGATTGATAGCGACCAGGATTTCCTCGGTTG
>CAXUDF010000102.1:0-12856 GCA_964249695.1 uncultured Acidobacteriaceae bacterium
GAAGTTCCATGGCGACCCCTTCCTTAATCGGGAAGCTCTTGCTGGCGGCTAAGTCGAAGTTCCAGGCTCCCGGGCCGTAGAAAGCATTACGGTGCGTCATGTTTGCCGGATACGGCCCGAAATCTGAAATCCCGATCTGTGCCGCCTGTGCTGTAGTGAGCAGGCCGCTGTTATTTGGCGAAGGACCATATGCTGGATTGCCGAACGCTTGCGCAGCCGGAAGCGTGCCGAGAAGAAAATCATTCTTTCCTAGTGAACCACTTGAGCTATTAGCGTGATAATTGATAGGGCCGGCGCCCGCCGTTGGGGTATAACGAACAATCCCCTGACCAAATGATGCATTAAGCGAGTTTGTGCTATCGACAAAGGTAAAGGGCGTACCCGTACGGGCGGTAAAGATGCTGCTTATGTGGTAATTGCCAAGCAGTTGACCCTTGAAGTTGCTTTGCCGAGCAAACCAAGGCGTATCCCAGATAGGCGCTACTGTAAATCGGTTGCGCACATCATAATCCGAGTTGCCGCGGTCAAGCCGCGGATCATAGGGATTGAGATAGCCGAGATTGCCGACGCCGTTGGAAGCGCTATTGCTTTCGGAGAAGGTTGAGCTCACGTCGTCGATTGAGTGACTCCAAGTGTAGTTTGCTACAAAACTAAGCCCGGAGTGGTCGAGGTTTGTTGTTTGTACGCTGACGTTGAGGCCCTGGTAGTAGGAGTCTCCATTCGAGCCGCGATTGTTGATCGACCCATACTGATTGTTTGGGCGAGAGTAGTTGTAGGTTTGCGTACCGTCGGCATTCGTCGTTGGCGCGAATGTGTCGCCAAGATACACGTTGCCCGCACCTAACTCGTTGTAATTCTTGATGTCATAGAGGTGAACGCCACGGGCTGCTGTGTATTGGAACGAAACTACGGTGTTTGTCACGATCTGCTGATCAAGCGCCAGAGACCAGAACTGAGTTTGCGCGGTCCGAATGTTCTGATCTACGTTCCGCAGACTGGTTGGCGGCAATGGTACCGAGCCGTTTGCCCCTCCGAGCGGGCCCAGATCAGAGTTGGTTACCGGAGTATTCCGGATTTGCAGAACGGCATAGTTCGGCGGGTTCTGAATAACATTGTAGGTGACGTTGCCAAAGTTCCTCTCGTAGCTGATGCCCCAACCGCCCCGCAGAGAACTCTTACCATTGCCGAACAAATCCACGGCAAAGCCGAGGCGAGGCGCAACCGTACCGTAGCTGGGTTTATATAACCCCCCTACAGAACTTTGCGGCGCGATCTGTACTTGGCCGTTGCGCACCTCATTCGCTACACCTGGGCCGGCTCCATAGTAGAAGTTGGAGTCAAGATTCTGCTTGTTATTATGCTGCACACCGTAGTACTCGTAACGAACACCATAATTGAGTGTCAATTTCGGCGTGGCTTTCCACGAGTCCTGAGCGTAGCCCGCGTTGTCGTGGAAACGATCAGAGCGGGCAAAGTCCGGTTGAGTGGTAGGCAATGTAATGGTGCAGCCCGGGGTTTGCTCCAGCGCTTGCGTCAAATAATTGCGAACACACGGCAGGTGTCCTTCCGGGTTTGCGGCTGCTTGAAACAATACGTTTGTACCTGCAAGAAAAGCGTTGAGTCCGCTCCCAGGCGTCGTAGCAAGCTCCTCATTCCCTTGAGCATAGGCGCCGTACGCTTGGTTTACCTGGATGTACAGGATCTCGACGCCAAACTGAAGCTCGTGCGCTCCTCTGCTCCAGTTCACGTCCTGGTTCCATTGCACATTGTTCTGCGGGCCGCCGTAAGGCAGACCACCTGTGCCGGTGTTCGTGTCATAGAAGCCTGGCAGCTGAACAGGCTGGCCATTGCCTATGCCAGCAATCGTGGCACCGTTTGATAAGTACAGGGTAGGGGTATTCTGCAGAGCCGTGTTGTAGGTATTCAGAGCGTTGAAGCGGGTGAAACTAAGTTTCGTATTCGTCAGGAGTCTGGGACCAAAAATGTGACTGATATTCCAAAGAGTGGAATTTTTAGTTGCTCCATCACCTACATCGTATTGCGCATATGGCGAGGCAAAATCAAAGCCGTTTTGAAACGCGAACTTCTGGAGAGCATAGCGGACGAAGGTTTGTGTAGCCTCGCTTACCTTGTAGTCGACCCGGCTGTTCAGGTAGTACGAATTTTCGGGGCCGCCGCCGCCGGCATCTGTTGGCGCAGAGTAGGAAACCTGATCAAGGACCGGAGTTCCTGCAGGAAGCGCTGCAAGGGCTGTCCCGCTCTGGTTGTATTGGCTGGCGAGCTGTCCCGCTGTGATAGTGCCTAGCCTTCTTCCCGTCACGTTTTGCCCGTATTGAGCAAAGTAAGCCTGCGTTTGGGGAGCGGCTGCGGCAATGTATGCGGCATCAGGTACCAGTGCAATCTGGGTGGCAGCAGAGCGTACGCGAAGCCACTCGGTTCCTTCATAGAAGAACAGCTTGTCCTTTTTGATGGGGCCGCCAATATCAAAGCCGAACTGATTTCGAGTGTACTGCCCCTTCGGTGCTCCGTTTACAGCGTTGTCATACGTGTTCGCCGTGTACGCGGCAAGTCGATTGAACTCCCACGCGCCGCCGTGAAAGCTATTGGTACCCGACTTTGTGATCACATTGACGATTCCGCCAGAAGCAATGCCGTACTGCGCGGTGAAATTGTTGGTGATAACCCGATACTCCTGGAGGCTATCAAGCGGCACCGTTTGTCCTACTGCGTCATTAAACAAGTCGAGATTTTCGACGCCATCTAAAAGGATGTCGGTGCCGGAGGAGCGCTGACCATTCAGAGAGTAGCCCACGCCGCGTGTCGTCGAGTTCTGACTTTTTCCCTGCGCTGAATCACCGTTGCTGACGTTGCCGGCAATGCCGACGAAATCATAGGGATTGCGGGTCAGCGAAGGCAGCTGCGCTACTTGCTCAGTGCCAATGATCTGTGACAACTCCTGGGAGGAGGTATTCACCTCAGCGCCGCCCGATGCAGCCGTGACCGTGACCTTTTCACTGCCTGAGCCTAGAGTCAGCTTCACATCCAGCGTCGGATGACCGCCGACGGTGATCTCAACCTGCTGGCTGTAGGTTTGAAAGCCCGCAACCGTCACCGTAATCTCGTACATAGCCGCAGGCAGGCTTGGGAAAGTGTAGGAGCCGTTGCCGGTTGCCGTGGTCGAACGCGTTTCATTGGTGCCTACGTTGCGCGCTGTGATTTGCGCATTCGCGACCGCTGCGCCTGAAGGATCTGTCACCGTGCCTGTTACGGAACCGGTGTCTACCTGCGCGTACAGCGCAGGCGTTGCAGTCAGCGTCAGGCTGGCAAGAGCCACAATGGAATGCCGGGCTGTGTTGTTGCGGAAGAAGCGGAAGGGCCTCATGGGGAATCTCCTGAATGTCGGGTGCTTGTGTCCTAGCCCTCCTCCTGCAATCGAGCGCAGAAAGGGCTGGCAATTTGGCGGCGCAGCGTTATGCATCGCCTGGAAGCGACGCTTGTAGCGCTCAACAATCTCGCTGCATTGGCGCAAGCCTACCATGTAGGGCTGCTGCAAATGGGTGGTATGGGATTCTGTGATGTGCGGGAGAAGCAACGCTTATGGGCTGTATGTGATCTCGAGAAGCCACTGTGGCTCTACTCAGAAACGCGCCGCGTTCGGATCGCAGTCCGCGCTTGCCGCTCTGTAGTACCTGCCGGCGAGCCTTTGCAGCCTACAGCTCGATATTCACCAAACCCTCGGTCGCGCCGGGAGAGACGCGGCCGGTCTGCGGGGCGCGCCAGTGATCGATATACGAGATCTGGTGCACGCAGGAGACCGTGCAGTGCGGGGCGCAGCTCTTGGCGTGCGTGAACTCGCGGCGCAGATCGGCTTTCGTGTACTCGGCAACCGGCACGCCGGGGTTGCCGCGCTTTTGCGAGCAATAATGCACCAGGCCGTCCTCGCAAACGTACAGGTAGCGTGCGCCAGCGCGGCAGCGCCACTCGTTCGGCTCCGCGTTCGCGATCGCTTCCTGAAATTGGTTGAACTGCGAGTAGTTTTTCTTTTTCCAGCCGCGCATCTCGGCCCACACCCGCCGTTCTTCGCCGCCGAGCGGCTTTAGCTGGCCGCCGCCGTCGTGGATGATGCCGATCGTGGAGGTAAACCCCAACTCGAGCGCGCGCCGGCCGATCGTAATCGCGTCCTGCGGGTTCTGAATGCCGCCGCCCACTACGGAGTTGATGTTGACGTGAAAGTCGGCGTACTCGCGCAGCATCTCCAGCTTGCGGTCGAGCACCTTCAAGCTCTTTTTGCTGGTCTCATCCGGCAGAATGTTGTCGATCGAGATCTGCATGTGGTCCAGACCCGCGCGGTTGAGCCGCTCGATGCGCTCGGGCATCAGCAGATAGCCGTTGGTGATCATGCCGGCGATGCGGCCGTGCCGCCGAATGCGGGCGATGACGCCGTCGAGCTCCGGGTGTGTGAGCGGCTCGCCGCCCGAGATGGTGATGATGGATGTGCCAAGCCGCGCGAGCGCGTCGATGCGGCGCAGCATCTCCGGCAGCGGCGTCGGCTCGGAGACTTTGTCGTACTCGTTGCAGTAGGTGCAGCTCAGATTGCAAAACCGAGCAGGCACAATCTGCGCCATGACCGGATGGCGCGTTGAAAGCAGTGCGTGCCCGACTGTCGCGAGCTCGCGGACGCGTCGCGTCGCGGCTTTCCAGCGGCGGCGTACAGGATGCAGCGGCGCAGGCACGCCGCCGGTCTGGAACCCCGATGTGCCAACTGCCTGCATGTTGTCGAGCTCACCCGCCATAACGTTTATTTGAACATACCCTGTGAATGCTGATAGCGGGCGCCGCGGCGGTGCGCCCGCCCGCTTACAGGCGCTTGCGCTTGCCTGGCAGCAGGCTCAGGGTCAGCTCCCTGTGGTCGCGCAGGACAAATAAGGAGACCGCGCTGCCCTTGGCTGTGCGAAAAGCATGCGCCAGGGCGCTCCGGCTCGCTGTTGGCTGGTTGTTGGCGCTTACAATCACGTCGCCCGCGGCCATGCCGGCTGTGGCCGCGGGCGAGCCGGCTCGGACGTCGGTAACCAGCAGCCCGCAGCCGGCGGCGTGTACCCCGAAAAAAGAAGCGAGCTGCGGGGTAAGGGTGCTTACCTCCAGCCCGGTGTACACCGTATCCGGCATCAGGGCGTCGAACAGCGTGGAAGCCACGCCGCGTGCGCCGCCCGAGGGAGGCGGAGGTGCCGGTGCCGGCGGGTCGAAGCTTTCTGCCGCGAAGGCTGGCGAGCCAAAGCTGCCCGGGGCCATGCGCACGTGCTCGCTCCACGCATGCAGGGCGATCGCTTCCTGGTCGCCCAGGGTGACCGCGTAGCTTGTTTCCGACCGGCCGCGGTGGATGCGGAGCGTGACGCTGGCCCCGGCCGGATACTCGCGCAGGCGCCGTCGCAGCGCCTCAACGCCCTCCACGGGCAGGCCGTTCAGTTCAAGCAGGATGTCGCCCGGGCGTAAACCTGCCGTCCAGGCCGGGGCGTCGCGGTCGACGGTGACGATCATGACGCCGGCGGTGGGCAGGCGCGAGGCTTCGGCCGAATCCAGATCGCGAAGGCTCACCCCCAGATACCCGGGGCGATGGGCGGGCAGGGGCGATCGATCGCCTTCCTGCACCGCAGGTGCTCGGGAAGCCGCTAGACAGAAGCAGGGGAACCCGGCCCAGCTTGTGCCGCCCGCCATGAGGCAAACCGTCACGATCGAACGCATGCCGACGCCCGAATGCCACCGGGAGTGAAAGACAGCGGGCATCGGGCGTCGGGACAAGGGGGTGACTGCTCCTGTTCGGTAGGCTTGCGTGCAAGGTTGGGGCGCAAAGCCGTTCATGGTTATTGGAGGAACCTGGGCGCGAGCTGAATCGCTACCGGACCTGGATCGCTACTGGACCTGGGGTACAGACCGCAGCGCCTGGAGCGAAGCCGAGCGTATCGCCGGATCCCCGTCGCGCATGGACGCCGTATGCAGTACCTGGCGCACGCTTGAGTCGACGTCGACGGTTTGCAGCAGGCGCACCGCTTCAATCCGCACGGACGCGCTCCCGTCATTCAGCAGTGCCCGCAGAACGGCATCCCGCGCAGCCGTGTCATCCGCGATAAAAGGCTGCAGCCCAGCGAGGGCTTCCCGGCGGACCTCGACCGTTTTGTCTGTCTCAAGCGCATTGATCAAGGCGTTGCGCACCAGGGTCGCATCGCAGCTGGTGCCTGCGGGGCAGTTGCTGCCGGACAGGAGATTGACCGAGATGTTTCGCACCTCGGGATCGGTCCCGTTCTCTGTGCCGGCCATCAGCAGCTCGCGAATCGAAGGATCGTCCGATGGAGCTGTCAGCGTATCCGGCACCAGCCGGTCGTAGTGAACCTCGACCATCCCGGTACCCGGGTCGCGGCTTACGGAGCTGACGTCAGCGACCACGGAAGGCGTTTCCGGCGCAGGCGGTGCCAGCAGCAAGGCCGTCTGCTCTGCCTCGTGCGTGGCGTGGCCCGCGCGATATCCCCCATATCCGCCCGCTATCAGGCCCAGCAGCAGCAATCCTGAGGAGAGAGCGGGAGCGGCACGGAGCCGCCCCCCGGTAAAGGCCAGCTGCTGAGAGAAGCGCGCCCAGCTGCTCGCCTGCTCGCACGAATCGAGCGTGGTGTTTAGCCCCAGACGAGCGCGTGCCAGAAGCGATGGGGAGGGTTCAGGGCCGGCCTCGTTGGCCAGCGCTCGGAAAAATGCGGTGGTCGCAGCCATCTCCGCCTGGCACTCCCGGCACTGGCGCAGATGCTCAGCAAGCGCGCTGTCCTGGGATGTTGTTCCGGGTGCCAGGCCGCCGGCCTTGCGTTCCCCTGCCGTATGCTCCCCGGAGAAAAAGTCATCCTCCTCCGGGGAGCTCACAGCTGCCAGCGCAATGGCTCGCTGCGCCATGTCACAGGTCATGCCGCTGCTGTGTGTACCCTGCTGCTTCACGTTTGCTCTCCAAAAAGGTAGTGCTGTTTTGTGCGCCGCCGTTGTGCCACGGCTGGCGCTCGCGTCTGTCTCCACGGTACTAACTATGCATCTCCGCCAGGTGCAGCCGCAGCTTGCGGGTCGCTCGGAACAGGGTATTCTTGGCCGTTTCTTCAGTCGTTTGCAGCATCTCGCCGATGGCGCGCAGCTTCAGCCCCTGGTAGTGCTTCAGCTCAAACACCATGCGCTCCCGCGGGGTCAGCCGTCCCAGCGCCTCCTGGATCTTTTCACCCAGCACCTTGCGCTCGAGCTCCCGGGCCGGGTTGGCAGCGGCCCGGTCGTCGGACACATTGCCAAGCAGGTCCATTTCCTCGCCGCGGCCATCCACAATGACTGACTGCTCCTCGCGGCGAGACTTGCGGCGGCGCAGGTGGTCCAGGCACAGGTTCGTGGCGATTCGATAGATCCAGGTGTAAAAGGAGCACTCGAAGCGGAAGTTCGGAAGGTACCGGTAGGCTTTCAGGAACGCTTCCTGGTGAATGTCCTGCGCATCCTGCTCGGAGCCGGTGAGCCGCAGCGCCAGGCGCAGCACGGCCTGGTCGTACTGGCGAACGAGCGCGTCAAAGGCTGCCCGCGAACCGGCCTGCGCTTCCCGGATGAGCGATACCTCGGCGGCGCGGCTGGCCTCGTCGGCCAGTGCTTCCGCCGACCCCGGCTTGGCTGCCGAACGCGACGAGGGGAGTGCAATGGAAGGAAGTCGGAAGGCATCTGCAGCGGACATCGGCAGCTTCTCCTGCCGGCGATGGGCGATCGCCAGTATGAAATTGGTTAGACGGCTATAGAAACCCAGGGTGAGCAGGCAAGTTGCCTCGGGGCTGTTTTCCAGGGCCGGCCGTTTATGCCAGCTCGATTGAGCCTTCCGTCATGAACCGTTCCATTGCCTGCATGGCGCAGCCCTGCCCGCACAGGTGGTACATGTCAGGGTTCTGGCTGTCGGTTCTGGACCAGCGCATGAGGGTAAATCGCTGCTCGCGCAGGTCATGGCCGCCGTTGCTCTCAAAGCAAGGCACTGAGCCCAGCGCGGCCATCCACCAGTGATTTGCCTCGCCCTTGCTTTTTCCGCAGATGTCACAGGTAAACGCTACATCCCACACCATAACTGCCTCGCACTCACCGGTAACCCTTACGTTAACGCCATCGGGGAGCGAACGCATTAAGATAAAGAGCGGGGAGCATCACTGTTGTGCATACCCATGCCAGAAGCCCACAGAACAAGCCAGGAGAGCCACAATTTGGCCGATCAATCCGAGCCGGTACTGCACTGCCCGACGTGCTACTCGACCAAGTTTCAGCTGTCGCGGGTGCGGCCCGGAGACCGGCTGCAGCTTCTGTTTTTCCGGTACCCGGTACGCTGCCGCAAGTGCAACGCACGGTTCTACGCCAGCCGAGGCTATGCGAACTATCTTAGGAGCGTCGGCAAGGTTTCTCCGAACGAGGTAGTCGAGGTGCCGGAGAAGGATTAGTGCGGCAAAGCGTCCTGAGCCAATAGACGCTCTGGTATCCCCGTACAGGCGGAGAAGAAACCACAAGCGAATTGGTCGGGACGGGCAGATTTGAACTGCCGACCCCTCACACCCCAAGCGAGTGCTCTACCAGGCTGAGCCACGTCCCGACAAGGGCTTCTTCTCACTCGAAGTCTACACCAGCGCGGCTGCGCCCGGTGCGCGCTTACCGGGTCGGCGGCACATAATCCTGCGGCAGGCCGGAGCCTTCTCCGAAGAAGTACTGCTGCATCTGTTCCACCAGAAACTCCTGCGCCTGCGGCGTCCAGGGCTGCAGACGGTACTCGTTCAGGAGCATTTTCTGGTGCTCCACCCACTCGCCCCATGCTTTGCGCGAGACGTTGTTGTAAATCTTGTGGCCGAAATCACTGTCAAACGGCGGCTCGTCCAGCCCGTCCATCTGCTGCTTATAGCGCGCGCAAAAAACCGTATGTGCCATTCCCGCTTTGTGTCCTCAGGCCTCATTGTAAGCGGGCGTTCTCAGTCGCTCGCCTGCTATCGGCCGTCATGATCGGCCACCACTCGTCCAGCGTCACGAAGCGGTAGCTTGCGGCGTGCCCTCGCTCCAGCAGCCAGCCCAGGGCGGCCACAGTCCGGCCGCGGTCCGCGCTCGGCCCGCCGGGGCCCCCGTCGTGCAGCAAAATTGTTGAACCGTGCCCTGCTTTGCGGTTGCTGCGGATACCGCGCTCTACGGCCTTCATGATCTGCTTCGGCGGCCGGCCCTGGCGCCAGTCAAACCCCATGCTGTTCCACATCACGGTGTGCAGGCCCAGCTCCCGCGCTATGCGCAGCACCGCCGGCCGGCGAGCCCCGTATGGAGGGCGAAAGTAGCCCACTTTAGTCCCGATCATGTCCTCAAGCAGGGCCGAGCAGTCCTGGATCTCCGAGCGGATCCGGCCGCTCGACAAATACACCAGGTTCCGATGCGAAAGGGAGTGGTTGCCGATCAGGTGGCCATTTGCTGCGACCTGCCGTACCAGCCAGGGAAGCTGCCGGGCGTACTTGCCGACAAAGAAGAAGGTGGCCCGCACGTTCGCTTCGGCCAGCTTTTCCATGACTTCCTGCGTGTAGCGGTCGTTCGGCCCATCGTCAAAGGTCAGGGCCAGCTCGCGCCCGTTCGCGCCGCCCAGCAACGTCTTGCCCCACATCTGCGAGGTGCACCACTGCGACCGCTGCCACGCTCCCAGGAGAGCCGCCGCCGCAATGCCGGTCCCCGCTGCTTCCGCTCCCACCGTCATGCGAGCTAGTGTACCTGTGTTGATAGAGGGAAGGATTGTTGCGAAAGAACGAAAAAGAAGCTTGCTTTCTTGCCGGTTTCGCTTAATATTCGCCTATGCCGCATGGAAATTGTGCGTCATACGTTTTACTCCATCCAGTGACTATGGTCACACGAGCGAAAGAGAGACCCATGGCGAAGCGAGGACCGAAGTTTCAGGCCGATCTGCCGCAGTTATTCCCGGTGCCGTCCTCTTGCGAGCCTTTGGAAGCCGCGTGTCTGCCGATACGCAAGTCTGTAGGCAGGTCGGTAAGCAGCGCTGCGGGGCAGATCGGCGCGGTACGGCCTCTTCGCATCGCGGTCGAGGGGCCGCTGCGTGTTGGGAAGTCCACGCTGGCCCGGCTGCTGGCCGAGCGCACCGGCGCCAGCTACCTGGAGGAGCCGGAAGACAATCCATTTCTTGCCAGGTTCTATGCCGGCGAACCGGGTATGGCTTTCGCCGCGCAGATGTGGTTTCTGCGGGAGCGTGCCGCGCAGCTGCAGGCCGCCGCACAGCTGGCCGGCCCGGTCGTATCGGACTACATGCTTGAGAAAGACAAGATTTTCGCCTTCCTGAACCTGTCGGACGCGGAGCTCGCCATCTATAAGGACGCGTACCGGAGCGCGCAGATGAGCACCACCGCACTCTCTCCCGCAATGTGGAGGCCCGATCTGGTGGTGTACCTGCAGGCGCGTCCGGCGGTACTGCTCGAGCGCCGGCGCCGCAAGGGTGTGGAAGCCGAGCAGGCGATCGGCGACGCATATACCGAGCAGGTGTGTGAGGCGTATGAGCACTTCTTCTCGCGCTATGCCGCAAGCCGTCTACTTGTGGTCGACACCTCAGCCATCGATTTCGTCCATAGCGAACGGGAGCGCGAGCTGCTGCTCGACCGGATCCTGGCCCCGGTACATGGGCGCGAGCACATTGCGCCGCTGGCCCAGATTGCCTGACCCGCCTGCCTGACCCGACCGCTGAGTAGCCGGTGTGAACGGGGCTACCATGGGGAGTATGAGTTCCGCTGAAGTTGCAGCCCCGCGTCAGCATGCCGGTCCTGCCACCGCTGCGCCGGAGATCCCCGAGCCCTCCCACGCCGAGCGGGTCCGTACGCTGCTGTCGCTCGGCTCCGTCGGTACCTTATCTACCCTATCCCGCAGGCGCGCCGGCTTTCCCTTCGGGTCGCTCATGCCGTACGCGCTTGACAGCCTCGGCCGGCCGCTCTTCCTGATCAGCAACATGGCCATGCACACTCAGAATCTGCGGGCGGACCCGCGCGCCAGCCTATTTGTCGGCGAGGTCGCCTCTGCTGACAACCTGCTCGGCTCCGCGCGGGCAACCCTGGTCGGCCCCGCCGAGCCGGTGGGCGCGCCGGACGCCGCAGCCGCACGCGAGCAGTACCTCGCCCGCCATGAAGGCAGCCGCTACTGGGTCGACTTTGCGGACTTCAGCTTCTTTCGGCTTGAGCCCGAGGACGTGTACTACGTCGGCGGCTTTGGCACTATGGGCTGGGTGGAGGCCGAAGCCTACCGGGCCGCCATGCCCGACCCGCTGGCAGGGGCAGCCGCCGGCATTCTGTCCCATATGAATGCCGACCACGTCCCGGCGATGCTGCTGCTGGCCCGCGTACACGCCGGAATGATCGCGTCTGAGGCGGCGATGACCGGGGTCGACCGGCTGGGCTTCTCGCTGCGGCTCAAAACAGCCGATGGCATGAAGGGAACGCGGATCGCGTTCACGCGTGAGGTCGCAAGCGCAGGCGAAACACGCGCGGTGCTGGTCGAGATGGTGCGAGCCGCTGAGAACTCCGCGTCGTAACCGCGTCATGACCGCCCCCAAAGGAGTTCGCCCATGAGCCTGTCCGTTTCCCCTGAAAACTCGCGTCCGATCGCCGGTGAGGCTTCGCCCGCACCCGGCAGGTCTGCCGAAAAGGTCACTTTTCCCTCACTGGCGGAGCGCAAACGCACCGGCATCCCCATCACCGCGCTGACCGCGTACGACTACCCGAGCGCGCGCATTGTGGACGAGGCCGGCATCGATCTCCTGCTGGTCGGCGACTCGCTGGGGATGGCGGTACTCGGCTACGACTCGACCCTGCCCGTGACGCTCGACGAGATGCTGCACCACACGCGCGCTGTGCGGCGGGGCGTTCGCCGAACGCTGCTGGTCGCCGACATGCCTTTCGGCACCTATCACGCGGACGAGACCGAAGCCGTACGGAATGCGACGCGCTTTCTCAAAGAGGCCGGGGCTGAGGCGGTGAAGATCGAGGGCACCCGGCCTGCGCTTGCCCGCCGGCTCGTTGAGGCCGAAATCCCGGTCGTAGCGCACCTGGGACTGCTGCCGCAGGGCGTGCACCGCATGGGCGGCTACAAGGTGCAGGCGCGTACACTCGACGCCGCAGACGCGCTGCTTGCAGACGCGCAGGCCATGGAAGCCGCCGGCGTCGCGCTCGTGGTGCTCGAGGGCGTGCCGCGCGAGGTCGCGGCGCGGGTCACCCGTCTGCTCCGGGTGCCGGTGATCGGCATCGGTGCCGGCGCCGGGTGCGACGGGCAGATCCTGGTGCTGCACGACATCCTGACCCTCACCTTTGCGCCGGCGGCCAAGTTTGTGCGACGGTATGCGGACGTAGGTGCGCTGATGCGCACGGCTGTTACTGAGTACGCGGCGGACGTGCGAGGAGGCCGATTTCCGGCGGAGGGCGAAAGCTACCATCTCGCGGAAGCGACCCGCGCCGCGTGGGACGAGGCGGAAGCGCCACTTGCGCCTGTCTCTGAATAGAAAGTACTCGATGGTCGAGTACAAACCTCTTTAGATGGAGCGTCATCCTGAGCGAAGCGAAGGACCTGCTGTTATTCGGCGCAGGCGCAAAGCAGGTCCTTCGCTGCGCTCCTCAGGATGACGCTTTTACCGGGCGTGACACTCGCAAGTTCTTGGCCGCTGCATGGCAAATCTGCTTGACAGAGTGCGGCGGCCTACCAACGTACCATCCTGAAAGAGGCCTTGCTCCATGCACATCGCGGCAACCGTAGACGAATTGCGTCGCCTTCGCCGCGGGCTGAGCGGGACGCTCGGGTTTGTGCCGACCATGGG
>CAXUDF010000103.1:0-12808 GCA_964249695.1 uncultured Acidobacteriaceae bacterium
GTAACCGTGCTCGACAGCCTGGCACGGCCCGGCGTCGCGGCAAACCTTGCGTGGCTTGAGTCGCTCGCCGCGCCGGGTCGCCTGCTGGCCATTCGCGGCGACGTGCAGGACAGGAAGCTTGTGAGTGAAGCCGCGCAGGGCGCGGGCGAAATCTACCACCTGGCAGCGCAGGTCGCAGTCACAACCTCCATCGCTGATCCGCTCGCAGACTGTTACACAAACGTGCTTGGCACGCTCAACGTGCTTGAAGCAGCACGCGCCGCGCGCGACCGGCCGCTGGTTCTGTTTACTTCGACAAACAAGGTGTATGGATCGCTGGAGCAGATCGCGGTGCGCCGGGTTGGCGACGCGTACCGCTTTGCGGATGAGAGCTTTTGCGGGATCGCGGAAACGCAGCCGCTTGATTTTCACTCGCCCTACGGCTGCTCGAAAGGCGCGGCCGACCAGTACGTTCACGATTACGCGCGCATCTACGGCGTGCCAACCGTGGTGTTTCGTATGAGCTGCATCGCGGGCCCGCGGCAGCTCGGCACGGAGGACCAGGGGTGGGTCGCGCACTTTTTGTATGCCGCTTTGCGCGGCGAGCCGGTCACGATCTATGGCGATGGCTGCCAGGTGCGCGATGTCCTCCACGTCAGCGACCTGGTTGCCGCAATGGAGAGCGTCGCCGCGCGCCCGGAGTGCGCTGGCGAGGTCTATAACGTTGGGGGCGGCGTTGGACAGGCCATTTCAGTGCGGCAGGCTATCGGTGAAATTGAGCGGCGCACCAGCGTCGCGGTCGAGGTGCACAAGGCCGAGCAGCGGCCGGGCGATCAGCAGATTTACATCAGTGACACGGGCAAGCTTGCGCAGCATACCGGGTGGAAGCCCTCGCGTTCACTTGACATTATCCTGAACGACATAGCGGATTTTTGGACGACGCACCTGCAGGATCGCTCAGCCCAATCCGCAGCCGAACCGGAGCAGCAGCTCGCCGTGCAGGGAGGTATCCTCGCGTGAACTTTGCCCTGGTGAACCCGCGATGGAGCTTTGAAGGCTCGACCTACTTCGGCTGCCGCGACCCGCATCTGCCACTGGAGCTGTTGCATGCGCGCGAGGAGCTGCGCAAGGCCGGGCACGCAGTGCGGCTGGTCGATGCACAGATGGAAGCGTTAACGCCGGAGGAGGTGCTGGCGCGCTTTGCCGCGTCTGGCTTCGCGCCCGATTTTGTGGTGATCCCGACCGCGCCCTCCTACCTGTTCTGGCGCTGCCCGCCTCCGGAGCTGCGCATTCCCCGCGAGTGGGTGGCCGGCCTTCGTGGTTCAGCGGAAACCACATCTGCAACGAAGTTTGTACTGATCGGCCCGCATGGATCCGTCACCCCCGAGGCGACTTTGCGCAAGACCGACGCCGATGTGGTGCTGCGCGGGGAGCACGACCAGACGCTGCCGCTGCTCGCCACCGAACCGTGGGAGAAGGTGAGCGGATGCTGCTGGCAGGACTCGGCCGGTATCCACCTGAGTGCCGGCCTGGGCGTCACGGCCATGGACGCGTTGGGGCCAATCGACTTCAGCGACTACCCGGTCGAGCTCCACACGCACAAGCACCACGTGTTCGAGGGCGTGGATGAACAACCAGGAGGCCTCGGCGCGGAGCTTGAGTTTGCGCGCGGCTGCCCGTGGTCCTGCTCGTTCTGCAACAAGACGCTATTCCGCAACAAGTATCGCGAGCGATCTGTCACAGCTGTAGTGGCTGAAATAGATGCCCTGATCGCGCGCGGCGTCACCTACATCTACTTCATCGACGAGATTTTCGGCGTAGGCCGCAACGTACGCGCGCTGCTCGAGGAAATTGCAAAGCGCCCGGTCAAGATCGGCTTCCAGACGCGCATTGATCTATGGGACGAAGAAAGCTTCGACCTGCTGGGCCGGGCGCATGCTATCTCGATCGAGTGCGGTATCGAGTCGATTACCGAGGGCGGCCGCGCGGAGTTGAACAAGAACTGCCGGCTCTCGACCGACCGCATCGCGGAGCTGCTCCAGTACGCGCGCGGGCGCATTCCCTGGGTGCAGGCAAACCTGATTCGCACCGCGCAGGATGACGTTGCGGAGGTCGCGCGCTGGCAGGCTGAGTTAAAAGCGAAAGGCGTCTGGGTGTCGGACCCGGTGCCCATGTTCCCCTTTCCAGGCTCGCCCCTGTACGTGCAGACCTTTGGCGCGGCTCCCGATAACGAAGCATGGGAGCGCGCACATCGCTACTACCTGGGACTGTTCGCCGACAAGGGCTTCAGCGACGTTCAGGAAGAAGCGCCGCTCGCCCTGGAGGAGCTGGAATGCACGTCCTTTTAACCACGGACTCGGTCGGCGGTGTATGGACGTACACCGAGGAGTTGAGCGCCGGCCTGCTTGGACGCGGCCACCGGGTCACGTTGGTGACGATGGGCCGAGCGCTCGACCGAGGGCAGAGCGAGTGGGTGGAGAGCATGCGGTCGACGCGCTTCCAGTGCGTGGAAACCGAGTACCGCCTGGAGTGGATGGATGATGCCGGCGAGGACCTGCGCAGCGCGGACGAGCTGCTGCGCGAGCTGGTCGCGCGTCTGCAACCGGATCTGTTGCATACCAACCAGTTCGCCTTTGGCGAGCTGGCGGACACGCTGCCGGTCCTGCTGACCGGCCACAGCGATGTGCTGAGCTGGTGGCAGGCCGTGCACGGCGAAAGCGTGCCCGACACGGGCCGTATGCGAGCCTACGCAGCACTGGTGCGCGCCGGGCTGCTCACCGCGACACGCCTGGCTGCGCCGACCGAGTGGATGGCGCGCGAGATGCGCGAGCAGTATGCGGTGAGTCGGCATGTCGAGGTCATTCCGAACGGGCGCTCACCCGAGCTGTTCTCGCCCGGAGAACCGAAAGCTTTGCAGGCCATCACTGTCGGCCGTGCGTGGGACCCTGGCAAGCACGTCGCCCTGCTGGAAGAAGTGAACGTGCCGATGCCGTTGTTCATCGCCGGCGAGGCGAGTGCGCCCGTGCCTGCCGCGCACGTGGAAGGCGGCGGCGCGGTTACGCTTGTCTCCGGGGTCGCCTACCTGGGCAAACAGGATGCAACGCAACTCCGCGAGCTTTATGCGCGCAGCGCGATCTATGTCGCGACCTCCCGCTACGAACCGTTTGGCCTGGCTCCGCTTGAGGCAGCGCTGAGCGGCTGCGCGCTTGTGCTGAGCGACTTGCCGACCCTACGCGAAATCTGGGAGGGCGCTGCGCTCTTTTATCCTGCGCGCGACGCGGGCGTGCTACAGGCTATCTTGCGCGAGCTCGCGGCCAATCCACAGCAGGTGGAGGACCTGGCGGCGCGCGCACTGACGCGCGCACGATCCCATTACACGGCGCAGAGCATGGTTGCGCGCCACGAAGCGTTGTACGCATCGCTTGCGCAGCCGGTAGCCACCGCATGAGCGGAAAGCGCATCCTCTACTTCGCGCACTCCATACGCTCGGACTGGAACAACGGCAACGCCCACTTTCTTCGCGGACTGCTGCGCGGTTTGCACACGATGGGGCACACAGTCACCGCGTTTGAGCCCGAAGACAGCTGGTCCTACACGCACCTGCTGGACGAGGGCGCGCGCGGGCGGGCGTCGCTGGCGCAGTTTGCTGCGACGTATCCGGAGCTCGACGTGCGCACCTACGCGGAGGTTGGCGAGCTTGCGGACGCAGCACGCGAGGCCGATGTGGTGATCGTGCATGAGTGGGCAGAGAGCGCGCTCATCGACCAGGTTCTTGCTCTGCGCGCGCAGTTTGGCTTTCGCACTCTCTTCCACGACACACACCATCGAGCCTCGTCCAACCCTGAGCAACTGCAGCAGTTGCGCGTGAAAGAGTTTGACGGCGTGCTCGCCTTCGGCGAAGTGCTGCGCACCCTTTACCGCGAGCGCTGGGGCATGCGGCGCGCTTGGACGCTGCACGAAGCAGCGGACATCTCGGTCTTTTTTCCGCGGGCGGATCTAGCCGCGGTGCGCGACCTTGTGTGGATCGGCAACTGGGGCGATGACGAACGCACAGAGGAGCTGGAGCAGTACCTGCTTGCACCCGCGCGCCTGCTGCCCGCACGCGAGGCGCTGGTGTATGGTGTGCGCTACCCGGCGCAGGGCCTCGACGCGCTTGCGCAAAGCGGCGCAGCCTACGGCGGCTATCTTGCGAACCTTGACGCACCGGCAGTATTTGCAACCGCCAGGTGCACAGTTCATGTGCCGCGCCGGCAGTACGCGTCTACGCTTCCCGGCATTCCAACAATCCGTGTGTTTGAAGCGCTTGCGTGCGGTATTCCGCTGATCTCCGCGCCCTGGCGCGATGCGGAGCAGCTCTTCTGTCCGCACGATTTCGCCTGGGTTCACAACACGGACGAGATGCTGGCGCTGTTGCGCGAACTGGTGCGGGACGATCGAGCGCGGGAGCAGCGGGCCGCGCAAGGCCTGGCAACCGTACGCGCGCGGCACACCACGATGCACCGCGCCGAGCAGCTTTCCGCCATTTTTGACGAGGTGCTTGCGTGAACGTGCTCGCGTTCGGCTCCTCGCTGCTCTCGTCGTACTGGAACGGCGCCGCGACCTATTACCGCGGCGTGTACAAGTACCTGCACGCGCTCGGCTACTCAGTCATCTACGCAGAACCCGATGCATTTGGACGTCAGCAGCATCGCGACTATGACCGCCTGCCCTACGCGCGGTCGGTGGTGTACCAGCCGGGCGAGTGGGCCTCGGTGCTGCGCGAGTTTGCGCCGCAGGCCGACCTGCTGGTCAAGCACTCAGGCGTCGGCGTGGATGACGCGGCCCTTGAACGTGCGCTCCCTGAACATCGCAGGCCCGGCGCGCTCGCCTGCATCTGGGACGTGGACGCGCCGGCGACGCTGGCGCGCGTGGAAGCTGACCCTGCCGACCCCTTTCGCGGCGACATCGCGCGCTATGACGCCATCCTGACCTACGGCGGAGGCCCGCCGGTAGTCGCGGGCTACACCCGGCTGGGCGCGCGGGTGTGCGTGCCTATCTACAACGGGCTCGACCCGGAAACGCACCACCCCGCGCCGCGCGAAGACCGCTACCGCGCCGACTTAGTTTTCCTCGGCAACCGCCTGCCCGACCGCGAGCGTCGCGTCGAGCAGCTCTTCCTCCGCGCCGCCGAGCTTGCCCCGGAGCTGTGCTTCCTGCTGGGCGGCGAGGGCTGGGGCGGCAAGCCGATGCCGCCCAACGTGCACTGGCTGGGCCATGTGCCGACCGGCCAGCACAACGCGGTGAACTGCTCGGCGCGTATGGTGCTCAACATCAATCGCGATTCGATGGCCGCGGTTGGGTTTTCTCCGCCGACGCGCGTGTTCGAAGTCGCGGGCAGCGGCGCATGCCTGCTGTGCGATGCATGGCCGGGCGTCGAAACCTTCTTTACGCCCGACAAGGAAATCCTGGTTGTCAACGGGCCGGAGCAAATTGTCACAGCCCTGCGCACATATACGCAGGAAGAAGCGCGTGCGATCGGCGAGGCGTTCCGACGACGCGCGCTGGAGGAACACACCTACGCACAGCGCGCCGCGCAGGCGCACGCCGTGCTCGCGCAGCTGTGGGCCGCAAAGGCGCGCGCGTGAGAATCAGCATCCTGGGCCTCACCATTACCTCCGCCTGGGGCAACGGCCATGCCACCACCTATCGCTCGCTGTGCCGGGCGCTCCACGCGCGCGGCCACAGCATCCGCTTTCTCGAGAAAGACGTCTCGTGGTATCGAGGGCACCGTGACCTGCCAGCGCCCAATTTCTGCAAGGTCGCGCTCTACACTGCGTGGGGCGAAGCGCGGTCGTCTCTGCTAGAGATTGCCACCGCGAGTGATCTGATTATCATCGGCAGCTACTTCCCAGATGGCGTTGCCGCCGCCCCTTACCTGTTTGAGCACGCGCGCTGCCCAGTGTTCTTCTACGACATCGACACGCCGATCACGATCGAGCGCCTGCGCACGGGGGGCAGCACCGAGGCGCTGCGCGCCGAGGATATCCCGCGCTTTGACGCATACCTGAGCTTTACGGGCGGTCCGCTGCTCAGCGAGATCGAGAGCCGCTTCGGCGCGCAGCGAGCCGTTCCGTTTTATTGCTCCGTCGACCCCGAGCTGCACCAGCCGCGGCCTGCGGGCGATCGCTTTCGCTGCGCGCTCAGCTACCTGGGCACGTACTCCCCAGACCGCCAGCCCAAGCTGCAGCGGCTGCTCGTAGCGCCCGCGGAGCAGATGCCTGCCGACCGTTTCATCCTCGCCGGCGCGCAGTATCCTGACACGATTGGCTGGCCGAACAACCTGTGGCGATGGGAGCATGTGCCTCCGTCTGAGCACGCGGACGTGTATTGTTCGTCGCGCTTTACGCTCAATCTCACGCGCGACCATATGGTCGCCGCCGGGTGGTCGCCTTCGGTGCGCTTGTTTGAGGCCGCCGCGTGCGGTGCGGCCATCATTTCCGACATCTGGCCGGGGCTCGACCAGCTGCTTACGCCGGGCGAGGAAGTGCTGCTCGCCTCCGGAACCGAGGATGTGGTTCGGCTGCTTCAGCAAACGACGGAGCAGCAGCGGCAGCAAATCGGCGCAGCGGCGCGTACACGCGTACTGCGCGAGCACTCCAGCGAGGCCCGCGCAGCGCAGCTGGAGCGCATCGCGGAGGACGCCCGCGCCGCGCGAACGTCTCGGTAAATGCAGGCCGGCGAACTGCTCGACGCCGCGCGCAGGACGCTCACCGCACGCCGCGTTTCTGAGGCGCTGGAGGGCTTTCTCCAGGCGCGTTCGCTCGGAGCCTCGCTCGACGAATGTGACGCTGGAGCGTGGGAGTGCCTGATGCTGCTGGGCCGCTATGAGGAAGCCTGGGAGCGCAGTGACGCGATCGAGCGGCGAGGGCTCCAGCAGGCCGGGGATCGCTTTTGGGACGGACGCCCTCTTGCCGGACGGCATGTGATGCTGCGATGTTTGCACGGCTTTGGAGATGCGCTGCAGTTCATCCGCTATGCTCCGCAGCTTTGCGCTCAAGCCGCCTCGCTCTGTGTCGAGTGCCACCCCGAGATGCTGCCGCTGCTTGCCGCATGCGATGGGGTAGAACGCGTCATCACTTGGGGTGAGCATGCGCCAACTCCCGCGCCGCATTGGGATGCGCAGGTGGAAATTATGGAGCTGCCGCGGCTCTTTCGAGCGACGCCGCAAACCATCCCGCGCACGTTCCCCTATCTGCACCCCTCCCGACTTGAGGCGGACCGCGAAACTGAAAAGATCGTCCACACCATGCAGGCAAGGCGCGCGCAAGGGCGCCTGCAGGTGGGCTTCTCCTGGCGATCCAGCGGCTGGAACCCGCTGCGATCGCTCCCGTTCGGCGAGCTTCTTCCCGCGTTTGAGGATGCCGCGAGCGCCGACCTGTACAGCTTGCAGCCGGACGGATTCCGAGAGCTCGAAACAGAAAACGCGCCGTCCGCAAATGTAGAAGCCGCCTTTCCGCAGCTAGCCCTGCGCATGGCCGCGCTTGACTGCGTGGTGACCGTGGACGGCGTGCTGGCCCACCTGGCCGGAGCGCTCGGGCTGCCTGTGCTGCTGCTGCTGCCGCACGCGGCAGACTGGCGCTGGGGCCTCGAGAACACAACCCCCTGGTACCCACGGACGCGCCTTTTCCGCCAGGCCCAGCCGGGTAATTGGCGCGCACCGCTGGCCGGGGTGCGCGCAGCCCTCCAGCATCTTACAAAGCATGACGTATGACTGCATTGTTCTGGGTGCCGGCATGGCGGGCCTCACGTCCGCGCGCCGCATAGCCGAGGCCGGCAAGCGCGTGCTGCTGCTGGAGGCGCAAGCGCAGGTAGGCGGGCGCATGCGGACCCGCCATGTGCCCGGCCTCGCGCGCCCGGTTGAGTTGGGTGCCGAGTTTGTGCACGGGCGCCCGCCGGAGCTGCTCGCGCTGCTCGACGAGGCCAGCCTCGCGATCACCGAGGGCGAGGGCGACCAGCTTTGCTTTTTAGAAGGCCAGGTCCAGGACTGCCCGGAGGATGAGGGTGCCTGGCAGCTGCTGGCGGGCATGGAGCAGGTCGCCGCCCGCGGCGAAGATATGAGCTTCAATCGCTATCTGGCGCAGTCGGACGCTTCCGACGCGGACAAGCAGCGCGCGCGCAACTACGTCGAGGGTTTTAATGCGGCCGATGCAGAGTTGATCGGCATCGTTGGGCTTGCGCAGCAGCAGGCGGCCGAAGACGCGATCGATGGCGACCGGGTAGCGCGCGTCGATCGCGGGTATGAGGCAGTTGCGGAGTATGTGGGGCAGCGCGCCAAGGCCGCGGGCGCGTCTGTACTGTTGCGCACCCCGGTAGCGCGGGTGCAATGGTCGCGCGGGCAGTGCACCGTGACGGCGGTTGACGGCCGCAGCTGGGACGCTCGTCTCGTGCTGTGCGCGCTGCCGCTGGGCGTGCTGCAGAACGCGCCCGCCCTGTTTGCCCCGCAGCCGGAGCAGGCGCTGGCAGCCGCGGCGAGCCTGCGTGCCGGGGCGGTCGAGCGCATCGTGCTTGAGTTTCGCGACCGCTGGTGGGCGAAGGTTCACCCGCACATGCACTTCCTGTTCGCCCAGGGGTGCTACCCGCCGACATGGTGGACCACCGCGAAGATCGAAAGTCCTCTGCTGACCGGCTGGGCAGGCGGCCCGAGAGCACGTCTCAGCAACGACGCAGACGCGCTTGGGCGCGAGGCGCTTCGGACGCTCGAGTCCATCTTCGGCCGTTCGCTCGAAGGCGAACTGGTCCGCGTGCACCACCACGACTGGCAGGGGGACCCGTATGCGCGCGGCGCTTACAGCTACGTGCCGGCGGGTGCGTCAGGTGCGCCTGCGGTGTTGGCTGAGGCTGTGGAAGATACGCTGCTGTTCGCAGGCGAGCACACCGACGTTACCGGACATCCGGGCACAGTCCATGGGGCTATGCGTTCCGGGCTGCGCGCGGCCGCGCAGGCGCTTGCCTTGCTCTAGTGGGGCTGAGAAGCCACGGCCGGCACCCAGGGCTGCCCCGCAAATCCGTTGTGCCAAATGCTGACGATCCGCTGCGTGTTCGCAATCTTCGCCGAAGGATCCGCTGCAAGCAGCAGGAAGTCGGCGCGCTTGCCCGGCGCAAGCGTGCCGGTTTGCCCCGAGATGCCGAGCAGCGCGGCATTGGTCGCGGTCGCGCAGCGCAGCGCTTCAAGCGGGGTGAGCCCGGCCTGCACCATCAGCTCGAGCTCGCGATGCTCGGCAAAGCCGGGCAGCCGCACCGGGTTCGCACCCGAGTCGGTCCCGAACGCAATCCGCACGCCAGCGTCATACAAGGTGCGCAGGTTGCGCTTCGCCATGGCCAGATCGGCACGATGCTGCGTGGTGGTTGGGTCGGCGGCGACGCTCTGCCGGTAGTCGGCGCTGCGCAGCTTCGCCAGCTCTTCGGGGCTTGTCGCGTGCGTCATAAATGGGTCATTAAGCAGCTCGGGATGGTCCGCGAAAACAAAGAACGACTCATCCACGGTCAGGGTGGGAATGTAGTAGGTGCCATGCTTCTTCATCGCCGCGATGAGTTCGCGGTCCACCGGCGCATCCCGCACCGAGTGCGCCAGCACGTCTACGCCGTCGGCCACAAGCTGCTTTGCGTCAGCCAGCGCGTACACGTGGGCCGCAACCGGCAGGTGCTGTTTGTGCGCTTCGTCGATGACCGCGCTTTCAATCTCCGGCGGCATCTCCGGCGCTTTGCCGTGCATGGGGTCGACCCATATCTTGATGAAGTTGGTGTGGCGGCTTGCGGCTTCGTCTACATCCCGGCGCGCCTCGTCCGGTGTCTTCGGCTGGTAGAGCTGGTCCGCGGCATGCGGCACCTGCGGCGCTCCGCCGGGCGTGCCGATGCCCCGATCGGCCACGAAAACGCTGGCGCCGTCGAGCACGCCTGCCTGCTGCTGCGAGCGGATCGCGTACACCAGGTCGCGGTTGAGACCCAGCGACAGCACGTCCAGAACGCCGTAGTGCTCATACTGGCGGAGCTCCGCCATCACGTTTGGCTCGGTGTACGCGGTGGCGCTGTTCTGGGTGCCGTTTACCAGCGCAAGGTGCCCGTGCGCGTTGATGAGCCCCGGGATCATGGTCTCGCCTTGAGCATCAATGATCTTCACATCCCCGACCCGCGTGCCGGCCGGCAGGCTGTGCGCCGACAGCGCTCCACTTCGGATGGACTGGATCTGCTGCCCCGCGACCATCACGGTTACGTTCGCCCTAGCCGGCACCCCGGTACCGTCGATCAGCCGCACGTGCTCGATGGCCGTGAGCTGCGGCGCGGTTTGCGCCCGGACCTCCAGTGCAGGCACGCACGGTGTGGCACACAGCAGAAGGAAAGGAAGTGAGGGAAGCAGCCGCATAGCGAGCTTGGACGCGCACCGCTGCAAAACAGCCGCACGGACATAACGCGTGCGCGCATCCAACAGTGCAGGGATACGGTTCCGCGGCGTTGTCAGCAACAAGAGCTGAACAGGGCGCGGGCATCAGAAAAGGATAGAACCAACATGGTACAAGAGGACGTGAAAACGCAGCTGGACGCGCGTACGCGGCTCGGCATCGCGGGCGGCGAAGCAGACACCCCGGCAAAAAAGGCAGCGCAAAGTCCGCTGGTCTACGCCGGCATCGTGACCGCGGTATGGCTCTTTCGCAAGCAGATCTTTTCGCCTGGCGGGCTGCTGTTTGCCGCCGGCTTTTACCTGGCGAAGCGGGTCGACACTGAAAAAGTCACGGGCAGTCTCCAAGGCCTCACGCAGGGCCTCGTGCAGGAGCAGGCGACCTTCACCATCGCGCGGCCCGCGGAAGAGCTGTACGACCTGTGGCACGATGTTGAAAAGGCGCCGACGTACCAGGAGTCAATCCGCAGCGTAAAGGCGACCGGCGGCAAAACCTCGCACTGGATCATGGACCTGCCGAACGGGCAAACGCTCGAATGGGACGCCGAGTGGACGGCCGAGGAGCCGGGCAAGCGTTTGGCGTATCGCACCATCGGCAACCCGCAGATCCCGCTTGCCGGGCAAATCGTATTTGAGCCGGCGGTCAGCGGACGCGGCACCGTGGTGCGCGTCAACCAGGAGTTTTTATTCCCCGGCGGCAAGCTCGGCTCTGCAATGAGCGGCCTGGTTTCACGCACCACCGGCGGCTACGTTCGCGAGAACCTGCGCCACTTCAAGCAGCTGGCCGAGGCGGGCGAAATCCCGACCACGCGCGGTCAGTCACACGGCACCCGCGGCAGCCTCACCTCTGTCCAGCAGGCAATCACCGGCGATCGGGAACAACAAGCGACCGTGCCGGCAACCGGCGGCATCGCGCACGAGGAGGTGGCACAGTGAAGGCTCTCTGCTGGATGGGAAAAGAAAAGCTTGAGGTCCAGACCGTTCCGGACCCGAAGATCCTGAACCCAAACGACATCGTCATCAAGGTCACACGCACGGCAATCTGCGGCTCTGACCTGCACCTGTATGACGGCTACATCCCGACCATGCAGCCTGGCGATATTCTCGGGCACGAGTTTATGGGCATCGTCGAGGAGGTTGGACCAACGGTCAAGAAGTTCAAGCGCGGCGACCGCGTTGTCATCCCGTTCACCATCGCGTGCGGCAACTGCTTTTTCTGCAAAAACACTTTGTTCAGCGCCTGCGACAACACCAATCCCAATGCAGCGCTGGCTGAGACGATGTACGGCTACTCCGGCGCGTCGTTGTACGGCTACTCGCACATTTACGGCGGCTACGCCGGCGGCCAGGCGCAGTACGCGCGCGTCCCGTTCGCCGATGTGGGACCGCTGAAAATCGAAAACGACCTGCCGGACGAGAAGCTGCTCTTCCTGACCGACATCTTCCCGACCGGCTACATGGGCGCGGAAAACGCCGACATCAAGGAAGGCGATACGGTGGCTGTGTGGGGCGCGGGGCCGGTCGGCATCTTTGCCGCACGCTCGGCCTTCATGTTCGGCGCCAAGCGCGTCATCGCAATCGACCGCTTTCCGGAGCGCCTCAAGCTTGCTGAAGAGGTCGGCGCGGAGCCGCTCGATTACTCGAAGTACGACGTGCTCGAAAGCCTGCGGGAGCTGACCGGCGGCAACGGCCCTGATGCAGCAATTGACGCGGTGGGCCTCGAAGGGCACGGCACCGGACTGGGCGGCGTGTACGACCGCACCAAGCAGGCGCTTAAGCTCTCGTTTGACCGCCCAACCGTGCTGCGGCAGGCGATTATGGCTGTGCGCAAGGGCGGCACGGTCTCCTTCCCTGGCGTGTACGGCGGGCTGCTTGACAAGATCCCGTTCGGCGCGGCCTTCGGCAAGGGCATCACCATGAAGATGGGCCAGACGCACATGCAGCGGTACCTGCAGCCGTTGCTGCAGCGGATCGAGAACAACGAGCTCGACCCAAGCTTCATCATCTCGCACCGCATCGGCATGGAAGAAATCCCGGAAGCCTTCCGCATTTTCCGCGATAAGGAATACGGCTGCACGAAGGTCGTCATTGACCCTTGGGTTGAAGGCGGACGTACGGGGGATCTGTTGCCGAAAGGTGCACCAGGGACCAAGGCCGCCTGATCTGGTAGCTGCTGCGAATATGAAAGGGAGGCGCGAATTGAGCCTCCCCTTGTCTGTCCGGATCGTAAAAATGCGTCATCCTGAACGAAGTGAGGGACCGGCTTTTCCCGTCAGGCCGCAGAGAAAGCAGGTCCTTCACTTCGTTCAGGATGACGCCTTTATGTTGGGATTACGCCATTCATGTTGGAATGGCGTCTCTTCTCAGGATGACGCGTTGTACAAACGCGGAGCTAGC
>CAXUDF010000104.1:0-10199 GCA_964249695.1 uncultured Acidobacteriaceae bacterium
CGTTTCGCAGAGGCAGCCGAAAAAAAGGCTGCCCAAAGGCCTCATGAATCCGCATGCTGCTCTGGTGGTCCATAAGCCACAGAGCCACCTCTGCAATCCGCGCCGGCCACTCCGCGATCTCAATCCCGTAGAACTGGTTCACATCGAGCGTCAACAGCCCATTTACCTCGTCGAAGCTCAACACTTGCTGCGTCCCGTACAGCTCGCGCAGGATCTCCAGCTCCAGCGCCCGCAGTTCCCGGTATGCAATCACC
Organism: uncultured Acidobacteriaceae bacterium; assembly: GCA_964249695.1. Lineage (GTDB taxonomy): Bacteria > Acidobacteriota > Terriglobia > Terriglobales > Acidobacteriaceae > EB88. The sequence continues at coordinate 255 of CAXUDF010000104.1, forward strand.
AGGAAGTTGCCGCACCCGCAAGCCGGGTCCAGAAACCTGAGCCGCGCCAGCCGCTGCCGCAGCTCTTCCAGCCGAGCCCGCTGCCGGTTCCCGCGCGCCCCTGACCCATCCGTCCGCGCCGCCTCAAACTCGGCGCGCAGCCCATCCAGAAACAACGGCCGAATCACTTTTAGAATGTCGCGCTCGCTCGTGTAGTGCGCCCCGATGCGGCGGCGCTCCCGATCCGTTACCACTTCCTGAAACAGTGCCCTAAAAATGGCCGGCGAAATCCTCGACCCGTCAAACCGCGTGCAGCTCAGCAGCGCATTCCGCTGATCCGCGTTGAACTCCGCAAACTCCAACTGCTCCCGAATAGCTCGCCATTCACATACGGCAGCCGCGCTAGCGACTCATTCAAATTGCGCTGCCGCCGCTCCGCCGGCGTATCCAGCACCCGGAATAATGGCTGCAGCCGCGCTCCCAGATCCGAGCCGTCCCGTTGCGTCTGGTTCTCAACGTACAGCGCAAACGAGCTCGGCTCAAAAATCCCCGTGTCTTCCGCAAACAGGCAGAACAGCACCCGCACCAGCAGCCGCTCCGGGTCATGCCCGCCGTAGCCGCCGGCCCGCAGTGTGCCTTGCAGCGTCGCCATCAACACCACGGCTCGCAGGTTCGCCGGGTCCTGTTCCGCAAACCGGTGCAGCTTGTACCCCGGGATAAACGCAAATGCCGTGATGTGGTCCCGCAGCTCCCCGAGCGCAAACTCGATACACTCGTATCGCAGGCCATCGAACAGCGGCAGCTCTCGTTGGTCCTCCGGCTCCAGGTCATACAACGCAAACCGCCGGAAATCCGACAGCAGCACATATCGCGGCCCCTCATCCTGCCGCCCCGCCGCTATCAGGTCGCGCACATACCCAAACGCCTGCGACTCGGCTGCTTGGAGGCTGTGCCCCGCCGTTTGTGCTCCACCAGCAGCTTGCCCGACCACAAAAGATCGATAAAGCTGATCGAGCTTCGCCTTCGCTCAGGGTCCATCCGCAAGACGGGCTCCTCAAACGTCGCCACCGTCCGCCGAGGCGCCCGGAACACGTCAAAAAACGCGTTCCAGAAGCTCTGCTCTTTCGCCTGCTCGCGCGTCGCGCCCTGCCACTCCGGCGAAAATAGCAGCGCCCGATGGCGAATCTCATTCCAGAAACTTGGCCATGCAGGTCCCACCCAAGTGCGTCGACTCGCTCTACGCCCCCGCTGCGGACACACTCGCACCCTCCGTGCAGCTCCGCTCGCACGTAGATGCCATCTGCGCGGCTCGACTATAGTGAAGCTCGCATGCGCAGCTTCATACCCGTTCTCGCCCTCCTCGCCGCCACTCTCCTACCCGCCCAGCAATCCCCAACCTATGCGCTCTTCGCACACTCCACCGACATTGGGCCCACCCATAAGGGTTCCACCGCCTACGACCGCTCCACCGGCGTCTACAGCCTCACCGGCGGCGGTGCCGACATGTGGGGCACCGCCGACGCCTTCCGTTTCGCATGGACCCGCCTCTCCGGCGATGCCACCCTTTCCGCCGACGTCACCTTCCCCTCCGCCGGAGTCCTCCCGCTCGAGAAGGGCGTTCTCCTCGTCCGCCAAACGCTCGACCCCACTTCCCCCTATGCTGACGTCGCCGTCCACGGCGACGGCCACATCACGCTCCAGTTCCGCACCACCCGCGCCGGCAAAACTGAGGACGTCACCGCCCCGCCGGGTCTCGCCTCCCGCATCCGCATCGAGCGCCGCGGCGACACCTTGACCGCGTTTGCCGGCCCCAACGACCGCGCGCTCACCCGCATCGCTTCCACGACGCTCGCCTTCCGCGGCCCCGCTTATGTCGGCCTCGGCGTTTGCGCCCACAACGCAGACGGCTTGGCGACCGTCACCTTCTCTCACGTCGAGATTGAGCACACCGCCCTCAACGGCCGCGCCCGGGAGTAAGCGGCTCACTTGACATAGCCTTCCTTCGTTCATCTCACGCACAAGAGCTCCGCGTCGCCTGCGATACCCTATCCACGGAGGAACAGCCCGTATGGCGGTGCAAACAGAAGGCTCAGTCACAGACGCGCAGCAAACACCTGCGATCGCATCCGCCACCACCCGTACCCTCTCCGGCTGGGGCGCAAACCTCCGACGCGATTGCTCTGTTGCCGAACCGAAGTCGCTTCAAAGCCTCACCGCCACCGTCGACCACTCCGGCACTTCGATCGCCCGCGGTCTCGGCCGGTCCTACGGCGACTGTGCCATCAACTCCGGCCGTCAGGTGCTCAGCACCCTCGCCGTGAACAGGGTCCTCGCCTTCAACGACCAGACCGGCATCCTCATTTGCGAGGCCGGCCTTTCGCTCGAGCAGCTCATCCGGCACTGCACCCCGCGCGGCTGGTTTCCCATGATCACCCCCGGCACCAAGTACGTGACCATCGGCGGCTGCATCGCTAATGACATCCACGGCAAGGCGCACCACGTCGACGGCTGCTTCTCCAATTGCGTGCATGCCATGACGGTCCTGCTCGCCTCCGGCGAGGTCGTCACCACCAGCCGAACCGAGAACGAAGATCTTTTCTGGGCCACCTTTGGCGGCATGGGCCTGCTCGGCATCATCCTCACCGCAACCATCCAGCTACGCCAGGTTGAGACCACCTACTTTCACCAGAAATCCATCTCAGCCCCGAATCTTGAAAGCATGCTCGCCGCCCTCGACGAGAACGACCACACTTATCCCTACTCGGTCGCCACCCTCGACGTCCTCGCCACCGGCAAGGATCTCGGGCGCGGCGTCCTCACCGTCGGCGACCATGCCAAACGGGCCGACCTGCCTCCGAAGCTCGCTGCCAACCCGCTCCGCACCTCTGGGCGTCCCAAGCTGATCGTCCCCTTCGACCTGCCGGAGTTCACCCTTAACCCGCTTTCCATTCGCATCGTCAACGCCGTCATCCAGCGCATTCAAGCTGGTGCTACCCCTATCGGCCATTACGAGAAATTCTTCTACCCCCTCGACATGATTGCCAATTGGAATCGCGGGTACGGCCGACGCGGCTTTACCCAATACCAATTCGTCATCCCGTTTCAGAACGGCCTCGCGCGCATGCGCGAAATCCTCACTGCCATTCTTTCTTCCGGTCAGCTGCCGTTCCTTAACGTGCTCAAACGCCTCGGCCGCGAGAGCGGCGGCACCCTCTCCTTCCCGCAGGAGGGCTACACGTTTGCCATCGATTTCCCCATTCGCCGCGGCACCGCTGAACTCCTGCGGCGCCTTGATGCGATGGTTCTGGACGCAGGCGGCAGGATCTATCTCGGGAAGGACTCCTTCTGCTCCCCTGAAACCTTTCGCACCATGTATCCCCAGCTCGACCGCTGGCTCGCGATCAAGCGCCGCTACGACCCCGACAACGTATTCACCTCAGACCTGGGCCGCCGCCTCCACCTCGCCGCCTGAGTCTTTCCGTGCGTAGAGCAGACTCCATCAAAGCGACCTGCACTTTGACTATGGATCGGCAGACGTGTCTCTTCTTGGGGGCAACGGTGGATGCCCAACCCCTCTGCTTACACGCGCGCCAACTCCCGAGCCGCCAGCACACCCTCTTGCGCCGCTTCCGCCCGCCTTTGCGCATACAGCGGAAACCCCTCTGCCAGCTCACGCACCTGCCCCTTGATCCGTGCCAGCGCGCCTGCATCTCCGCGCCGCTCCAGCGCTTCCGCAACCCACCCTGCGATCACCCGCATCTCGGTCTCGCCCATGCCGCGTGTCGTTAATGCCGGCGTCCCCAGACGGATGCCGGATGGCTTCAGCGGCGGGTTCGTATCAAACGGAATCGCGTTCTTATTGACCGTGATCCCCGCCTCACCAAGCGCCGCTTCCGCCTCCGATCCCAGCATCCCCTTCTGCCACACATCCACTAGCACCAGGTGCGTTTCAGTCCCGCCGGAGATCAGCCGAAATCCGCGCGCTGCCAGCCCTTCCCCGAGCGCCTGCGCGTTGCGCACTACCTGTGCCGCATATTTCCGAAACTCCGGCTGGAGCGCCTCGCCAAAGGCCACCGCTTTCGCCGCCACCACATGCATCAGCGGCCCACCCTGCTGCCCCGGGAAGACGCACCGGTCGATCGACTTCCCTAACTCTGCCGCCCCTGGTTCAGCCGCGCTGTCACCGCCTGCACTCACCCGGCCATCCAGGGCCGGCGCGGCAAACCCGTGCTCACCGACTCGCGAGAACCTCCCTGGATCACGCTCTCCCGCCAAAATTATTCCCGACCGCGGCCCACGCAGCGTCTTGTGCGTTGTAGTCGTCACGACGTGCGCATGCGGCACCGGTGAAGGATGCGCCCCACCCGCCACCAACCCGGCGAAGTGCGCCATGTCCACCAGCAGCTTCGCACCGACCTTATCGGCAATCTGCCGCATTCGTTCAAAACAAAATTGCCGCGGGTACGCCGACCCTCCGCCAATCAGCAGTTTTGGTCGCTCCCTGGCGGCGATCTCTTCCATCCGATCGTAGTCAATGACCTCTGACCCACGCTCCACGCCGTAGAACACAGCTCGATACACCTTCCCTGAAAAGTTCAGCTTGTGCCCATGCGTCAGGTGCCCGCCATGCGCCAGGTCGAGCCCCATAATCGTGTCGCCGGGCTCCAGCAGCGCCATCATCACTGCCGCATTGGCCTGCGCACCCGAGTGCGGCTGCACATTCACATACGCGGCTCCAAATAGCTGCCTGGCCCGGTCCCGCGCCAGATCTTCCACGACGTCCGCGTACTCGCAGCCGCCGTAATACCGCCGCCCCGGGTACCCCTCGGCGTACTTGTTCGTCAGCACCGACCCAGCCGCTTCCAGCACCGCCTCCGAAACAAAGTTCTCCGAGGCAATCATCTCGAGGCCTTCATGCTGCCGCCGACCCTCCGCAGCCAATGCCTCAGCCACCTGGGGATCCTGCTGCGCCAACGTCCTTGGTTCCTGATTCAGCGTCATATCGATATTTTACCGCCGCCGGCCTGAGCTAAAGCCTTCTTCCGCGCGGAACCTCCGCACTTTCGTGCATGTGCGTAAGGCAGCGGTTGAGGCGCTTCCTCGCACCACTTTCGTGGGCCGTTGCTCGCGTCCGGGTACTTGCCCACGCCGGCCGCAGACACCGCTCACTTCACGGGCGCGGCAATATTGGCTGTTTGCGGCTTCGCCAGCACAAAGCGCCGCAGCCGAAAGGCCGGGCGCTCCACCACTGCCCGCGCCAGCACCGAGACCGCAAGCGTCGCTGCAAGCACCGACAGCACGCGGACGCCCAGCGCAACAGTGTCGCCTACCCTCGGCGGCCCGAACCAATGATCATATAACCGTAAAAGGTATAAGTGGCTTAGATAAAAGCAGTAACTCACATCTCCGAGGAAGACCATTACCTTGGCTCGGAAAAATGAGAGCGCCGCTGAGAACGGATAAGCCACAGCGAAAGCGATCACACTGTAAGTCAGCAAACCCACGCCGGATATCACCAGGGCATTAGCCGTATCCCCGACAAAGAAGGCGGCAGGCTTCCCGGCAATCGACCCCGCTATCAGTACAAATCCTGCCGCCAGCGCAGGCACAGCTGATCTTTTTCCTCTCACGGGTAAGTCCACTGCCGCGCCCGCGCTGCGCCATCGGTACACCTGGCATGCCAGAAAAGCGCCCAGCGCCAGCCCATCCACGCGAAACTGCGTTTGAAAGTAATCATGATGAGCCGTACGGGCAGCGAGCAGTCGAAGGATCGGCGTCGCAATGACTATTCCTAGTGCAATTTGGGCAAGCCTTGCCACCGAAAGCCTTCGCCCTATCTGCGGCCACGCCAGATAAAATTGCTCCTCGATCGCCAGCGTCCAAAATGGACCTTCCAACCTTGATACATGGAAGAGATTCGCGTAATTAACAACAAACAGCAGACTCAAGACGACATACCCCCGTGCCGCAGGGTTAAACGCCGCCACCAGAGCCAGCGTGAGCACGAGCGGAGGAGCAATGCGTAATACACGCTTCCAGTAGAAGTTGCGCAGGTAAAACGGCTTATGCCGTTCCACAAACATGAGTGAAGTAATCAGGAAACCTGACAGTACAAAGAAAACATCAACCCCGTTCGCGCCATACTGGCTTGCAGCCCTTGCCCACTGCACCAGCCGCGGCCAATGCTCGGCCGCAATCGAAGTAAACAGTACATGATGCAAAAACACGAGCAGCACGGCCAGGCCTCGAAGCCCATCCAGCTCGGGAATGTGCTGAAAGCGATAGGAGGGGTTTACCCCTGACACGCTTCTTGATTCCGCACGCATGACCGGAGTGTACGACAAACACGGATGTTGCAAATCGAAACGCCCGATGAGCACTGCCTCGCTTCAAGCCCGGGTGTTCCAGCCCGGCTCCCGCTCACTCCGCAAAGCCGCGATGTACAAACGACCCCAAATACCAGCCGTCCAGGAACTTGTACGGCGTTTCCCCGGTTGTATAGTGCCCACACGGCAGCACCCGCGACTCAAACGGAATTCCCAGGCGCCGGAACTCATCCAGCACTGCGAGCGAGTACTCCTGCAGGAATGTCAGATCGTAGGTCGCATGCACCACCAGGGTCCGCCGCCGGCGCAGGGAGGCCGAAGCCGCATACTGGTGCATATAGTTCGCCGGCGAAATGCCCGCCCACAACGCTTTGAGTCGCTCCTGCGTCAGTCCTGCCTGCTCCATGCCGGCGCGGATATGACGCGTGCTCTGCCCCGTCCACACCACGTCTCCAAACGAGGTGGACGCATGGTTAAAGGCGCACACCTCGAGTCGCGGATCATGCGCCGCAGCCAGAAACGCATAGCAGGAGCCCAGCGACGTTCCCAGCACGCCAAACTCCCGGTATCCCTGCGCCGCAAGCCAATCCACGCAGCACCGTATGTCTACAACGGCCTGCCGGCACGCCGCCAGGGTCCGCCCGATATTTGCGGAGACGGCGTAATCCGACCGCTCCAGCTCCGCCGGGCGCCGAATATCGTGGTACGGCTTCGAGAGCCGCAGCGCCGACACGCCGGAACGATTAAAGATCGTGCACAGCGCATTGTGCGAGAACGCGTCCGCGTTCCACTGCGGCATCACGATGATCGCCTTACGCGGCTGCTCCCCGGTCTGCACATCCGCGCGCGCCGGGTACCACCGTGCGTTTACGCGGTCATTTTCCGGGAACGGCGTCCGCACCGGCGAGGTAAACCGCAGGAACTCCGCAACCGGCAGTTCCCCGCGCCCGGCCATCTCCTTGAGCTCTGCGTCCTGCGCCAGCGTTTCCGGCCGCACATTGGTGGGGAACAGCTGCGGATGCCGCTCCTCCAGTACGTAGTCGGTGGGCAGCTCGTACCCGAAAAAACGCGCGCTGTCCTCCACAATGCGCTGGTTCACCCACAGCATCGCGCGCTCAGCCCGCTCCGGCGTTAGCCCGGCAGCACTTACCAGTGACGCTTCCTCCGTCTCCGCCAGCCAGCGCATGTCGGCAGGCAACACATCGCGCAGCCATCCAAACCCCCACTCCACCGGCCGCACCACGCGGTTCTCATCCCGCGTCGTTAACTCCGTCTCCCACGCAAACATCCACTTGGCATAGCGCTCTCTCAGCATCGAGCTCTATCGTACCGGCCACGCTTTCGCTGCCCCAAAAATGCGCCCCCGCCGACTCCTAGTCCTGTGGCGCTTTCCTCTCAGTCAGCAATGACGCAGCCCAGTGCGTCGACGTGAGGGTTTCTCGATCCCGCCCCCTGGCTCGGTACCTTCTTCGAGTCATCGCCCGCAGGTGCTTTCCCAACTGCAGAAAATTGAGCAGAAAGAACAGCCACGCCAGCGGCGTAGGCCTGCCCACCATAAGAAACTCATGGAGCAGGGTGCGCACCATCGCCCGCGAGACCGCTTCCTGTGCTCTTGCTTTCCCCAGTACCTGGATCGCGATAAAGAAGGAGTAGGTTTCCGGCGTAAAACTCGCGCGCCGCCCTTGCGCCCACGCAAGACTCGCCGTCCAGTGCGTCCGGCCGCTGATACTGCCGGTCGCGTTGTGCATCCGGTATCGAGTCAGGGGCTGGTCGATGGAGATCAGGCGTACTTTCGAGGCTTCAGCTTCCAGCAGCCAGTCCCAGTCCTGGTGCTGCTGCAGGGTCTCGTTCATCGGCAGCCGCAGCAGCAGCGCTCGCGGCGCAAACAGGCACGAGGTTTGCAGAAACGCGCGCTTGGCTCGCCACTCCCGGGCAAACAGGTAGCTGGCCCAGGCCTCGTTTGTGTGCAGAAAGCGCCGCGGCCACTGCTCCTCGCATCCCTCGCCTTCGACAATGGCCGCGCTCACCAGGATGAAGTGGTCATCCGGCTCCGCGCTCGCCCGCTCCACCTTGGCCGCTATCTTGCCCGGCATAAAGATATCGTCATCATCCAGCAGGGCTACATAGTTACCTTCAGCCGCGGCGATGCCCAGGTTCCGTGCCGCCGCTGCGCCCCTCGGCAACGCCTGGGTCAGCACACGCACGCGCGGGTCGCCCAACTCTTCCAGCTCCTGCCGCGTTCGCTCATCCGCTCCGTCCTGCACCACCAGGATCTCGAGCGCTGCATGGCTCTGCGCCTGCACACTCGCCACCGCGCGCAACACTGAGCTTCTCCCGGTCGTCGGGATCACCACGCTCACCAGCGGTATTTCCAAAGGTCCGTTCATGCGCGCCCCTCACTTGCCGACAACGCACTGCGTTGCTCTGCAAACAGCGCCGTAGCCGCACGGCGGCCTCGCTGGCGCGTCGCCGCCAGAAAGGCAGCAGTCATTGCGATGGCCAGCAACGCCTCGGTCGCGATGCTCGAAGCCGCTGCTCCTTTCCACCCGAACCGGGGGATCAGGTAGAAATTCACGCCGACGTTGAACAAGGCCGCTCCAATCTGGATGGACGTCCGATACCACTGCGCCCCAAGCGCCGTAAGTGCATTGCCGGTGGCGTAGTGCAGGCATCGGATCATGGGAATAAAACTCAGAAATCCCAGCACCTGTCCTGCGGCTCCGTAGCCGCGGCCAAGCAGCGGCCCCGCTCTCCCGTGCAGCAGAAGCACAGCGATCCCGGCCAGCGCCCCATACACAAGCGAAGGCAGCAGCACACGCAGCATCACAGCCCGGACCGGCTGCAAACCCTGCCGCCCCGCTGCAAAAAAGCGCGGCATCGCCGCCGTGTTCAGCGCCCGCAGCGGCGCGGTCAACACCTCAATCAGCCGGTACGCCGCTCCGTAGAACCCCGCTTCCACCACAAACCCGTCTGCGGCCAGAAACGTCTTGTCGATGTCGTTGTAGATATAAAAGGAAGCGCCGCCTACCGAGTACGACAGGCCCTCCCCCAGCGTTTCGCTCGCAAAGCGCCCGTCGCGGCCTGATCCAAGACTCCGCCGCACGACGTACAAAGCCGCCGCGCACGCCAGGAGCGACCAAGCAAGATACCAGCAGCTCCACGCCTCCGCCGTAATCCTGTGTTTTGCCTGGTGCACCTCCAGGCCCGCACACACCACCGCAAGCAGCTTCGCCAGGTTCGGCAGCAGGGTGATCCGGCTTGCCAGGCGAAACCTGCGCATCGCCTGAAACGCCTGGCTCGCCAGCTCCACCAGCTTGTTGGCCACAAGATCCGCCAGCACGATCGCAGGCAGAACGGCATACAGCGCCGGCCTGCGCAGGATCGCCGGCCCCAGCAGCAGCGCACCGGCGCCCCACAGCGCGCAGCCCCACAGGCTTGTCCGCAGCGCCGGTCCCCACGCCGGCGCAAACTCCGCGCCCTCGGCAAGCCTTCGGATCAGGATGGTGCCCTGCCCAAAGGTCGCGAACTGCGCCACAATCGCCACCAGTGCCGTTACCCCGACAAACACGCCGTACTCCCGGGGCGCCAGCACCTGCATCAGCAGCAGGAAAAAGCCTGCCTGCATCCCGATCGCCGCTAC
>CAXUDF010000104.1:10299-12793 GCA_964249695.1 uncultured Acidobacteriaceae bacterium
ATCCCGCGCAAACTTTCGTCTATGTAGTTTCTGCGCAACGACAAGAAACAAATTGCCGTCCTCCCTCGGCTCGCTTACGATAGGCCCACTCCGCATGGAGCGACTCTCAACCCCAACAAGGCGAGCCCTGCACCGCGGGGCGTCCCCTCCCAACCACGAGGTGAAGCATGCGTTTCTCCCCCTCCTTTATGGCTGCCATGGCCGCAGCCTGCGCGCTGCCGGCCGTCGCGCAAACCACCCCCGACCCCGCTATCGGCTCGCCGCTTTCGCTCACCTTCTACGTCGCCCCAGCCCACCCCGCCGAAGCTGAAGCTATGGCCCGCTCTCTCCAGACGCCCGGCTCGGCCAGCTATCACAAGTTTCTGACCGTGCCTCAGTTCGTCTCCAGCTACGCTGTTTCCAATGCCGAGCTCCAGAGCATTGAGGATTCGCTCGTCAATCTCGGCTTTACCATCGGCTACGTTTATCCCAATCACCTCGCCATTGAGGTCCTTGGCTCCGTGGGCACTGCGCAAAACGCCCTCGACGTCCAGATGAAGAGCTTTACGGTGAACGGCCGCACCGGCGTCGCAGCCAGCAGGCCCCCCACACTTCCAGCCTCGCTGCAGGGCCGCATCCGCGCCGTCGGCGGCCTCAATACCGTGACCCACGCGCAGCCCATGTACCGGGTCATGGCCGGCCCACAGCACACGACCGCTCCCGTTTCGGGCGCGCTGGTCGGCGGACGCCCCGGCAACTACCTGCCCATTGATTTCGCCAAGTTCTACGACCTCACACCGATCTACCAGGCAGGCGTAAGCGGCCGCGGCGCCACTGTCGGCATTGTCACGCTCAATGACTTCAACACCGCAGACGCCTACTCCTTCTGGCAGAACATCGGCCTCAACGTGTCCCAGTCCCGCATCACCAAGGTCAACGTAGACGGCGGCGAGACTGCCAGCTCCAACAACCCGGGCGGCGAAGGCGAGACCGACATCGACGTTGAGTACTCGGGCTCGCTCGCGCCCGCAGCAAACCTCCGCGTCTACATCGCGCCAAACCTAAGCAACGCCAACTTCATCGATGGTTTCGAGGCCGCCGCAAGCGAAAACATCGCCGACACGGTCTCCACCAGCTGGGGGCAGCCCGAGCTCGACTTCTTCTACGACCCGGCAACCCAGTCCCCGGCTGACACCTCGCTCCTGACTGCCTTGCACGATGCCTTCCTTGAAATGGCACTGCAGGGCCAGACCATCTACGTAGCGTCCGGCGACTCGGGCGCCTTTGACACGGTACGCGGCTGCCCCGCCTTCGGCACTCCGTCTGCCGCAAACCCGGTCTGCAACTCGCCTTTCGCTGTGGACTCGCCCTCCAACGACCCGCTCGTGACCGCGGCCGGCGGCACGACGCTGCCCTTCAAGGCCACTCTGCGTGACGGCATTACCCTCTCTGTTCCGACGGAAAGCGCCTGGAGCTGGAGCTACATCGCCACTGAAGCCGCTGACCAGGGCGGCGCCAACCTGCTTCCGCTTTCCGAGTTGTTCTCAGTCGGTGACGGCGGCGGCGTCAGCTCCTTCTGGGCGCGCCCCTGGTACCAAAACGGGGTCAAAGGAACCACCGCCACCAAGCCGGGCCAGTTCTTCTCTGAGGATTTCGGCTCCGGCTCCGTTGTGCAGGCCATCCTGCCGGCTAACTTCGCCGGCCGCAACATGCCGGACATCTCCGCTGATGCCGACCCGGAGACCGGCTACCAGTTCATCGAAGGGGGTCTTGTCGGCAACTTTGAAGGAGGCACCTCCTTCGTCGCTCCCCAGCTCAACGGCACCACTGCGCTCTTCGTCCAGTTCCTCGGCGCCCGCGTTGGCCAAATCAACCCCGCCCTCTACCAGCTGGGCAATAACGTCACCACCGACATCACCACCGGCGATAACTGGGGCTACTCCGCGTTCCCCGGCTATGACAACGCTGCCGGCCTCGGTACGCTCGATGCCACCCGGCTCCTGGTCGGCCTCGATTACCTCACCACACTCAAATAAGCCGCTTCCCCTCAACAAACAGCCGGAGGCATTGCGCCTCCGGCTGTTGTCTTTCCTTGCTTGCTGAAGCGCGCATGAAGTTGCCGTCCGGCAAGGGCATTTGGCCGGCGTTCTGGATGCTGGGCGATGAAAGCGTGGCGAAAGCCTGGCCAGCGCGCGGTGAGATAGACATTATGGAAGGCATCGGCGAGCCGGGGAAGGTGTACTCGACAATTCACGGGCCGGGATATTCGGGCTCGCACGGGCCGCAGGGCCACTATGACTTCACAGCGGGTGAGGCGGTAAATACTGGCTTCCACACCTACGCGGTCGACTGGTCGCCGAACCGGCTGCAGTTCTCAGTGGATGGGCATGTGACCGTGACGCAAACACCGGACACGCTGCCGCCGGGGACCAAGTGGGTGTATGACCATCCGTTTTTCATCCTGTTTGATTTCGCGGTTGGCGGGCAGTGGCCGGGGTATCCGGATGCGTCGACC
>CAXUDF010000105.1:0-12565 GCA_964249695.1 uncultured Acidobacteriaceae bacterium
ATTAGCGCGTGCCCGCCGCAAAGCACAGTCAGCAAGGCTCCGTCGATCAGGTCTCGTTGACCGGCGATTACGCGGCCGATCGACGTGCGCCCTTCGCGGAACAGCTGCGCCGTCGCACGCATCTCGGATGTTTCCTGCTCTTCGCTGCGTTGTTCCTCGATCAAGCCGGCTTCCTTTCCTATTCTGTCGTTACCTGTTCGCCGCGCGCCTCGCTCGCCCAGCGCGGCAGCTCGTGTGCAAAGGAATCAAGCGCGCGGACCCGCGCCAGCGCCTCCTGTTTGGTGCGTACACTGGAGGGCGAGTCGCCCGGCTGCAGGGCCCGCGCCAGTGCTGCCCATCGTTCGCTGGCCCCGAAGCGTGCCTCCAGCGCCGTCTGCACCGCCACCTGACCCGCGCTGACCGTCGCCGGCGAAAGCCCGCCCGCCCGCTGCAGCACGCGCCCTAGCCGCCGCGCGGCTGCTTCCACCGGAGCATCGGTTGCTCCGCCGCGGCTGTACAGTGCGCCCATGGCGTGCGCAAACTCCAGAGGGTACGTGTGTCGTCTGGCCGCGAAAGCGCGGATCGGCCCGTGCCTGCGGCTGAAGGAGAACACCCCGAGTGCCGCGACCAAACCAAACTGCGCGAGCAGCAGCGGCAACGGCAGGCCTTTCAGCGGATCGGGCGCAGCGCCGGCAAGTGCGCCATGCAGCGACTCGTCGAAGAGCACCGTTGACGCCCTGTGCGCAACAGCAGGTCCAAGGCTCGCGAGAAGCAGGCGCAGGCTCGCTGGGTCGTGGAGCCCTAGATTGCTCAAAGGATGGGCGTCGCTCCACCAGGTGGCCGTGCCCGCGCCGACCTTCCACTGCACCACCACTGCCTCGCCGCCGCAGCGTTGCGCGACCACGTAGGCGGTCGACGGCGGCTCTGCCCAGACCACCGGCGCTGCCAGGGACACCGTGCCCGCACGGGCCAGCTCGCTTCGGCCTTCGGGCGTGCTTGCACACAGACCGCCGCCGAGGCGCGACGAAGGCTGCAGCTCAGAATGGCCCAGCAATGCCGCCCCATTCGCCCCTGTGGCAAGCACCGAGCCGCCATGCGACAGGAACGTATTCAAAGCCACGTGGTCGGATTCGCGCGCTTCCGTGGGCAGGGCAGGTTCCGCCAGGACCAGCGTCGTCGCCGGGATCTCACCCTGCGGGATCGCCGGCAGGGCCTCCACCAGCGGCTGCTCGCTTGCTGAAGCCTGGACGCCGAGCTTGCCAAGCAGGAGCAAAGCCGCGTTCGCGCCGGCTTTTCCGGTGTTGGCAGTCGTGGGTTCAGGGTCGTCATCGACGTGCGGCGCAAGAGCGGCGATCAAAATGACAAGCACGAGCCCGATGGAGCAGACCAGAACCAGTACGCTCGCCGGACTGCCGAAGCCCTTACGCATGGCTGGCTCCCGTGGGCGTGCCGGCCGGCACACCCAGCTTTTCCGCAAGTCCGCGAGCCGCGCGGTACTCCCGCTCGCCGGCTGTGCGGCCCGCATACCAGACCCGCTCAAGCAATGCAGTCAACTCGGCCAGTTCGCTCCGCTGCGTACTGTCTGGGCCGAGCAGCCGCAGGTACTCGCGCGGGGTACGCGGTGCCAGCTCGCGCCAGCGCCCTTGCACGGAAAGCCGCGTAACGGAAGCCCAGTAGAGAGCGTGCACTGCGTCGCGCCACTGGCGCTCTGCGGCTGCGCTTCCGGCGAGCGACTCCCAGTCGGTCGCGCTGTGCTGCTCGTTCCCTCGCTGCGATGCCCAGGGCAGCTCCCGCACGCTGCGGTCGGCCCGGAGCGCTCGCAGCAGAAAGCCCAGCAGCCCGGCCAGCGAGGCCCCGAGCAGCGTCCACTCCACTGCCAGGCCAATCCAGGGGCGCCGCGCGCCGGCGTTTGCCGCTCGGGATAAAACGCGGTTGAACCATGCCCAGAAGCGCGTCGTTTGCCGGTCCCACCAGGAAGGCTCGGCGTCTGCATAGCGAAACTCGGGCCGCGCAAGGACCGCGTTGGCTGCGTCCTGTTCCCGGCGGGTCGATCGGGCCGGCGCGTCGAGTGAGCGAAGCTCCGCGTTTAGTCGCGCCGCTGCGTCGCGCATACTTTGTTCGCGCCCTGCGGCTGTCGCTGGTCGCGCGTCTCGCATTGCTGTGCGCAGCCAGTCGTACTCCACCGAGTAGCCGTCCGGTTTGACCAGCAGGTTGGTCGCGACGCGTGCGTCGTCACAACCCTGCGAGGACGTCCGACAGGCCTGGACTAGAATCGCAGCGGCCTGGAGGCTCTGCCGGTACTCCTCGGGCGACGCCGTGCGCACATCGGGGCCGGAAAGCACGTCGGGGCCGGAAGTTGCGGCAGGGCCGAAAAGCGCAGCGAGGAGCAGCGCGAGGGAGAATGCCCCTGCCGGCACGACCATCGGGCTTAGCGGCTCTCCGTCTGCGGGGCGATAAAAGCGCTGCCGTCCGCCGCGGCAGCCTCGGGAACTCCGCGCGCTGCATCCGGGCCGCGCAGCAGAAAGTCGATGTCGAACGCTTCCCGCCGCACCCGCTCATCAAAATAGAACAGGCAGAGCGAGATACTCGCGATCGGCGACAGCAGCAGCGTCACCCCGAAGGCAACGATGAGCTGCAGCCCCAGCGCGACCGCATGCTGGGTCGGGTGATTGGTATGTGCAACAAGTATAAGAAACGGCGACTGCACGGCGAGCGCGACACAATATAGAAGCACGAGCAGCAGGTAGAAAAGAAAGATGCGCCATTTGCGGCCGGCAATCAGCACCTTTGTGCGCCGCATGGCCGCGCGGACAGGGAGATCCTCAATGACCGCTGCGGGGATTGCGAGGCTGTTGCGTAGGTAGGCGATGACGCCATAAATAAAGCTGGCGAACGCCAGGAAGATAACGAAGCCGCCGAGCGCGGGAAGGCGTAATGGAATCAGCGCGAGACCGACGCCCAGCAGCAGAAAAGGTACCCAGAGGGCGCTCCACGCCTTCCATATCTCGATGCCGATGTACCGAAACGCGTGCGGCCAGACTGCTCGAAAAGCCCCCCGAACGTCACCGGTATGCTCGAGATACAACTGCGAGACAAGGCGCGTCGTAGCCGCCTGGCTGATGGCATACCCGGCTATAAGAAGCAGGGAGGACAGCAGGACAAGCAGGACGTTGCCGATGCCGGCAGCTGTCAGCGCGAGATGCTGCGCAGCAGCCGATTGGAGGGCGTTTTTGCTCAGCAGCAACTGCACCCCGCTGCTTAAGAGCCCCAACGCGGCCGGAACCAGCGCGATGGACAGAAACAGGAGGATGCGCGCGCGATACAGGAAGAACATCCGGTCCAGGAGCTCGCCGGTCGACAGCGGGCGCAGATCGAGGGTTGGAAGCGGAGCCTGCGGTCTGGCATCCGGACTGGATTCGAGTTCCGGCATCGTACCCTGGCTCCTCTGCTTGCGGGTCTTTCACACGGATGGCACGAATCTAGCATAGCGGCGCGTCAGCGACGGAGGTTTCCTGCTCTGCGCCGCACGGCGGGTCAGGCCGTCGTTCCATTCCGGGACAAGCGACAAAATGCGGAATGGTTTTGATGGGGTACCAGCCCGCTGCCGCCGAGCGCGGGCAGGCCGGTGCTAGGCTCGAAGCTGGGTCGCCCGCGACCCGCCCCGCCATGGAAAATGCATTCTCAAGCAACGCAGCGAGCGACATCAGTCCCGACCTCCAGGCTCGCTCCGGCTTCGGCGAGGCCGGCGGCGAGCCGCAGCCGGAGCGAGCCTCGCGCTTTATCCGCGCGTGCCTGCGGCGCCCTGTCGATCGCACCCCGGTATGGTTTCTTCGGCAGGCCGGCCGCTACATGGCCGAGTACCAGGCGGTGCGGCGCCACCACTCGCTGCTTGAGATCTGCAAGCAGCCCGAGCTTGCCGCCGAGGTCACCATCACCGCAGCTGAAAAGCTTGGCGTGGACGCGGCCATCATTTTTGCGGACCTGCTGCTGCCGTTTGAGTGCATGGGGCTGCCGTTTGAGTTCCTCGCCGGCGAAGGCCCGGTCGTGCACCAGCCGGTGCGCAGCCGCGAGGCGGTCGATGCGCTCCGCACCGATCGCGCGGACCAGCTAGGCTACGTCGCGGAGGCGATCCGCCGTGTGGAGGCGCACTTTCGCCATCGCACGCATGACGACACCGAGGACGCCCTCGGCATCATCGGCTTTTGCGGCGCGCCGTTTACCCTGGCCAGCTACATGATTGAGGGCGGCGGTTCGCGCCAGTACATCCACACCAAAACCATGATGTACCGCGAGCCCGCGGCCTGGCAGCTGCTTCTGGAAAAGCTGACGATAGTGCTGACCGCATACGCGCAGCAGCAGGTGGATGCCGGCGCTGACGTGATCCAGATCTTTGACAGCTGGGCCGGAGCGCTTGCCCCCGCGGACTACCGCGAGTTCGTTCTGCCCGTCACGCGTGACCTGGTGCGCGCCGTGCAGGCCATGGGCGTGCCAGTGATCTACTTTGGCGTGGACACGGCGACCCTGCTGCCGGCCATGCGTGAGACCGGTGCCGACGTGCTGGGGCTGGACTGGCGCACGCCGCTCGCCAAAGCCTGGCGCGAGCTCGACTACAGCTGCGCGGTCCAGGGCAATCTCGACCCGATTACGCTCTTCGCCGAGCCTGCGCTGATTGATCGGCGCATCGAGCAGATCCTCATGGAAGCCGATGGGCGGCCCGGCCATATTTTCAACCTCGGGCACGGCATCGTACCCGGTACGTCGGTTGAGCACGTACAGCACGTCGTCGAAACTGTTCGAGCCTTGTCGCAGCGGGAGAAAGCAGAGCTATGAGCGAGTTCGGAAGTAACGCGAAACGAGCTGTTCTGCTGCTGGCGCATGGCACGCCTGACGAGCTCACAGATATCCCCAAGTACCTGAGCAATGTGGTGAGCGGCCGGCCCATGCCGCAGTCTGTGGTGGAGGAGATTACGCACCGCTACGGCCAGATCGGCAAGAGCCCGTTGACCGCGCTCACGCTTGAGCAGGGGCGCCTGCTATCTGACGCGCTCGGTTTACCGGTCTATGTCGGCATGCGCAACTGGAAGCCGTACATCGTGGACGTGGTGAAGCAGATGAAGGCTGACGGCATCACGGAAGCTGCGGCGATCTGCCTTGCGCCACAGAACTCACGCACCAGCGTTGGGCTGTACCGACGCGCGGTGTATGCCGAGGCCGGCGACGCCATCCGCATTGACTTCACCGAGGGCTGGGCCGACCACCCGTTGCTTGCCGATGCCTTTGCGGACCGGTTGCAGCCCATTCTTAAACAGGTTCAGGACGAGCAGGACGCGCCCGCAACCGTTTTGTTTACCGCTCACTCGGTGCCGTGCCGGACCATCCAGACTCCGGCCGCGGGCGCTCCTGCCGGCAGACCTGTGCCGGCTGCCAGCGGGTCTGTGAACCCACCCGAGCCCGCCCTGGGCGGTCCTGTGAAGCAAGCCGAGTCCGCCTTAGGCGGCTCGGGCGACAGCGCCGGCACGCAGGCACCCGATCCGTTGCGGACCGCGGTGTCCCCGATAGACGGCCCCGTAAGTTCGCCGGCTGGCGGCACAGCCGCTCCGATAGCGCCGCCTGTTCCTGAGCATGCTCCTGCGGAATGGGTGCGCTCTTCGGCGGAGGTTGCCCGCAGCGACGGCAAAGCCGTACCCGCGCCTGATCCGTACCCGGTAGAGGCCAAGCGCACCGCCGCCCTGGTGGCAGCGCGCATCCCGGGGCTTGATGAAACACGCTGGTGCTTTGCCTTCCAGAGCCAGGGCATGTCCGGCGGCCCGTGGATCGGCCCCACGGTCGAAGACTCACTGACGGCGCTGCACCAGGCCGGTGTGCAGGCCGTGGTGCTGCAAACCATCGGCTTTCTCTGCGATCACGTCGAAATCCTCTACGACATTGACATTGCATTTCGCGAGTTTGCCGAAGGTCTCGGTATGCGCCTGGAGCGCCCAGCCTCGCTTAACAGCTCGCCTTTGCTGACGGACGCGCTCAGGGACCTGTCCCAGCGCGCCTTTGCGCGGCTCGATGCAGCCGCGCCTCGACCGTCTGAGGCAGCGCTGGCTTTGCAGTGAGCCCAAACGGTCTCCAGGATGGCCAAGCCACACGCGTCGCGGTGGTCGGCGCGGGCATGGCGGGGTTGGCCGCGGCCTACGAGGTCGCGAAGCACCCAGGGGTCGAGCTCGCGCTGTTTGAAGCGTCGGATCGGCTCGGCGGCACTGTCGAAACCGTGCAGGAACAGGGCTTTACGATCGAGACCGGCCCGGACTCCTGGGTTTCTGACAAAAGCGCCGCGCGCGACCTCGCTACCGAGCTCGGTCTTGCCGACCAGATCATCCAGTCGAATGACAGCGTTCGCCGCAACTACCTGGCGCAGAGCGTTTCGGGCCGGCGGCAGCTGACCCCCATGCCTGACGGCATGCGCATGATGGTGCCGACGCGCTGGCTTCCTATTCTGGAGTCGCCTCTGTTCAGCTGGCAGGCGCGGCTGGCCTACCTGCGGGAGCCGAAGCGCGCCGAAGAGTTGAAACAGCAGGCTCAGGCGCGCCCCGAGGACTTTGACGAGTCCGTGCGCGCCTTCATCACGCGGCACTTCGGCGAGGAAGCCACCGACACCATCGCCGGCCCACTGCTGGCCGGCGTTTTCGGCGGCGACATCGACACCCTGAGCGCCGGTGCCGTGCTTGCGCCGTTTGTCCGTATGGAGCATGAACACGGCAGCCTGATTGCGCCCACCATGGCCGGCATTGAACGCAATCGCAGCGAAGGCAGGCAGCCCGAGCCCGTCTTTACGACCCTGCGCACGGGCCTGTCCACGTTGATCGAGAGTACGGCGGCTGCTCTGCCGCAGGGCAGCGTTCGCATGCGCACCCCGGTCGAGGCTTTCAGCAAAACGCCCGACGGCTGGTCGGTCATCACTCGCGAGTCTGGTCCGGAAACTTTTGACGCTGTGATTCTCGCCACACCCGCGCACGTGACACGCCGGCTGCTCGCGCCCACGGACCCCGATGCTGCGGAGCTGCTTCGGATGGAGGCCACCTCAGCCATTGTGGTTGCGCTTTGCTTTGCGGGGGAGAGCGCTCAAACGCTGCGTGTCCCGCGCGGGTTTGGTTTCCTGGTGCCGCCCAGCCGCGTATTGTCAGACGAGCCGGAGCTGCTCGCCGGGACTTTCATGGATCAAAAATTCCATCATCGCGCGCCGCACGGCGCTGTGTTTCTGCGAGGCTTTTTCGGCGGCCATGCCGCACCGCACATGATGGACTGGAACGACGACCGTATAGCGGAAGCCGCGCGCCGGCAATTTGGAAAGCTGCTGGGCCCGCTGCCCGCGCCAACGCACACGGTCGTACGGCGCTGGGCGCGTTCTCTGCCCCAGTACACCGTCGGGCATCCTGCGCGGATGCGCAGGCTTGAAGAGCACCTGACCCGGCTGCCGGGCCTGGGACTAACCGGGAACGCCTATGCCGGTGTCGGGCTGCCGGCACTTGCGCATCACGGACAGAAGATCGGCCAGAAGATTGCGCAGGAGATCGCGCAAAAAGTTCCGGCGAGGCGCAGCCGATAGGTTACTGCCAAGCACGCCGGTAAGATGCCTTCTTCCGCTAACTTGCAATAATTCTCTTCGACAACATAGCTTTTGCTACGAGGCGAAAGTACATCGTTTGCCGCGCGTGTGTCGTCCTACTCATTGCTCCATTGATCTGTTTAGATTGGGTGACGCCTGGGTCTCTCGCGGGCAACAAGCCGAAGGATGGTCGAATGAGGAAGGTCGCAATTGTGGGGGCCGGGCCGGGTGGTCTGGCAGCGGCAATTTTGCTCGCATGCTCTGGCGTAGATGTCACCGTGATCGAAAAGCGGTCGCAGGTGGGCGGCCGTACGTCCACTATCAAGCGTGACGGCTTCAAGTTTGATACGGGACCAACTTTCTTTCTATACCCGCGTGTGCTCCGCGAAATTTTCTGCGCGGCGGGTTTTGATCTCGAAGCGGAAATCCCGATGGTTCGTCTTGATCCGCAATACCGCCTTGTGTACGGCTCGGGCGGCGAGCTGCTCGCGACGCCGAATGTGGAGCAAATGTCGCGCGAGATCGCGAAGCTCAGCCCCCATGATGCCCAGGGCTTTTACCGCTTTCTTGCGGAAAATCGCACCAAGCTCGAAAAGTTTGTGCCATTCCTTGAGACGCCGTTTGAGTCGTGGCGCGACCTGGTGCACCCGGACATGCTGAAGCTGCTGCCGCTGCTGCGGCCGTGGCGTTCGCTCGACGCTGACCTGCGCTCCTACTTCGACGATGAGCGCGTCCGCCTGTCGTTTTCCTTCCAGTCGAAGTATCTCGGCATGAGCCCGTTTTCCTGCCCATCGCTGTTCTCGATTCTTTCGTTTCTCGAGTACGAGCACGGCGTGTTTCACCCCATCGGCGGATGCGGTTCCGTCTCTGAAGCGATGGCCCGCGTCGCGCGCTCGCTGGGCGTACGCATCCTGCTGGATGAGCCCGTTGAGGAGCTGCTGTTTGAGGGCCGCAAGGCCGTCGGCGTGCGCACCTCGCACCGCAAAGTCGCGGCAGATTCAGTGGTCATCAATGCGGACTTTGCGGATGCGATGCGCCGCATGGTGCCTGACAAGCTCCGCCGCAAGTGGACGGACAAGAAGATACAAGGCAAGCGCTTCTCCTGCTCGACCTTCATGATGTACATGGGGATCGAGGGCACGTACGAGGACGTTTCGCACCACACCATCTATCTCGCCAAGGATTACAAGCAGAACCTGCGCGACATAGAGGAGGATCATCGCCTCTCGACCAATGACCCCTCCTTCTACGTGCAGAACGCCTGCGTGACGGACCGCACGCTCGCGCCCAAAGGCATGAGCACGCTGTACATGCTGCTGCCGGTCACGCATGACACCGGATCGATCGACTGGGTGAAAGAGCAGCCGCGCTTCCGCCGGCTTGCGCTGGAACAGCTCGAGAAGATCGGCATCCACGATGTGGAGCCGCGCATCCTGACCGAGAAAATCCTGACGCCGCAGGACTGGAACGAAGACTACGGCCTGTACCGCGGCGCCACTTTTGCCATGTCGCACTCGCTGCGGCAGATGCTGCACATGCGCCCGCACAACCGCTTTGAAGATCTTGACAGCGTGTACCTGGTCGGCGGTGGTACGCACCCCGGCAGCGGCCTGCCTGTCATCTTTGAGTCGGCGCGCATTACCTCCAGGCTGCTGCTGGAAGACCTGCACCTTGAACCGCAGTGGAACACTGACCCGGTTATGCCCGGCACGCCCCCGCCTGACTCGGTTTACGAGGCAGTCAGCTGACATCGATGGCCACCCTGCCGCAGGTCGCTGCGCACACGCCGCTTGCCGACGCTCGCACCCTTGTGTGCGCGGCAAGGGCCGCACAGCGTGCCTGGGTGGCAACACCGGTACGTGCACGGCTGCGTATCCTGCGCAGGTTTCGTGCGGAGCTTGCCGCCGGCGCCCGCGAACTTGCCGCGACCGTAGCCGCGGAGCACCCGGGCAGCCTGCATCGCGGTGAGGCTGACACGCTTGTTGCCGAGGTTCTGCCGCTAGCCGAAGCGTGCCGCTTTCTTGAGCGGGAAGCGGAGTTCACGCTGCGCACCCGCAGCGAAGGCAGTGGCGCGCGTCCTTTCTGGCTGCGCTCGGTGGACGTGGAAGTAGAGCGTGCGCCGCTTGGGGTAGTGCTGCTCATCGCGCCCGGCAATTATCCGCTGTTTCTCCCGGGCGCGCAGGCGCTGCAAGCGCTTGCCGCGGGCAATGCCGTGCTGTGGAAGCCCGCGCCCTCCGGCGTGGCCTGCGCTCACGCTCTGCGCATCATGTTGATCGCGAGCGGTTTGCCGGCGGAGCTGCTCACCATTCTCGATGCAAAACCGTCTGCCGCCATGGACGCGATCGAAGCAGGCGTTGACAAGGTGTTTTTGACCGGCTCGGCAGCCACCGGTGAAGTTGTGCTGCGCGCGCTTGCGGCCGCAGCAACGCCCTCGGTTATGGAGCTTTCCGGCTGCGACGCGGTTTTTGTGCTGGACGGCGCTGACCTCGCGCGCGTGGTCGACGCGCTCACGTTTGGAATGAGGCTGAACGGCTCTGCCACCTGCATGGCGCCGCGGCGTGTGTTCGTCGCGGACGCCCTCCTGAATGAGCTTGCTGCCGGGCTGGAGCGCTCGCTTGCCGCGCTTGAACCTGTGCCGCTCTCCGCGCGTACGCTTCAGCTTTTAGAGGAGTGCATCGACGATGCGCGGTTTGCCGGCGCCCGGGTGCTGTTGCACGGCCCAGCCGTGCAAGGGGGCGGCGCCAAGGCGACGCTGCTCGCTGGCGTTACGCCGGAGATGCGCATCGCCCGTACCGACCTGTTCGCGCCCGTGCTCTCGCTGATGCGCTTCTCCACGCTGGCCGATGCTGCCGCGCAGCACGAGCAATGCCCGTACGCGCTGACGGCCGCGATCTTCGGGCCGGAACGTCGGGCGCGTGTGCTCGCGCAAAGCATCACCGCCGGGACGATCCTGTTGAACGACCTGATCGTCGCGACTGCCGACCCAAGAGTGCCGTTCAGCGGGCGCAAGCGTTCGGGCTTTGGCGCTACGCGCGGGCGCGAGGGTCTGCTCGAGATGACGGTACCGCGCGCGATCGTGCGCCAGCGCAGCACAAGCCGCATTGCGTACCAACCCACCACGGCCGCGCATGCCGAGCTATTTGCCGGGTACCTGCAGGCCGCGCACGCGCGCGGCTGGCGGCAGCGGCTCCACGGGCTGCGCGCCATGGCGAGCGCTTTGCCGGGTTTGCGCCCGACAAAACACTCGTGAAAACCATGTAGCAGTAAACCCATCATTTATGAACGGAACAGATCAGCAAACAGGTCAGGAGAACAAAAGCATGCGTATCGCAGTTATCGGTTCGGGGCTCGGCGGCTTGTCCGCGGCCTGCACACTGGCCGCCCGCGGCTACCAGGTGTCAGTGTTTGAGAAAAACCCCTGGCTTGGCGGCAAGGCAGCCGTGCTTGAGGAAAAGGGCTTTCGCTTCGATATGGGCCCCACCATCCTGATTCAGCCGTCGGTGCTGCGCCGCGTCTTCTGTGAGGCCGGCCGCAACCTCGACGACTACGTCGACATGGTGCGGCTCGACCCGCAGTGGCGCTGCTTTTTCGACAACGGCTCCGTGCTCGACCTGAAGCACAGCATCGCCGAGATGGCGACGGACCTGAACGCGCGCAAGCCCGGCATGGGCGACAAGTACGTGCAGTTCATGCAGTACTCCGAGGATCTGCACGGCATATCGGACCGCTTCTTCTTCTGGAAGTCGGTCGGCTCCATCAAGGACACCTTCGACGTAAATGGTGCCTTCGACAAGCGCGTGCTGCGCGACCTGATGCAGATGCGCATCGGCTCGACCGTTGGCGGCACCATCCGCAAGTACATCGACGATCCGGACGTCGCGCAGATGCTCGACCACTACGTGCAGTATGTGGGCTCCTCGCCTGACGCCTCGCCCGCCATCCTGTGCTCCATCGGCAATATGCAGGCCGAAGAGGGGATCTGGTACCCGATGGGCGGCACGCGCGCCGTGCCGGAGGCGCTGGTGAAGCTGGGCCGGGAGCTTGGCGTCGAGTACCACACCTCGTCCGAGATCGAGCGGCTGCTGACCGTAAAGGAAGGCAAGCGCGACAAGGTGGTCGGCCTCACGACCACTGCCGGCGAGCGCTTCCAGTTCGACGCCGTTGTTTCAAACGAGGATGCGGTCCGCACTTACCGCGAGTTGGTCGGTGGCGCGCCCGCGGCCAAGTTCGACAAGGAAGGCAAGCACGAGCCGGCCTGCTCGGGCGTCGTGCTCTACCTGGGCCTCAACAAGCGCTACGACCATATCGCTCACCATGATTTTGTCTTCTCGCGCGATCCGCACGAGGAGTTCCACCACATCTACGACCTGGGCGAGCCCGCTCCGGACCCAACCTGCTACGTTGCATCGACCAGCCGCACGGAGCCGGCAACCGCGCCCCCGGGCGGTGATGCCTTCTACGTGCTCGTGCACACGCCATACCTGCGCCCGCACCATGACTGGTCGCAGATGTTCCCGCGCTATCGCCAGGTCATTCTCGACAAGCTCAAGCGCACCGCGGGCCTCACGGATATTGAGGATCGCATCGTCTACGAGCACCACCTCACACCACTCGACATTCACAACCGCTACAAGGTCCTCAACGGCGCGATTTACGGGCTGTCCAGCCATGGCCGCTTCAATGGCGCGTTCAAGCCGTCCAATACGTCGAGCCAGGTCGATGGACTCTTCCTGGCCGGCGGCGCCGCGCACCCCGGCCCCGGCATGCCGATGGTGATGATGTCCGGCTGGATCGCCGCGGATGCGGTCGACCAGCGCTTCCGAGGGGTAGAGCCGGCGCTCGCGGCACGGACGCAGGCGGAAACGCTCCTGGCCCAGGCGCGCTAATGGAGGCGCAGCAGGCAGGCGCGGGCCTCCGCCGCTCGCCGCGCGGCAACGCCGCCCCGCTGCGGCCGTCGCGCGCCCTGCTGCGCTTTTTTGACGTATACCTGTACCT
>CAXUDF010000106.1:0-12452 GCA_964249695.1 uncultured Acidobacteriaceae bacterium
GGATTTGCCGAAGTGGTAAGCCGCGTGGGCACGCAGCCCTACGTGCGTGAAGGCACGGAGAACTTCCTTATGAACTTCGGTCCACGGCAGTACCACTCAGCTGCGGAGTACGAGCAGACAGTGGGCTCTCCGCTGCCGTCAACCATTCTCGGCGGCTCCGGTCTCGCCGACCGAAGAGGCGCGCCGCCGGTAACGCAGACCCGCTTTGAAAGCGATCCGCAACGCGACGCAAACGTGCTCGAACCCCGTGCGCGGGCGCTCGCCCTATATACGGCCACGCTCGACCGCTTGCACCTGGACGGCTATGTGTACCCGGCGACGCAGATGCCGCCGCCGGACGAAACCATGCCGCAGGATGGGCAGATCAGCGGCGGCCCGCATAGCGATACCGGCTGGGTGAACATGCTGGGCGTTCCGGCGATTGTTGTGCCGGGCGGCTTTTACCCGGGCGGGCTGCCGTTTGGACTGGAAATTGCGGCCCGGCCATGGCGAGACGGCGACCTGCTGGGTTGGGCATACGCCTATGAACAACAAACCCACGCGCGCCATGCACCGGTACTAGTGGAACAAGGCCTGCTGCCGCATACTCCGTAGCGACAGCCCGACTGGGCGTGCCATTGCGACCGACTGATCAGGTTCTGGCTACGATTGCTCCAACTTGACTGCTTCCCGCTCTACGGTGAGGTGTTCACGGCGCAGCGTCACGACCTGGGTGTCCAGCTTTTGGGTGTCTCGCCTGGTCACGTGAACCTCTTCCCGAAGCACCAACTGCTTGGTCAGGATCATTCTCTCTTCCACAACGGGGTATACGGTCGTGTCACCCTCCTGCCGGACAGGCGGCACTTCCTCCACAACCTGATTCAGCATCACGCGGTCCACATCAAAGGTGCGGATCGCAAGCGGCTCGTTCAAGGTCTCCTGGTACGTCTGTTCAGACTTCACCAAACGTACTTTGCCGGTCGTGACGGTGCGCTTGGTCACCAGCAGGCGTTCCTCAACCAGGGGGATCGTCTCGCCTCCCGATGCCTGCAGCGTCTCCGAAGATGCTCCCGAAGGTGAAGGCGCACCCTGGGTAGGGGCATCTGGCGCGACCGGCGACTGGAGGACGGTGGTAGGCACGCGGACGACTTGACCGTCCGGCATCCACAGCTCTGTATAAGCCTTTTGAAAGTCAATCTCGCCGGAGCCGATGACCAGGATATTGCCGGCGGGGGCCTCAGCGAGTGCACTGCTGAGCGTTCGATCTGGGCTAACCATGGGAATGCCTTTCACATGCAAGAAGCGGGCCAGAACTGCAGAGATCCTGCAGAGCTGACCCGCGTGTCACAACCGCTTGCGGATTAGTACCCGGACTTGGTGGGTACTGCCGTGCTTGTAGTTGCAGTCGGCTCGGCAGCAATCTGCTCCACCTCAACCTCGGTCTTGCGCACGGAGTCGTGCACCTGCTCGGTCCGATCGCTGCTCTGCTTGCCGACCAGCACTTCCTCCACTACCCGGCTGGACTTGCCGACGACTGCTTCCTCGCCGGTGGCCCTCATCTCGATCGCCGCTCCGCTTCCCGCTGCAAAGTCTGCAGCCGTGGCCGCGCGATTGACCGGACGGCGTTCTACCGCGATGCGCTCCTCGTGCAGGGTGACGCTCGCGTCGACCGGGCGCTCGGTAACGTGGGAGTAGATCCTGACTCCGCCGCGCTCCACCTGACGCTTGCCGACAACCAACTCTTCCTCAATGATCGGGATGGAGGTTTCGCCGACTGCCGTCGTGGCCGCGCCTGTGTTCGCGACCGCAGACGTGTTCGACGTCGGCATTGTGCTGCCGCTGCTCGTCGCGTACTCGCCTTCGATCTCGCTTGCGCCGTGCTGGGTCAATAAGTCCGCTACTTCTGCAGCCTGGGGATCGTTGACCGTGACCGCCAGCAATGCTCCGCCGGAGTTCACGCCCGTCGCGTAGTGCTCGTGGGTCGCTTCGTCGCCGCCGGTCAGGTTGCGGAAGAAGCTGCCAACCTTTTCACCGATGCCGGCAGCACCACTCGACAATGATCCGCCTGTGCTGCCGGTGGAAGCAGTGCCGGTCGAGCTTGTGTAGTTGGAGGATGCACCGGATCCGGACATCTCTTCGTCGTCATTGGCGACGACCGTGATGTGCTGCGCCTCATAACCCTGGGCGACGAGCGCCTGCTTAACCTGCTGTGCCTTGGCATACGTGCTGAATAGTCCAACGACTGTCTTTGACATACGTCTCCTTGTGTGGCGGCCCTCAGGGCCTGCCTGTGTTGATCTACTGCTGTGAGAAAAGCTCGACCCGGCGATTGTCTGCTTTGCCGGCTGCTGTCGCGTTTGTGCTATCAGGGTTAGATGGGCCAAAGCCCGCTCCGGTTAACCGGCTCCCATCAATACCTTGTGCTTTCAGAAAATCTGCAACAGCTACGGCACGCTGCTGAGAAAGTGTTGCGTTTTTAGGTAGGCTCCCGGTGCTGTCGGTATATCCCTCCAGCCGCAGGTGGACGGCCGGATTTGCCTTCATCGCTGTCGCCGCCTGGAGCAGTGTTGCCTGCCCTTCTGACGTGAGCGTTGCCTTACCTGTGTCGAAGTGGACGGTTCCGAGGTCCGGAAGTGCAGCTGGAGCAGTTACCTGCGCGGCCGCCGGCGGCGGCGCAGCCGCGGGGTTCGCGGGGCGGCGGGTTAGAAAGAAAATGAGCAGCGCTAGAAGAAGGAGCAGCGGCAGCAGCCACGCCCAGATCGAAATACCCTTCTTCTTCGCTTCCTCGTACACCTTTACACGATCAGCCATACCGAATAACTCCTGTATCTGGTGCTTCTAAAGTGGGTGGCCTCTTACCGCTTATCTAAAGCTCGCGCTGCGTCGATCGAGGAGTTACCGCAGGCTCTATCTCTTCAAGCTCCACCTCGGTGCGGCGAACAGTGTCGTGAATCTGCTCTGTCCGTTCGCTCGCTACCTTGCCTACGTGCACTTCTTCCACGACCTGCGCCGTCTTGCCGACGACAGCCTCTTCCGCGGTTTCAATCAGCTCGATGGTCCGCTCTCCCTGAAGCTGCAGGTCCTGCTCGGTCACCGGACGGTCTACAGGGTGCCGCTCCACGCTGACATGCTCTTCCTGGAGGCGAATCGATTCTTCAACCGGCACCTCAATGACCCGGCGGTACACACGCACGCCGCCCCTATCGACGGTCCGCTTGCCGACAATCATTTCTTCTTCCACGATCGGGATCGATGTCGCGGCCGCTTCAGCAACCGGCACAGGTACTGAAGGCACAGGCATTGCTGCCATAGGTCGGGCATCGGTCACGGCTTCGTCGATAACTTTCGAGTGATTGCGCTCGAAGATACTTTCCACTTCACGCTCGTGTTCGCTCGTTGTTCTTACTGCGACGATAACGCCGCCGGCCTGCACGCCTTCACGAAGATGATCAAAGTCGCGCTCGGGAACACCTAGGTTCTCGACCGACGTGGACGCAAAGTCGGACGACCCGGAACCATTGTGGATGAGGGAGATGGAAGATGCGGGAATGCCGGCGCGCGTCAGTTCCCCGGTCGCAGCCTCTGCGATGGAAGGATGGTGAAACAAACAAACGAGCGTACTTAGGTCGTCGTTCACGGGCAAACACCTCTGCTTTTCTGGGTCAGGGATAGAAACAATGCTTATTTGGTGATTCAGGCTTAGCAGCCGGATAGAAAACCCGGTCGACACCTTGTTATGTGGGTGGAACCCCTGGCGACCTTCGGATCGATACCTGCAGTCGCGTATGGCTCCATCATTCTGTTGCTGAATGAAAGCCCGGAGTTGTCACGGGTTTGAAGAAAGGTGAAACGGCAGCGAAGTGTGACTCCTGGAGAGCAGCTTGCCGCGCACGCTCACCGGAACGGCTTGTGGTCCACCCGCACCGAGCGTAACTAGGGGCGCCACTTCTTCGGCGCACTGTACGCAAGCCCGCGGCTTCGCGCCACCGAGACCGATCTACGCGAGATGCGGAATCTCCAGGTGAGTGAGCTGTTGCTGCCGGCCCAGTTGGCAGATGTAAGTGCAGCAGAACGCCATTGCTAATGCCGCTGCTCACCATTCTGCAGCGACACGTGGCTTCGCCGATCTACCTCGATCGGCGGCAGCGGTACATTCCCGTCGGCACCGCGGACATCGTAGAGGAAATGACTGTGAAACAGAGTCACCGTCCCACTTGAAAAAGTGACAATAACGCCCTCATTCGTTTGATCCACATCGATAATGCTGAGCGACTTCCTCATCATGCCCTCCCCAGCTTCATTGATACGACAAAACTTATCTGTGCTTTGTCTCACGACGAACAGAAGGCTGAGCTATTTAAGTCCAGCGGTTTGCCCGCAGGCAGTCCTCAACGAGCTACTATCTTCTCGCAGTGCAGCGCCCGCCGGTCGAGCCGCCACAGACGCGACCAGCAGCGGCTTCCAGATGCAGCGCACAGCGGGAGCCGCCGAAAGCAGCCCGCACCCGTCCGTCCGCTCAACATCGATACCCGAGAGTGCAGTAACCCGGCTTTGGACCTTCTTCCACCGGGTACTTCCGTGCTCTTACCTGCGCCGGCCCTTACTGCTAGGGTTCTGGTGAGCCCGCGCCTGCTGCGACGTTCTCGCAGCGGCGGGCGATCTTGGCCCGGAATGCTTTGCAGTGATTGTCAATTTTGTCGTAATCCTGAGCGCCTTACTTGGTTTTTGTGCGCTTGGGTTTGAAATCGGCCTGCTGGAGCTCAAGCACCTGCAGTTGCAGCGTGCCGCTGATGCCGCTGCGCTTGGAGGCGCCTATGCCTTTGAGCGTGGAAGCAGCAATTGGACTACCGCGGCGCTTGCTGATGCGGCTCTGAACGGCTTTACAAGCGGGGTAAACAACGTGAATGTGAACCCGATTCATACCCCGACAGCCGGGACCTTTAACAACAACAAATCCGCATTTCAGGTGACCGTCAGTCAGCAGGTCAGCACGATCTTCCAAACAGGAACCTACACGTTGAGCGCGCAGGCTGTCGCTCTTTTACCGCCTTGTGTCTATCTGACATCGACGAGCACGAGTGCCGCGACTTACTCCGTGGACGCTTCCACCATGATCGTCAATTGCTCTGCTTATCTCGGGTACAGTGTCCATTTCTCCAGCACTACCGGCATCAATGTAAGCGACTACGCCTCTTACATTGGCGGACCGTCAGGCGCGTCCAATATCACGCCTGCTCCGGGAATCTACTACAACTATCCGATCCAGCCGGATCCGCTCGCATATGTCCCGAGCCCTACTTACACCTGCGCAGGGACTGGTGGTACGAGCATCACCTCGGGTGGAACCACTGCCCTCCCGCCGGGGACCTACTGCGGCGGCCTGACCGTCACTAACAGTACGGTGACACTCTCGCCCGGGCTGTACACCATCACCGGTGGCGTGACCCTGAACAAAGCCACTCTGAACGGTACCGGTGTGACGCTGTTTCTTTCGTCGTCGACCGGGGCTTCCGGCTATGGAAAGTTCAGTGCGACCAACGGATCAACGCTGAACCTGTCGGCGCCCACGAGCAGCGCCGGAGGCACCGTGCCAGGCATTGTTATCTTTGGCGATAGAAATTGGTCCGAGTCGTCAGGCCCATCCCCCACTTCGCAGGACTTCACGATGAATGGCTCTACTCTTACCGGCGATGGAATTATTTATCTCACAAACACCGGCATTAACTGCGTCGGTTGCACAATGCAGGGCACCAACTACTTCGGCATCGTGGCCAGCAACATGAGCGAGACGTCGGGCGGAAACATAACTCTGAGCGGCAATTTCAGCTATCTTCCCGGCGGCAACCCTTTCCGCCCCAGGGAGTCGCTCGCGCAATGAGTCGACCAAGGTCCGAGGAGGGCAGCAGCCTTCTTGAGTTCAGCCTGATTCTGCCGCTGGTGCTGCTGCTGTTTATCGGCGTGGTCGATCTTGGCTTTGCCGTGGCTGAGTCCATGAGCGTGGAAGACGCGGCACGGGCCGGTGCGGAATACGGTTCCCTGCCTGGCAAGTTGAACGATTTGGCCGGCATGCAGACCGCTGCCCACAACGCTGCGAGCGGCTTGAGCGCACTCCAGGTCACCGCGAGCAACTGGTGCAGCTGTACCCCGAACGGCAGCCCTGTTTCGTGCACAAGCACCTGCCCTGGCAATCCTGTCGAGTACGTGCAAGTGCAGACAAGCGCGACTGTTTCAACGGTGCTGGGGGTGAACACGATCCTCAATTACACCGGATTTCCATCGACCCTTACCCTCCAGGGCTTCTCGGCCTTGCGGGTGCAGTGATGAGGAAGGCCCTTAGTGGTTTTCGCGCAGCACGGCGCATGCGACAAGCGGCTCTATGCACGGTCCATTCTGCCTTTTCGTGCGAAGCGAACGGCGCCTGTGTCGATCCCAAGAACCTGCTCGCCCGTATCGCGGACGATGGTGGAAGCGTGCTTGTGGAGACGGCGCTGGTGCTTCCCTTCTACTTCCTGATCATCTTCGGCTTGATCAGTTTCGCCATGATTTTCTTCAGCTACTGCAGCGCGACCTACGCGGCAAAGACGGCCGTGCGCTATGCCGCCGTCCACAGTGCGGCGACCTTATCGCCTTGCACCAGCACCACCATCCAGACAATCGTGACAGCCAACCTTTGGGCAACGCCTGCCGGAGGAGCGACGATCACGTCCCAGTGGAGCCCGAGCAATTCCATCGGCAGCGTGGTTTCAGTCACTATCAAATTGAACTACGGGGCCAATATGCCCTTTGTCAACCTGACAAACTTCGTCGGTACAGCGTCGTCTCAGGGCTACGTGGTTTTCTAGTCCTATACGGCTGTTCTGTCATAGGAGGGCAGCTCCCTTAGCTTCTCGGGCGATGGCAGCGACTCCTCTTCCTCAGTTCTCCTTGTGGCACCAGCTTCTGCTGTCGGCGGCAGCGCTTGAGCGTTTGTTGACGGCCTGCGCGCTGGGCGGGCTCATCGGCCTTGAGCGCGAGCGGCGCCACAACGATTCCGGCCTACGCACCAACATGCTTATCTGTATGGGCTCAGCCTTGTTCACGATCATGAGCGCCGAACTTGCCGGAGCTCTGACACCGGACAAAAGCCGGGGTCGCCTCGAACATCGTGCAAGGCATCGGTTTTCTAGGAGCCGGCCTCATTCTCCATGCCAAGAATCGTGTGCTTCGACTTACCAGCGCGGCCACCGTGTTTGTCGTTGCCGCGATCGGCATGACCTGCGGCGCGGGGCTCTACCTGGAAGGACTGTTCGCGACGATGCTGCTTCTGCTGGCTTTGCAGGTCGTCGGTGCGGCGGAGCAGAAGCTTGGGCGCAAACGCTTTCCGCTGGTGTATGAGGCGCGAGCCACTCCAGCCGCGCTGCAGATAGACCAGAAAGCGCACAGCGAAACTGCTCTGCCGAACACTCACGAGCTTGCCATGCGGCGCATGCTCACCGGTATTCTGAAGGTTCTTGACGCGGCATCGCAGGGCTTGAACATACTAAGTCATGACAGCGTGGGGGGAATGGAGCACGTGTCTTTTTCGATCATGGCTACACAGAAGACATACACGCGCATCCTGGCGACCTGCAGAAAAGTGACGCGCTGGACCGGGTTATGGTGTTTCGAGACCGCGAGGATGAGTAATGAGCACGTTCGAGATGAAGATGCCTCCGGCACCCAGGTTTGCAGTCCTTCCAGCGTACGAGTTTTAAAGCTCCTTACTTACCACGCGCACTTAGCTGCGCAAGTACAGCCTTTAATTGATCCAGCTTCTGCCCCGCCTCACCAAGCCTTCCGGCAGCAGTCAGATGCTGGTAGTCATCAAAGTCCCTGCTTGCCTCACCAATCAATCCTTTTAGATCCGGAGAAGACTGAGAAGCTGTCCCACTTCCCACGCCCATACCACCCCCCGCTCCCGGAGCCGTCGCTGCCTGCGGCGCCTCAGCTGACGCAGTCAACGACGAGGCTTCCCCGCCGAAGAGCGACGTGAGCGCAGCCTGAAAGCTCGTACCGTAGGCAAGCTTATCCTGCAGTGCCAGCACAACCAGCCGCAGCTCGGGCATGGGACTTTGCTGCGCCTGCAGATAGATCGGCTCCGCATACAAAAGCGCCTTTCCCGATGGGATCACAAGCAGGCTGCCGCGCAGCACATGCGAGCCCTGCTGGTTCCAAAGGGTAAGTTGGCCGGAAAGCTGGGCATTCTGGTCGATGCGCGCCTCAATCTGCTGCGGGCCGTCGATCAACCGCGTTTTCGGAAAGTCATACACTACTGCGGTGCCGTAGTTCTCGCCGTCGGAGCGGCCGGCAATCCAGCCGATCAGGTTGTTGCGATTGGCGGGAGTAAACGGCAGGATCTCGTCAAACTCCTCGCTTGTTCCTCCGGGCAGCTTCATCAGCACGTAATTTGGCTGCATGACCTGCACGCTCTGCGTGGCGTCAGCGTCGCTTCTGGTCTCGGTCGCAACGGTCCAAAGGTCCTCACGGTTAAAGAAGACCTGCGGGTTTGTCATGTGGTACAGCCCGTATACCTCGGACTGCACCTGGAATAGCTCCTCGGGGTAGCGGACGTGCCGGCGCAGGTCGGCAGGCATGGTGGACGCGTCTCGGAAGAGCGCCGGGAAGATCTTGCGCCACGCGGCAAGTACGGGGTCTTCTTTGTCGAACACGTAGAAGTTCGTTGTACCGTCATAGGCGTCCACAACGACCTTGACGCTGTTCCGCATGTAATTGATCGCGGTATCACCAACAGTGTAGTGAGTCGCATACGGATAGGTATCGGAGACGGTAAACGCGTCCAGCATCCAGGAGAGCCGCCCATCGTCGCCGACGATAAGATACGGATCCTGGTCAAAGGTAAGGAAGGGTGCCAGCTTCGCGACGCGATCGCGAATATTGCGGTGCATCAGCAGGCGGCTTTGCGGGTTCACGTCGTCGCTGAAAGGAAGCGTACCCAGGTCGCCCCTGTCGAACGCGAGGATTACTCGTCGCGCAAAGCCGCCCACAGCAATGCCGCCGGTGCCCTGGTACGAGGTGAGGCTGTTTGTTTGCCCATGAGGGTAATCAAACTCCTGCTGCCTTGTCTTGACATAGACATCGTTATTCGTGATTTCGCCGAAATAGATTTCCGGCCGCGTGACTTTAAGGCCCGGTACCGTGCTTTGCACCGGCATGTTACTGAGCAGCAGATTTGGCAGCCCCTCCGGCGTAAACCCATTTACCGGGTTCATGGTGACACCATAGCCGTGCGTATAAATCAGCTTCTCGTTGATCCAGTTACGGCTGCTGACCGGCAGGTTATCGACGTTCAGCTCACGGGCGGCAAGCATTACCTCGCGGGTTGTCCCATTCAGGCTGTAGCGATCGATATCGATGTCGGGAAAATCATAGTACGTGCGGATTTCCTGCACCTGGCGAAGCGTGTCCTGCAGTGCCCGCCAGTCCCACAGGCGAATATTGTCGAGGGTCGGCTGATTATTCGCCGGGTCAGCCGCGCTCGCGGTGGTCTCCGCCGGGAACTCGTGCTGCGTAAAGCGGTCAAGGCTGAAAGCTCGCCGGGTCAACTCGATGTTGTGAGCGATGTAAGGTTCTTCGCGCACCAATTCATTCGGCTTCACAACAAAGCTGCTCACATACCAGCCGACGACAGTCAACACCGCGTAGCAAAGAGCGGCAGGCACTACGGCAGCAACTAACCAGCGCCCACGGGAAACTCTAGCCGCATTCACTGCCAGCAAAGCCGCGCCGGCGACTAGAGCAACGCACACAATCAGCAGTCCTGGTATCGAGATGTGGGCGTCAGTGTAGGTCACACCATCGAAGATGGTGTGGTGTTCGAAAATCTGCTCAAAGCGATCAAGGTAAACCGATGCCGCAAGCACCAGCAGCAGAAAGGATCCGGTGAGGGAAAGCCCACGCCATGGCGAGGCGCCGTAACTGATGCGCCGCCGTTCGATCGTCCTGGAGCCGCTGGTAACCAGCAGAAACAAGGCGGCAACAGCGCACGAGGTAATCGCCATGGTCAGCAGCCAGTTCAGGATGACCTGGGCCGCCGGCAACGTGAAGAGAAAGAAGTCAAGCGGCTTACCGAAGATGGGATCGGCACTGCCTTTGCCGGTCCGCGCGTACCAAAAGAGCGCGAGTGTCGGCCATTCTGCAACCAGGGCTGTACCCGAAGTAAGTGCAATCAACAGCGAGACACCGAGCGAGATGAGGCGCAGGGCAGGTGCGACGGCAAGGCTGAGCGACTGCCCTGCCACGACGATCGTGTGCGCACTGGGCAGATCGGCTTCGTGAGACCGCCGAAGTACGCGAAAGGTGCCGTACAACAGGAGGAAAGTTACGGCTGAGAAGGCCGCAAAGATCGCCGCCTGCAGGCCGATCGTCCTCCAAAAAACCTCGCCGTAGCCGAGCGACTTGAACCAGAGCAGATCGACGAAATACGACAAGCCGATGCGCACGGCAACAAAGACGCCGAAGAGTATCCCGAGAAGCACCAGCAGGCCACGGCGCCTCGGTCGTGATGGCGGCGGCTCGGTACGGTCGATGTATCCCGGCATGGTTCCCTCCACTACTTCGGTTCACAGGGTTCAGCTCACCTTCAGCCGTGCTGGGGAACCAGAGCGATTCTACAGACCGCCTGCGAAGCACCGGCTATGCGGGCTTCCGCTCGGCGAGCAGCATGTTCCAGGCGGCTTCGAGCGTCGTCACGCGCGTCGGTCTTTAAGTGTCACGACAAGTGTCACAACTTGTCACACTTAAGTACTGAAACAACACATACAGAGCGCGCGCCAACCGTCTCACAGTACACTTCGACCTGTGATGCGCGTGATGCGATGGTGCAGTGCAGTAGAGCAGCAAACGGGTTGTACAGCCGGCAGGCCGCAGTGGCAGATCGTCCTGCTTCTTTTTATCTTCCTATGCAGTATCCGGCAGGGGTACGCGCAGGTAAGTCCCACGGCAACGCAGGCGCTTGCTTTGTCGGCGTTTGGAGGCGGTACCGGCGACTACACGGGGCTCCAGGGTGGACGCAACCTAAGCATCACGGCCGGGGCAGACCTCGAGTTCCGGACGCGGCAGTTCTTTCAATTGCAGCCTGCACTTGAGGTGCGCGGCACCTACCCGGTCAAAAGCGGCCAGGTGGACGGGCAGGAAAATATCCTGGGCGGCCTGCGGGAGTCGTGGCACTACGGCCGCCTGCGCCCTTACGGAGACATCCTGGTAGGCGCAGGGCGCCTGACCTATGTGCACGGCATTGCCAACCCTGCGCACACGCTGCTCTACACGCAAAGCACTTCGCTCGTCATCTCTCCGGGGGTCGGCGCTGAGCTTCGGCTCACCGACCGCTTTGCCGTGGAGGGGGATGTACAGCTGCAGCACTACAGCAGCCCGGTCTCCGTATCCGGGCACATCTACGCCAAGCCGATTACCTTTGCGGTCGTCTACCACTTTGACCGCAACCACTTTGCCGGACGCTTCATCCCCTAACCTTCATTCCCTGAAGTTCAATCCCCCACCGCGATGTGCAGCGTACGGTCCAGCTTCACCGCGGCTTTGGCAGCAATGGCCTCGGTGGACGCGCCCAGCAGCAGCGTGTACGAGCCTGCATCTGCCTGCCAGTCGCCGGTCGCCGGATTGAAGTACGCAAAGCTGCGCGGGCCAAGCTCGACGGTCAGGTGCTTCTGCTCGCCGGGGCCCAGCGCCACGCGCGCATAGCCCTTCAGTTCCTTCGCGGGCCGCGGAACCGACGGCTTGTCCTGCGCAACGTAGAGCTGCGCCACGGCCACGCCCGCGATGTTCCCGGTATTGCGAACGTCAAAGCTCGCCGTCACATGGCCAGGCGCGGTTGTGTGCGTCTCCAGATTCGACATCGCAAATGTGGTGTACGACAGTCCATACCCGAACGGGAAAAGCGGCGCTGTGTGCGTGTGCTCATAGCCGCGATAGCCCATGAAGATGCCTTCGCGATACACGATCTTGTCCGTGCCGGGATCAGGGTAGTAGTGCGCATAGCTGGGGTTGTCTGTAATGACCCGCTCCCAGCTGATCGGCAGATGGCCTGAAGGGTTCTCGTCCCCGAAGAGCAGCCTCGCAAACGCGGTGCCACCCTCCTCGCCGGAGTACCACGTCGCGAAGATCGCGCCGACCTTGTCTTTCCAGGGCGTTACGTCCACGCTGCCGCCCGAGGTAATGGCCACCACTGTATGTTTGTTCACCGCTGCAACCTGCTCAATCAGCTGCTGCTGGCCGAGCGGCAGCGCAAAGGTGCGGTCGCCGCCTTCTGACTCCGTGGTGTTGTTAAAGCCGACGGCAAGCACGACGGCATCGGCCATCTGCGCGATTTTGACAGCGTCCGGGTCCACGATGGTCGCCAGGTTCGCGATACCCATACTGACGCCGATCGAGGACGCGCGGCGCTGCGAGAACACCTCCAGAACCACCTTGTGCGGAGCCTT
>CAXUDF010000107.1:0-12360 GCA_964249695.1 uncultured Acidobacteriaceae bacterium
CGACAACATCGTGTGCCCCATGGCCGGCGGATCGCTCATCGTCAAAATCAAGAAGGCCTTCCGCGAGTTGGTGGAGCTTGGCCTGGTCGAGGACAAGCCCGTGCGCTTTTTCGGCGCGCAGGCGACCGGCTGCTCGCCCATCTCGGTCGCAGTCAAAAGCGGCTCCGACCTGATCGAGCCGCAGCGCCCCAAGACCATCGCCCGTTCGCTCGCGATTGGGAATCCCGCCGATGGCACCTACGCTGCACGCGCCATCCTCGCAAGCGGCGGCTGGGCTGAGGACGTATCCGACGTCGAGCTGGTGTCCGGCATTCGTGAGCTGGCCGAAACCGAAGGCATCTTCACCGAAACTGCCGGCGGCGTCACGACCGCTGTCACCGCTCGCCTCTACGCGCAGGGCCGCATCCACCGCGACGAGCTGACCGTAGCCTGCATCACCGGCAACGGACTCAAGACGACCGATGCTGTAGCAGACTGCTTTGAAAAGCGGGCCGCGGTGCGCCCGCGCCTCAGCGACTTTGAGGAGTACATGGATCGCCACCAGTTTGCCGCTGAGCTGGTTTAGGAGAGGGAAGCCGGATGCCTGTGCGAGTTCTATTGCCGAATGCTTTTCAAAAACACACCAATGGAGAGCGCGAGCTGCAGTCAAAAGCCGCCCATCTCCCCGAGCTGATCGAAGATATTGAAACGACCTTCCCCCTGTTAAAAACACATCTGCGCGACGCGGACGGGCAGGTACGGCGCTTCATCAACTTCTACGTCAACGAGGAAGATATTCGCTTCCTGGGCAACGATGCATACACCTTTCAGGACGGAGATGAGGTCCTTCTCATCCCGTCCATCGCGGGCGGCTGAGAGCGCCGCGGCACAGCTGCGCGCGCCGCAAAGCCCGTTCCGCACACAGCGCCGGACGGTGTTACAAAGGGACGACGTTCGGGCCCTTGATGACGCGCAGAACTTTCCCCGGCGTCCCTGGGCTGCAAGGATGTACTTCCGACAAAGGTTTGCACGATGACCCGAGAAGACATGATCGCGGCGATTGAGGGAGAGATCTCGCGTCTCGAACAGGTGCGTGAACTGCTGCGCACCTCCACCAGCCACCGCTTCAGCGCCCCATCTGAGGAAGCAAAGCCTGATAGCAAAAAGCCCAGGGTCCTGAGTGCTGAAGCGCGCCGCAGGATTGCCCAGGCGCAGAAACGCCGTTGGGCCAAGCAGCGCAAAGACAATGCTGCCCGTGTGCCGGGCGGCGGGTAGACTGTCGCGTGATCAAGGTCAAGTTGCTGCACCCAAAGGCTCGCGTTCCCTCGGTCAACTACTCGGGTCACGATCTAGGTTTCGATCTGTACGCGATCGAGGACGCGGTGCTCGCGCCGGGGGAGCCGGTCAAGGTGCGCACCGGCATCGCCGTCGAGGCCCCCCCTGGCATGGGTTTCGTGCTTGGCGACCGCTCCAGCATGGCCGCGAAGGGCGTTACCTACGTCGGCGGACGCATCGATGCCGGCTATCGGGGAGAGATCCTCGTCTGCCTGGTGAATCTGAATCAGCCGCGCTACGAGCTTGCACTTGAACGCGACACGCACGGCGGTTTAACCGGTGCGACATTAACGCATACGGACGTAAGCGTAAGCATCCGGGCCGGCGATAAAATCGCGCAGATGTCGCCGTTTCAGGCCATGACGCATCTGGAACTGGTCGTGGTCGAAGAACTTGCAGGCAGCCTTCGCGACGCGAAAGGCTTCGGTTCGAGCGGCCGCTGACCTGAACTGAGAAGGGCACCCGTGAGGGTGCCCTTCTCGCTGAAACACGTGCGAACGAAGCTAGTTTGCAACCGGCATGGCTGCACGTTCACTCGGCAGGATTGCCGGAATGCCGCCGTTCGGCCGCACACGGAAGCGCTTGATCTTGATGTTGAGCTGACGCTCAATCTTGCGCAGATCACCACGCTCATTCGGCGTCGTAAAGGTGGAAGCGACGCCCTTCAAGGAAGCGCGTCCGGTACGACCGACCCGGTGCACAAAGTCCTCCGCTTCCTTGGGCATGTCATAGTTCACAACATGCGCCACGTGTGCGACGTCGATCCCGCGCGCTGCCACATCAGTCGCCACCAGAACGCGCTGGCGCCCCTGCGAGAACGACCGCAGCGCCGCGTTGCGCTGTGCCTGGGTTCGGTCGCCATGGATGCGCGCAGCTTCGATGCCGCCGCGTTCCAGCCGCATCGCGATCCGGTCCGCTCCGTGCTTGGTCCGCACAAAAACGATGAACGAGCCGGCCTCGGACTTGAGCAGGTGCTGCAGCAGTTCGAGCTTCGAGTCGGCGTCCACTTCAAACGCCTGCAGCTCGACATTTTCCGCCGGCTTCAATACGGAGCCGATTTCAACGCGTACCGGATCCTTCAGGTAGTCGCGCACGACCTCCCGAATCTGCGCGTCCAGCGTTGCCGAGTAGCACAGAGTCTGGCGCTCCTTTGGCAGCACGTCGGCAATGCGGCGGATCGCAGGCTTGAAGCCCATATCCAGCATGCGGTCGACTTCGTCCAGCACCAGGATCTTGATGCCGTCGAGCCGTGCCAGCTTGCGTCCGATGTAATCCTCAAGCCGTCCGGGCGTCGCAACGATCAGGCGCGCTCCGCGGCGAATCGCCTCGATCTGCGGACCCTCGGCCATGCCGCCCACCACCAGCGCTACGCTGATGCCCGTGGTCAGCTGGCGAAATGCCTTCTCGACCTGCATCGCGAGTTCGCGGGTCGGCAGGAGGATCAGCGCAACCGCACCGCGCGTCTTTTCCTTCTCGATGGTTTCGATGATCGGCAGCAGGAACGACAAGGTTTTGCCGGTGCCGGTCTGTGCCGTCGCGAGGACGTCCTTGCCCTCAAGTGCCGGCGGAATCGCGCCGCTTTGTACCGGCGTCGGGGTGATGAAGTTGCAGGCAGACAAGCGCTTCTTGAGTACTTCAGAGATATTCAGTTCAGAGAATTGGATCATGGACAAACGAGGTTCCCCTTAGGAACTGCACACACCGCGCTTGTCTTCGCCCGCGCACTTCCTGCACGGCAAGACCGCTTCGATGGTGCTGCATGTCGCGCTTCGGCCTGGAGAGGCCGGCGGACAAAGAAGATTTGCGTAAGGAAGTGCCCGGAGAGTCCCGGAAGTGAGAGAAGATTAAGTCTCTCAGCTCTACCACACGCAGCCACGAATCAACGGCGCTTCGCCGTGACTCTCGACCACACCTCCCGGGCCATGTCAATCAAATGGCCGAGGTGGGTACGCTTTAGGGCTTGGTGGAAGACATGTGCAGGGCGTCTGGCTTTGCGAGCGAGAACTGCTGACAACCAATCACTGGAGCGCAACCTAAGAATAGCACGGTTGTCCAGAATGTCCAGAAACATACTCTCTTTGGTAACCGTGTCAGTTCATAATTGACCATCACAGTCGAATTAGCGAGCAGCCGAGCCTTGACTCACAGCCCGGCTGCCCTGCCTTTACCATTCCAGATTCCTAGAACTCGAGCTTCATTGAAACCTGCCCCGTCCGATTGCCGCCGAAATCTGAGCCGCGCGATTGTGTGATCGTCCCAAACGAGGGGTTCGTCACGTCGAGCACGGGGTCTGCCAGATTGGTGTGGTTCAGCACGTTGGTAAACGTGCCTTCAGCCCGCAGATGCAGCCGTTCGGTTAACGCGAGCGTCTTGTTGACACCCGATGACAGGTTCACCGTTCCCGGACCTTCCACACTGCCCACCGACTCGGTCCCGAAGCGCCCGATCGGAGCCGAGCTGACCCCGACGGTGCAGCCGCCTGCTTGCAGGGTGCTGAAGCCGCCACCGCCCGGGCAGGCAAACGCCCCCGTGTTAAACCACTGACGGCGGTTCTGCGCACTCGTGTTTCCCTTTGCAACGCGGTCCGGCCGCTGTGACCGCGCGTACAGGCTGCCTGATCCCGTGCCGGATGGATCGGCATCGCCGGTCGGGATGAACGGCGTAAGAAATGGCCCGCTCTGCCACACGAAGATATTGGTCAACTGCCAGCCCCCTACGACCGCGTCCAGCGCGCGGGGCATTGCGCCGCCAAACTGCCGCCCACGCCCTACCGGTACATCCGTCAGCCCGGTCAGCAGGAAGCGCTGCCGCCGCGTGCCGGTGACATTGCCATAGTCCAGCGCGCGATTACCCGCCCACGTCGCGTAGTAGCCCCCCTGCTCATCAGAGAACGACGCGGCGTTGGTACCGTACGCGCCGAAAGTGCCCTGGTCATCCGAAAGGTTCTTGGCAAAGGTGTACGCGGCTGAAAATGAGAGCCCGCGCGAGTACCGTCGGCTGAGCTGCCCCTGCACAGAGTTATAGTTGGCGCTTGCCTCCGTGTTGCGGCTGTTAATTACCTGGAAGTTCGGAAAAGGAAAGGCTGAGCGAGGCTGATCCGTGGCCCGAGTCGTGGTCGACAGCGGCAGGTCGTTGTAGTTCGGCTGCCACACCAGGTGTCGTGTCGAAAGCCCGACATAGGACAAGCGCGCCACCAGCTGGCCGGGAAACTCGTGCTCGACCGACAGCGCCGTCTGCAACGAGTAGGGGTCGTGCCCGTGAAGGTCGACTGCCGAGTTAAATGCAGACGAGCCGTACTGCGGTACCAGCG
The DNA here is from genome assembly GCA_964249695.1 of uncultured Acidobacteriaceae bacterium. Lineage (GTDB taxonomy): Bacteria > Acidobacteriota > Terriglobia > Terriglobales > Acidobacteriaceae > EB88. Next base: position 4,625 of record CAXUDF010000107.1, read on the forward strand.
CGTTACCCAGACCAACGTTCGGGAAAACGATAGATGGCGCCTTGCCGGGTGCTGAATTCGTAAAAATCTGTTCGTCTGTCTGCAGCGTCCCGGTCAGTGCGTAGAAGATAGCACCCGAGGTCGTGATGTTGTAATAACCTGCGCCGCCGCTTACTACCGTTTTCTCGTTGTTGAAAGGCCGCCATGCAAAGCCGAACCGCGGCTCAAACCGCAGCTTCGGCGCGGTGCGCAGCCCTGCGGTGACGCCGGCCTGCGTGTTCGAGATCACCGGCGTACACGGTGCGCCGTTAACAACTGCGTTGCTGGCTGCCGGATTATTCACACCCTGCACCTGGCACGCATTAAAGTTGGCCAGCTCAGGCGCCGACAGCAGGTTGGCATAGCCGGCGGGATAGATGAGCTGTCCGGACTTGGCGACGCTGGGATCGAAGTTACCCAGATTTCCGTCGAGCGCATAAAACGGCGGGTGATACTCGTAGCGAAGGCCAAAGGTCAGGTTCAGGTTTGGTCGGGCGCGCCAGTTATCCTGCGCGTAGAACGCGTACGCGGCGCTGCGTCCTCGGTTGTTTGTCGTGATGTTGTCCGTGTAGGAGTAAGTCGGCGTGCCGATCAGAAAATCAGCAAACTCCTGACCGGTATAGGGTCCACCATTAAAAAGGAATGAACCATAGTTATCGCCGGCGGTCGCATCGAGCGGCGTATTCGCTTGCTCCGTGCGGATATCCGTGCCAAAGCGCAGCGTATGCGCACCCTTCTGCCAGCTCACATTGTCCACGTATTGAAACAACCGCGAAGACTCGGCGGAGTTCAACCGCCCGCTGGTATTTGGAGTCGTCAGCGTCGTAATCTGCGCAAATTGCAGGTAGGTAATGCCGTTGAACGGATAGGCCGGGCCAATCCCGTTAAAACCAGCTGCATTGGTAACCGCAGCTCCATTAAACGGCGTCGCTACGCCATCCTGCTCCAGCGTAAAGCCAAAACGAAACTCATTGGAGATGTGCGAGGTAAATGCGTACGTAAAGGAGCTCGCAAAGATGCGGTATTGCGCAAAGTCATTCGAGTTCGGCAGCAGCAGCACATTCGGCTGCGTCTGGTTGATGTCCTTCCAGGTGTAGCGCCCGAAAACGAATGCTTTCGAACCGAATGCCTGATCGCCGCGCACATCGAACTGGTCCGAGCCGATCGTATTGTCTTTCAAGGTCACATAGTTATAGCCGAGCCCGCTCAGCGCGCCTGCCAGCGACTGGGTGTTCCCAATATTCGGGTTGGGGTAGAGCGAAAGAAACGCCGCGGAGCTCGGATTGATCGCCGGCAGCGTGGCATTCGGGTAGTTGCCGCCCGCGAATGGGTTTTTCAGGGCAGTCGTCTCCTGCGAAAAGTTGCCCTGCTTCATCGCGACGGTCGGCACCACATACTGCTCCACTGTCGACTGGGGGAAGCGCAGCCCCTCATACGTGCCGAAAAAGAAGCTGCGGTCATGGCCGTTGTACAGGTGCGGGATCACCACCGGCCCACCGACTGACCCGCCAAAATCATTGGCTACCTTGTGCGGCTTGCTTGCCGCCCCGTAAGGGATCGCGTCCAGGTCCTGGTTCTGGAAGTACCAGAACGCCGAACCGTGCACGGTATTTGTGCCTTGCTTGGTGACAGTTGTGATCTCACCCGGCTGCCCGAACTCGGCGTTGTTGTTCACGCCATCTACCCGGATTTCAGAGATTGATTCAGCCGAAGGGAATGCGTCGGCCTGCACATTGTTGGTCGTCAGATTCTGTGCGGAAATCCCGTCCACGGTCGTTTCCGACTGCGAGGGCAAACCGCCCTGGATGGAAAACTTGACCGCCGGGTTCGGCGAGGTGGAGGCAGCCGGCGGAAACGAAGCCGAGTCGGGCTGCACGCCGGGAAGCGTCTGGATCACGTTGAGCGGACTGGTCGAGCCGTTGCCGCGGTAGTTCGCCGGCAGCGCCAGCACATCGGCCGTGCTCAATGCGGCGGAGATGGACGAGTCTTCGGTATTCAGCGCGCCCGCGTTCTCAGCGGACACCGTCACCTGCTGCTGCACACTTTGCGGCTGCAGCGTTAGCTCCAGCCGCAGCTGCTGCCGGGCGCTCAGCTGCACCCCATCCTCCTGCTCGCCCGCAAAACCCTCGTGCGCGGCCGCGAGCGTGTAGGTGTCAGGTTCCAGGTTCAGAAAGGTAAAGGAGCCGCCCGCGTCTGTCTGCACCTGCCTGCTTGTGTGCGTCAGGGTGCTCATCACCGTCACCTGTGCGCCTGGCACGGCGGCTCCGGTGCCATCGTGCACGATGCCGGTAAGGGAGGCTTTGGTGGATTGGGCGGGAAGCGCGGCAGGCAGGAGCGTCAGCAGGGAGAACAGGAGCAGGTGCCTGCATGAGTGCTCGCCGGAAACCGATACGGAGGATCGCATAACGGACTTGCTAGGGTTCGACATATCGATACAACTCTACGGGTAGGGCCAAGTCCCGGACCGGAGCATTCACACGTCTTTCACAGCTTGAAAGCGAACATAACGAGGGCGGCTTCCGGACTCATCACTGGCCGCACCTCGTATCCACAGCAGGCAGTCTCAGGCCGGCAGCTCTGTCGCGGTCGGATAGTGATGCTGCTCCCGACCCACACCGGCGTCGTACTTCACCGTGCTCTTGTAAAGCTCGTAGCGGCCGTCGTTGAACTGGCGGCCATGCTCTCGCAGCTGCGTCATCTGCTGCTCGCCAAGCGGCTGAAAGTTCCGAAGGATCTCCAGGTTTTGATCAAGTATTGCCATCGAGTCCATCCCGGCGACCGTGGTCGATACACCCGGCACGCTCATCGCGTACGAAAGCGCCTCGGTCGGCGTCAGCGCACCATGCACGATCGACTCGCCTGAACCGCCCATGCTCTTCATGCCGAACACAGCCATACCCTTCTGCACGGCTACCGGCAGCACCTCGCGCTCAAACGAGCGGTAGCTCGGGTCAAAGGCATTAATCGGCATCTGCACCGTATCGAACTTAAAGCCCCGGTTCAGCATGTCCAGGTGGATCGAAGGATTTTTGTGACCGGTAAATCCCACAAACCGCACCTTGCCCTGCTGCTTGGCCGCGGTCAGCGCTTCCAGCACCCCGTCCACCTCGTAGCACAGCTCCGGGTCGTTGTAGTACACCACCTCGTGCACCTGCCACACGTCCAGGTGGTCGGTCTGGAGGCGTGTCAGCGAATTCTCAAGCATCTGCATCGCGACGTCTTTCTTGCGCCCATGCGTGCAGACCTTCGTCATTACAATCACGTTGTCGCGCTTGCCTTTCAGCGCCGTTCCCACGCGCTCCTCGCTTGCGCCCTCGTGGTACTCCCACGCATTGTCAAAGAAGTTAATGCCGTGGTCGATCGCCTTCGCCACCATGTTGTTCACTTCCATCTGGCCTGACGCCGTACCCAGGTGGAAGCCGCCCATGCCAACGATGGATACCTGCAGCCCCGTGCTTCCCATCGCGCGCTTCGGCACCTGGAAGCTCGGTCCGCTGCTTGCGGGCCCGGTACTTGCTGAGACGGCCCCGTTGTACTGGCCCTGGAAGTTCGGCACAATCGGGTTCGGCAGGTCAGCCCCCGCGCTCGCACCGGTACTTCTTGGATAGGTCGCCTGAGCCGCCGCCGTTCCTTCTCCCACGATCACCGTAGCCGCCGGCACCACTACGGAGACGCCCGCAACAGCGGCACCCTGCAAAAAGCGGCGCCGCGACAGCTCTGCTTGGGAAGCCAGCGTTTCCTGCTCCGGCGAGCCCGTCGGCTCACCTACATTGTCCTGCTTCTCTATCAACATGGGTCTCTCATTCAGAAAATTGCTGCAGCCATTGCGAACGCCAGGGCGAGCGAACCTAAGCGCCCGTTGAATCGGTAACCTGCGGGTAAGGCCGCCCTGTGTTTTGCGTCTCGTACACCATCTGCTTCACTTCCACCTGTTCCATATCGAAGGGGAACTCATGCGCGATGCGGGCTTCCGGATTGTCGTACTTGATGGAGGTCTTGTAGAGCTCGAAACGCCCGTCGCCTGCGTAGGGCTTCGCACGGTCGCGCAGAGCCTGCATCGCCTCCGCGCTCAACGGCTGAAAGTTCTGCGCAATCTGCAGGTTTTGCTCGAGGATCGACATCTCCAATACGCCTGAAATGGTCGTTGCCACCGGCAGGCTCATGGCATAGTGCAGCAGCTCGCTTGCGGTAAACACGCCTTTCTGCACCGGCTCGCCGTGGCCGCCGATCGGCTTCATGCCGAGCGGCGCGATCCCACGCTCCAGCAGCACCGGCAGAACCTTCTGCTCAAAGCTGCGGAAGTTGGCGTCAAAGGGATTCAGCGGCATCTGCACGGCGTCAAAAGGGAAGCCGGTGTTCAGCATGGCGAGGTGGATATCCGGGTCCTTGTGCCCTGTAAAGCCGACGAAGCGAACCTTGCCATCTTTTTTCGCCTTGGTGAGCGCTTCCGCCGCTCCACCCGGGCGCATAAACAGCTCAGGATCATTCTGGAAGCTGACGCCGTGGACCTGCCAAAGGTCCAGATGATCCGTCTGCAGCCGGCGTAGGCTCTGCTCCAGCATTTGTATGCCCAAGGACGCATCGCGGCCGTGCGTACACACTTTTGTCATCAGGAAGGCTTTATCCCGACGACCCTTCAGTCCCTGGCCAAGCCATGCTTCCGACTTGCCGCGGTTGTACTCCCAACAGCAGTCATAAAAGGTAACGCCGCCGTCCAGGGCGCGATGCGTGATCTCGACCGCGGTCCGCTCATCTGCCGCGGCTCCAAGGTGGTGGCCGCCAAGGCCGAGGGCCGAAATCTTTACGCCTGTCTTTCCGAAAGGTCGAAGGGGGATAGAACCGGTATTTGCCATGGTTTGCTTCATAGGATGCAGGGACGAGTCGGCCCAATCCCTCTCAGGCCACGGCGTTGTAGCCGGACGCGCGCTCATCGTAGGTACCCGGGCCCAGCAGGCGTTCGGTACACTGAACCTCAACCGCATGGAACGCAACACACAGCAAAAGGAAGCGATTCGCGCCGCCTTTACCGAAGCGGACCGCCCTCTATCTCCGGATGAGGTTCTCGCGTTAGCCGGACGGCAGGTCGAGCGGCTCAGCCTCGCCACCGTGTATCGCAACATCAATGCGCTGGTAGACGATGCAGTCCTGGTGCGGGTCGAGGTGCCTGGTGAAGCCAGCCGGTACGAGCTTGCCGGCAAGCAGCACCACCACCACTTCCAGTGCGACCGCTGCCGCAAGGTCTTCGAGATCGACGGCTGCTTTGTCGCCGACCGGCCCGCTCTACCCAAGGGCTTCCGCTCCAACCGACACGAGATTTTTTTCTACGGTTCCTGTGCAGGGTGCGTTCAGGTTCCTGGCGCCTGAGCAGCCATGCCGGGGCGGCCGCTTATCGCAAGTGTATTCTCAATAGCGAATGCACATCCTGCTCTTCACCGTGCCGGTACTTTCCACGCTCGCCGGTGGTTTTCTCGCGATTCGCTTTCAGCGCTACACCATGTATCTCCTTGCCGTAGGGGCAGGTCTGCTTCTGGGCGCGGCCTGCCTTGATCTGCTGCCGCAGGCAATCGCCATTGGCCGGCACGCCGGGCTTACGACGGCTGCAGTACTCGGCATGGCCCTGGGCGCACTGCTGTTTTTTCTACTTCTGGATGCTTCGATCGCCGCGCTGGCCAGTAGATGGTACGCGGCCGCCGGCAGGCGAAAAATCATCGGGCGTGCCGGCGCGGGCATGCTCATCTCCCACAGTTTTCGTGACGGCATGGCCATCGGCGCGGCTTATGCTGCGTCGCACCCGGCAGGCTATGCAGTAGCCTGCGGCATCGCCGCGCACGATCTCGGCGACGGGATGAACACGATCCTGCTCGCAACCGGGGGCGACGCCGCCACGCGAGTCGACGTGCTCCTGCTGGTCGCCGACGCGGTTGCGCCGCTGCTCGGCGGCTTGCTCACAACCTGGTGGGTGCTGTCGGCGCGCGGCTCGGTGATCCTGCTGGTGCTGGCCGCCGGCTTTTTCCTGCAGATGGCCGCCGGAGCCTTTCTGCCCGAGCTCTGGCGGAGCGCTGCAAAACGCTTCACTCTGGTGTCGTGTGTGCTGTCGGGCGTCGCTTTCGTCTATGCGGCCAACCGGGTGCTCGCGCTTTGAGCCTGCGCGTTGGCAAGCTCACGCCCCGATGGCCCGCAGCACAAGCCCCGCGCAGCACCCGCCTACACACGGCCCCAGCACCGGGATCCACGCGTACCCCCAGTCGGAGCCGCCTTTGCCGGCGATCGGCAGAATGGCATGGGCAAAGCGCGGCGCAAGATCCCGCGCAGGATTGATCGCGTACCCGGTGGTGCCGCCCAGGCACAGCCCGATTGCCCAGACCACGCAGCCCACCAGGAACGGACTAAGCCCGGCGACCGCTCCGGTCGTCAGCACCAGTCGTGAGCTGATGGCGCCAAGAATGATGACCAGCAGGAACGTCGCCACCACTTCGCTCAGGAAGTTCCACGCGTAGGCGCGGATGGCCGGTGCCGTGCAGAAAACGCCCAGCTTGACGGCAGGATCCTCTGTCACGGCCCAGTGCGGGTAGTAGAACAGCCAGACCACGATCGCGGCGACAAAGGCTCCGCCCATCTGCGCCGTCAGAAAGGGAAGCAGGTTGGCAAAGTTGCCCCGCTGCACGGCAAAGGCGAGCGTGATGGCCGGATTCAGGTGGGCGTCCGCGCTGCCAAACAGGTTCGAAACGAAAATGCCGCAGAACACCGCAAATCCCCACGCAGTCGAGATCGCGAGCCACCCAGACCCCTCCGCTTTGGTGCGCTTCAGCACGCAGCCCGCAACCACCCCATTGCCCAGCACCATCATCGCGAAGGTCCCCATAAACTCGCCCAGCATCGGGCTCCGCGTCATCGCTGCCCTCCCTGGAGCGCGTACTCCGGGGTGCGCGCCGGCAGGTACTGTGCGGCCAGTGCAGTAAAGCTCTCCACCTGCGCCCGCTCCCACGCGTCATCGCGCCCGAGCTCGCGCGCCAGCAGCCGAGCTACCTCCGGCGCCATGGCCACGGCAGCCCGGGCATTGAGCGAAAGCGCCCGCGTTCGCCGCGACAGCGCATCATCCACCGTCCGCGACATCTCCTCGCGGGCAGCCCATACAATTTCTGCCGCGATGTACGGCAGGTCCGGATGTAGCTGCCGGGCCAACTCCGGCTCGCTCGCCGCCAAAGCCTGGATAGCCGCAGCGTCTGCGCCGTAGACCTCGAGCGGGCCGAGCTGCTCGGCGCGCTCATAGTAGCCGTGGATTTGTAGGTGGTGCGTCACACACGGCGCTTCCCGCAGGTCGCCGAGCGTCGCCGCATGGTCCACGCAGTCCTCGGCCATGTGCCGGTAGGTCGTCCACTTGCCGCCCACAATGGTCAGCAGCCCCGAGTTGTCGATGTGGATGGTGTGATCGCGGGACAGCGCCGAGGTCTTGCTCCCGTCTGAGCCGGCGGCTTTGACCAGCGGCCGAATGCCGACGTAAATGCTCAGAATGTCCTCGCGCGTCGGCGCGTGGTCAAGGTACAGCCTCGCCGTATCAAGGATGAAGTCGATCTCCTCTTCCAGCGGCCGCGGTTCATACGACGGCCGTTCGATCGGCGTGTCGGTCGTCCCCACCAGCGTGTGGCTGTGCCACGGAATGGCGAACATCACCCGCCCGTCGCTGGTATGCGGCACCATAATGGCCGTATCGCCGTGCA
>CAXUDF010000108.1:0-12308 GCA_964249695.1 uncultured Acidobacteriaceae bacterium
GTGCAGCCACGCTACTCGCCCGCCTTGGTTTCAGGGGACAGCTCTGGTTTAGCGGACAGCTCTACCGGCGCCGCGGCCCGGCGGAAATGGGGCGCAGGCACACCGGCTTCTTTCGCGGCCAGCAGCAGGGACACACCCTCCAGCATCTGGGGGATGCTGGAGATCTGCTTGGCATCCTCATCGTCAATCTCGATGTCGAATTCGCTTTCCAGATCGAAAAGAATGTTCAGCCGGTCCAGAGAATCAACGCCCAAAGATTCAAAGGTGCTTTCCGGCTTCACACTCTCCAGCGGAACCCGTTTTGTTGTGGCGATGACGCGTAAAACGCGATCCTGGATCGACTCGGGCATAATCCTCAGTGTCACCTTTAGACAACGGCGTGTAGATCCAACAGGGAAGCCGATGATGTCTTCCCAATAGCAAACCCTAATATTACCTCCAAGTTGCAGGGTCCGTCTCTCCGCAGCTTGGCGTCTGCCTGCGGGCAGGGCGCTTCAGGAGGTCGCGCCGGCAGCGGCATCCACGCGGTGCTCGAGCGCGATGCGCACCAGCTGCGAACGTGTGCGCACGCCGGTCTTGGCGAACAACTGCTGCAGCACAGCCTTGACGTAGCCTTCCGACATCTGGAGGCTGGCGGCGATCTCCTTGTTTGCCAGGCCGGCGAAGACGCCTCGAAGAACGGCCCGTTCGCGGTCCGAAAGCAGCAGCTGCGGTGCGCGCCGAGCCTCTTCGCCGCGCGCGGCTGCCTTGAGCCCGGCCAGCGCTGCCGGAGAGAGCAGCGGCTCACCCCGCATGACCTTGCGCATGGCTGCGATCAACTCTGCCGGCGGCGCGTGCTTCAGGAACAGCCCTGCGGCCCCGGCGTCGATTGCGCGCATCGTCTCTCCGGGGCTCATCCCGGCGGTCACCATCAGGATTTTGCCTGCGAAGCCGGCGGCGCGGGCCCGCTCCAGGAATCCGAAGCCGTTTCCCTCGCCCAGGTCGAAGTCGAGCAGCACCAGGTCTGGACTCTCTCCGGAGGCGATCAGCGCAAGGGCCTGCTCGCCGGATGAGCACTGCCCTGCGACGAGCAGGTCAGGCTCCTCCGCGAGCAGGCGGCTGAGACCCTCGCGAAACAAGAGGTGATCGTCGACCAGGAGCACGCGCAGGCGGGTCAAGCAGCGCGCTCGCCGGACGCGGCCAGCAGCTCGACGACAAAGGTGGCGCCGGTGCCGGGTGGGGTCTGCCGGTAGTGCAGGTCGCCCGAAAACGAGCGCATGAGGGCGCGCGAAAGATACAAACCCAGCCCCGTGGTGCGCGCCTGCTGCTGAAAAGGCCGGAACAGGAACTCGGGATAGAGCACACCCGGTCCGGTGTCGGAAACTGCGATGGTCACGCGGCCGCCATCGCTCTGCACGCGCAGAGCGATGGCGCGTTCGCGTTCCTGGGGCTCTTCCAGAGCATGCCGGCTATTTTTCAGCAGGTTCAGCAGCACTTGCAAGAGGCTTTGGCGGTCCGCCCAGACGGCCGGCAGCGTGCGCGGAACGTTCCAGACAAGAGCAATTTCTTCTTCGCGCAAAGCAGGGGCGATCACGATCTGCAGTTCCTCGAGCAGCGAGTCGAGATCGATGGCAGCGCGCTGGTCGGCGGCCTCGCGCAGCTCCACGGAAGCGATGCGTTCGAGCGCAAGCACGAGCGTCCCGAGCGCCTGAAAGTCCTTGGACCCGGAAAGTGCGCCAGAGCGGCGGAGGTTCTCATGAACAACGGCGATGGCCGCGCAGACATTGCGAACCTCGTGCGAGACCGCGCCGACCAGGATGCGGGAGCCGGCAAGCAATTGGTGGAGGCTGGCTTCTTCACGGTCGCGCAGATCTTCCGAGGTATCGGCCACAAACGCGGCAAGCCGGGGGCCGGTGCCGGTGCCGTAGGTTGAAAACCAGACGTCGGCCTGGAAGATTTCGCCATTGGCTCGATGGCCGCGGCACTGCATTGCGGTGTGAAACGCAGGCGCGCCCGAGGCGGGGGTACGCAGTGCCGGCAGCTCTAGCAAGGGCGGCAGGAAGGGCGCAAAGGAGCGCCCCGCAAACTGCCCCCGCTCCAAGGCAAATAGCCGGTCCGCCGCGTGGTTTGCCAGCAGCACGGTACCGGCGGAGTCCGCGGTAAAGACGGCCATGGGGCTGTTTTCGACCAGCACGCGGAGCTGCTCTTCGGCATCCTGCCGGGCAGCCATCTGCTCTTCGAGAAGGCGCAGGTGCTCGGCGGCCGCGAGCCGGCCCCGTACGATTCCGTGCACAAAGAGGGCCGCACCGGCGAAGGCGCTCCAGTAGAGCACGTCCCGCGGGATGCCGGAGGCCCAGTCCCACACGTAGCCGTCGAACCACTCCGCAAGTACCGTGCAGGTGGAAGCAAGCAGCAGCAGTGCCAAACGGGGCAGGGCCGTCGCAGCGAGCGACATGGGCACCAGATACAGCCAGCCCAGCGGGACCTTATCGCTGACCAGCCAGTCCAGCAAGGCGATGGCCGCGCCGAGCGCTGCCAGTTCAAGCCCAAGTACCCAGCGCGCACGCGTCCGTCGTGCTGGGGGCGAAACGGGTAGGGTGGTCGGCATGGTCATGGGAGGGTCGGCCTTGGAAGATTGGGGTGGTTGCAGGGAGGCACTACAGTGCAGCGCACGCTTTTGAGTATCGGCGCACCGCGCGGCGCGGCCAAACTGTAGCCAAAAGATAGCGTCGCCGGAAGCGGCCCGCAGGCGGGCTATCCCGTCTTTCCTCCAAGCGCACAGAAGCTGGCCCGTCTCTTTACTGACTCCTTATGGCATTTGCGAAAGACTCGTTCTGGGTACTTTCAGATGAGCCGTAAGCCGAAAGATAGGGCGAGCCGCTCGACCGGCGGCGCTAGACTGAAATCTCGGCCGGGTTTGAAGCGGGAGTAAGAAGGCTTTGGGCGCAGGGTGAAGCGCCGTTGTGCGAAGCTCGCCCGCCAAGTTCCAGGTCATCGACCGGGCGCGCTGCCGGCTACCGTAAGAAAGATTGCGCCACTTGAAGGTCAGGAGATTTGATCTGCATCGCTCGACTTCATCCCAGTGCCACCTTTTCACCGCTGCTCTCGCGCTGCTGCTGCTTGCCGGCTGCGGTGAAAAACATCGCGACCAGAGCGCGGAAGGTCCGCCGGTCCCGAAGGCTGTTGTGCCCGCGGGCGATCCGGCGCTGGTGCACCTGGACCGGCCGGAACAGTTTCCGACGGTCGCGGCGGTCGAGTACCAGGCGACCTCCAGCCTGAATGTGACGGGCCAGGTAAACCCGGATCCGTCGCGCGAAATCCCGGTGATTACACTTGCGAATGGCCGCGTGGTTGCCACGCACGTGCGCCTGGGCGATTACGTACACAAGGGGCAGCTGGTGCTTGAAGTGCAAAGCACCGACGTGACCAATGCGTTTGACCAGTACCTGAAAGCAGTGAACGATGAGCGCCTGACCCGGGTGCAGCTGGACCGCGATACCCTTCTGTACGCGAAAGGCGCGATCCCGAAGAGCCAGGTGGAGATTGCGCAGGATGCCGAGGACGACGCGGCGGCCGACCTGCGCGCGGCGGAGCAGCAGCTCCACGTGCTGGGCGTCGACCCGCAGCATCCGGGCGAAACGGTCAAGGTGCTGGCGCCGGCTTCGGGCTTTATCGTGCAGCAGAATGTCACCGAAGCTTCAAGCGCGGGCAACGGACTTTCCGGCACGCCGAATGCGTTTGTGATCGCCGATCTGTCGCACGTGTGGATCATCTGTAACGTCTACGAGAACGATCTGGCCAAGGTGCACCTGGGACAGACCGCCGATATTCGGCTCAGCGCGTACCCGGACCGCAAGCTTTCGGGCGTGATCGGGGACGTCGGCGCGATCCTCGATCCCACGCTGCGCACCGGGCAGGTTCGCGTGCAGGTGCAGAATCCGGGCTTTTTCATGCGGGTCGGCATGTTTGCGACCGCGACCTTCCATGGACGGCTGCCCGAAACGCATGCATCTGTGCCGGCGACCTCGATCCTGCACCTCCACGACCGCGAGTGGGTGTATGAGCCGATCCCGCAGGGCGAGCAAAATGGCGGCCAGAACGGCGCTCAGTTTCGCCGCGTAGCCGTGACCGGGGGCGACATGCTGCCGGACGGCATGCAGGAGGTAACAAGCGGCGTCACGCCGGGGCAGCAGGTGGTGCGCAACGCGCTTGAGCTGCAGAACACGGCGGCGCAGTGATGCGGCGTACTCAACAGCAGCCGGCCCTGCCGGCCGTCCATCCCCTGTGCGCCGGCCGGGACGTGGCTGCGGGCCGACGGTTCACTGAGCAGGTGCCCGCATGATCCGCGGCATTGTCGATTTTGCGCTCAACAACCGCTTTATCGTGCTCATTATCGCGATTCTGCTGTTTGCCTGGGGGATCGTCTCGTTCCACAACCTGCCGGTTGAGGCTTACCCCGATGTGGCGAATAACTACGTCACCATCCTGACGCAGTGGCCCGGGCGCGCGGCGGAAGAGGTCGAGCAGCAGGTCACCGTGCCGCTCGAAATCTCGATGGCCGGCATCCCGCACTTGTCCGCGCTGCGCTCGACCTCGCTCGCCGGCCTGTCGGCGCTCAACATGGTCTTCGATGACTCGTCGGTGAACGACTGGAACCGCGAGAAAGTGCTGGAGCGGCTCTCGCAGGTGACCCTGCCGACCGGCATCCAGCCGCAGATCGGGACCGACTGGAGCCCAGTCGGGCAGATTTACTGGTACACGGTCGAGAGCACGAACCCCGAATACGACAGCATGGAGCAGAAATCCCTCCAGGACTGGACGCTGCTGAAGCAGTACAGGTCAGTGCCCGGGGTTGTCGACGACTCGAGCTTCGGCGGCCAGACAAAGGAGTACCAGGTACACCTGGACCCGGACAAACTGGTGGCGTATGGGTTGACAATCGCGCAGGTGGAGCAGCAGCTCGAAAATAACAACACAGACGCGGGCGGCTCCTTTATTCAGGAGGGCGCACAGCAGATCAACGTCGTTGGCCTGGGCTTGTACAGGACCGTGCACGATATTGAGAACACGCTGCTGCTTACCAGGGCCGGTACGGCGCTGCGCGTCCGCGATGTCGCCACCGTCAGCCAGGGAGCGAAGATTCGCCTGGGGCAGATCGGCAAGACCGTGCACCGGCCGGACGGCACGCTGGTCGACAACCCGGACTCGGTGGAAGGCGTGGTCCTGCTGCAAAAGGGCGAGAACTCTGACTCGACGCTCGAGGGCATCCACGCGAAGACTGATGAACTGAACCACCGCATCCTGCCACCCGGCGTGCACGTGGTGCCGTTTCTTGACCGGTCCGACCTGCTGCACTTTACGACGCACACGGTGCTGCACAACCTGACTGAAGGCATTGTGCTCGTCATCGTGATCCTGTTTCTCTTCCTTGGCAATGCGCGCGGCGCGTTGATCGTTTCCATCACCATCCCGTTCGCACTGCTGTTTGCCTCGATTCTGCTGGACCTGGCGCACATTCCGGCGAATCTGCTGTCGCTGGGCGCGCTGGACTTCGGCATGGTTGTGGACGGCGCGGTGGTGATGGTCGAAAACATCGTGCGGCACCTGGGGCACCGTCAGCAGGGCGCGCCGGGCCGGCAGGGAACGGTCAACAAGCCCCCGCCACGGCCCATCGACATGATCCGCGAGGCGGCGCACGAGGTGCAGCGGCCGGTGTTTTACGCGATCGGCATCATTATCACGGCATACCTGCCGATTTTCACGCTGCAATCGGTCGAAGGCAGGCTGTTCCGGCCGATGGCGTTTACAGTGGCCTTTGCGCTGCTGGGCGCTCTGATCTTCTCGATGCTGCTGGCGCCGGTGCTGTCGAGTTTTCTGTTCCCGCGCGGCACCACCGAGTGGGAAAATCCGGTGCTGATCTGGATCATCGCGCGGTACCGCCATCTGGCAACGGCGGCCATCAAGCACAGGTACGTGACGGTCGGCATCGCCGCGGGCGCGCTGCTGCTGACCATATTCCTGGGTACGAGCGGCGTCGTCGGGTCGGAGTTTCTACCCCACCTGGACGAGGGCGCGATCTGGGTGCGCGGTACGCTTGCTCCCTCAACCGGGCCCGATGAGGGCAAAGGCATCACGGATCGGGCGCGGTTGATCCTGGCGAGCTTTCCGGAGGTGACCGACGTGGTGAGCCAGCTGGGCCGTCCGGATGACGCGAGCGATGTGACGGGTTTCTTCGATACCGAGTACTTCGTTGATCTGAAGCCGAAGAACCAGTGGCGGCCGGTGTTCGGAGAGGATAAGGACGAGCTGATTGCGGCGATGGACCGGCAGCTGGAGGTGATGCCGGGGGTGATCTGGAACTTCTCGCAGCCGATCTCAGACAACGTGGAGGAGGCGGTAAGCGGCGTTAAGGGCGAGCTGTCGGTGAAGATCTACGGTGACGACCTGCGCACGCTCGAGGAGAAGGGCGACGAAGTGGTGAACGTCATGAGCCATGTGCGCGGCGTCGCCGATCTTGGCCTGTTTCGCGTGATCGGCCAGCCGAACCTGAACTACACCGTAAACCGCGAAGCCGCCGCGCGCTACGGCATCAATGTGAGCGATGTGCAGGACGCGCTGACGAATGCGGTCGGCGCGGCGCCGCTGACGCAGGTCCTGCGCGGCGAGGCGCGCTACGACCTGACGATGCGCTACCAGCCGCGCTTCCGCGAGACGGAGGAGGCGCTGGACCGGGTACGCCTGGTGGCTTCGACCGGCGAGCGGGTCTCGCTGGCCCAGCTGAGCCAGGTTGCGACCACGGACGGCGCGGAGGAGATTTACCGCGAGGGCGGCATCCGCTTTGTGCCGATCAAATACAGTGTGCGCGGACGCGACCTGGGCTCTACGGTCGAGGAAGCGATCAAGACCGTGGACCGCGACGTGAAGCTGCCGCCGGGCTACAAGGTGGAGTGGGCGGGCGAGTACCAGAGCGAAAAGCGGGCGATGGCGCGGCTGTCGCTGGTGGTGCCGGTGACCATTTTCGCGATCTTGCTGATCCTGTACGCGATGTTCGGCTCGTTCAAGTGGGCGCTGCTGATTATGGGCAATGTGGCGATGGCGCCGTTGGGGGGCATGCTGGCGCTGCTGGTGACGGGCACCCACTTTTCGGTGTCGTCGGGCGTGGGTTTTCTGGCGCTGTTCGGGGTTTCAGTGCAGACAGGCGTGATCATGCTTGAGTACATCAACCAGCTGCGGGTGAATGGGCACTCGCCGGAGGAAGCGGCGATCGAGGGTGCCGTGCTCCGTCTCCGACCGATCATGATGACGATGCTGGTCGCGACGCTCGGCCTTTTGCCGGCAGCTACCTCGCACGGCATCGGCTCTGACTCGCAGCGGCCGTTTGCAATCGTCATCGTCGGGGGCCTCATCGGTGCCCTGCTGCTCAGTGTTTTCCTGCTGCCGACCTTGTATGTATGGGTGGCGCGCCCCGGCGACCGGCTGCCGGCCAAGCGAACGGAGCTGGAAGTTTGATGGGACCCCGCTTCGGTTTTGCCCTTTCCGGCTCCACCACCCTGTTGCTCCTGCTGGCGGCCGCGGGGTGCGCGTACGCCCAAACCGCACCGCTGCCCAGTGCGCCGGCCCCGCAGGCGCAAACCGACCAGGTACCGGTCGTGCCGCTCTCTCCGCCGCCAGGCGTGCCGGAGCTCAATGGCGCGCCGCTTTCCGATCCGGCAGCGCATCCGGGTACCGGCAATGCGGGCAACCTGAGGCAGATTCCGCCGCCTCCGCCTCCGCCGGCGGACCCGCGGAAGAATCCGCCGTCGCGGCCGGGCGCACTCACTTTGCAGCAGGTGTTGACACTGGCCAACGCGCAAAATCCGACACTGCTGGCGGCGCGGGCGAATCTGGACGCGACCCGAGCGCAGGAAATCCAGGCCGGGGTGCGTACAAACCCATACTTCGGAGCCAATGGTTCCAACGTCACGCTTCGCGCCGTGGGCGATGCGAACCCCTATGCCTATGCAGGCCAGGTGTCCCGGCTCTTCGAGCGGGGGCAGAAGCGCAGGTACCGGCTGGATGACGCGCGCGCGACGACCGTGCAAACCCAGGCGCAGCTGCGTGACCAGGAGCGAGCGACTATGCTCGCCGTGAAGACAGCATTCACAACCATGCTGATCGCCAAGGCCGCGCTGACGCTTTCGGATGCGAACCTCGCCGATTTCCGACGCGAGGTAACCATTAACTATGACCGGTACACAGCCGGCGATATTGGCAAGCTTGACATCGAGCGGCTCGATCTTCAGCTAGGTCAGTTCGAGAGCGACCAGTCGGCAGCGATCATCAATCTCCGACAGGCAAGCGATCAACTGCAGACGCTCATGGGAGCTGGCAGCCCCGCAGTCGACTTCGACGTGACGGGCGACGTCGTGCCGCCTGTAGTCCCGCTGGACCTCGCGACGCTTGATGCCAGGGCGCTCAATGGAAGGCCGGATTACCAGGCAGCCATCGCCGGGGTTGCTGTCGCTGACGCATTTGTGAAACTTACCTATGCGAACGGTACTTCCGATCCGACTCTGGAGATGGAGTATGACCGAAGCGGGTTCGACAACTCCTTCGGCTTCAATGTGAACTTCCCGATCCGCATCTTCGATCGGAATCAGGGCAACAAGAAGTCGAGTGATTACGCAGCGCAGGGCGCGCGCTTTGCAGTGATCGCCGCCAAAAATCAGGTTCTTTCGGACGTGGATCAGGCCTGGATCAATTACACCGAGTCCAAGCGGCTTTCTGACCGCTACAGCAGCCATTACCTCGACGAGGCGGGCGACGTACTCTCGATAGCACAGTTTGCCTACGAGCACGGCGGCATTGCCCTGATCGACTACCTGGACGCCCTGAGGGATTCGCGGTCGACCACCGCCGATGCTCTGCAGGCCTATGAGACAACCTGGCAGGCCATCCACCAGCTCTCTTATTCGGCCGCGGGTGAAGTGCTTCCTTGAGCTGCTCCGCGGCGCTGAACCGTCCCTGCTCACGCCGCAGAACCCCATTGTCACTCTCCTCATGCCTTTTCTTAGGGAATCAGCAACTTTTGCGGACCGCCAGCGTCCTCATGGGCGGGATCGGCTTTCATCGTCTTGGTTCGGACTCAGTTAACGGTTGCGGTTGCACCCGTGACCTCTTAGTGTCGGGCTATTCAAGATTTGTGCGATGTTTGCCGATGCAGCTGTCAGACTCGTTGGCAGGAACGGGTTGGCGGCGCAACCGCGAGGCGAGGTACGAGCTTGGGAAATCCGAGCGGTTCAGGCCGGATAGCAGTGCCGTCGCTCCTACCGGGCGGGCTGCCGCCCTACGCTCTGGAAGCAGCCATGCTGGAGCGGCTCGGCGCAAATGGGACGTTGGCGCGCCGGCCTGGCAAGCCGCTGCGCGTGCTGCATGTGATTGCACGGCTGCTGCCCGACGACGGCGGGCCGCCGGAGATGCTGCGCCAGCTCGCGGCCAACTATGCAGCCATCGGCGACACGCTTGAGGTAGCGACCCTGGACGATCCGGAGGCTCCATACCTCCAGGAATGCCACTTCCCTGTGCACCCGTTCGGCCCCGCTGTAACCCCCTACGGGTTTTCTCGCGGGCTGCTGCGGTGGCTGCGCGAGAACGTTGCCCGCTTTGATCTGGTCATTATCAATAATGTGTGGCTGTTCCCCGCAGTGGCTGCCTGGCTGGCTGCGACGCGTGCCGGGGTGCCGTACGCGGTATTCACACACGGGGCGCTCGATGTTTTTTTCAAGCGGCAGTACCCGTTGAAGCACATCAAGAAGCTGCTGTACTGGCCCCTGCAGTACCAGATCCTGCGTATGGCCTCGGCGGTCCTGTTTACGAGTGAAGGGGAGCGGGAGGCGGCTCTGGCAAGCTTTCGCCCGAACCAATGGACCAGCGTCGTTGTGCCGTACGGCACGAATCGACCGGAAGGTTCGCCGGAAGTGCAGCGCGAAGCATTTTTCTCGGCTGTTCCTGAGTTGCGCGGGCGCCGCTTCCTGCTGTTTCTGGGTCGCATTCATGAAAAAAAAGGGTGTGACTTGCTGCTGGAGGCATTCGCAAGTACGACGGCCGGTCATCCCGAGCTTGCCCTGGTGATCGCAGGGCCGGACCAGATGCAGCTGCAGGCGAAGCTGAAAGTTTGGGCCGACCGCTTCGCCGTCGGCCACCGCGTCTTCTGGCCGGGCATGCTGCAGGGCGCGCAGAAGTTTGGCGCCTTCCGTGCCGCGGAAGCCTTTGTGCTCCCTTCGCACCAGGAGAACTTCGGGATCGCGGTCGCTGAAGCCCTGGCTTGCGGCACCCCCGTGCTTGTTTCGACACAGGTCAACATCTGGCGCGAGGTGGTGGAATCCGGAGTAGGGCTGGCCGAGCCGGATACTCTGGAGGGCACCCGGCGCCTGCTTACCCGGTGGCTCGCGATGGACCCTGCAGAGCAGGCGGGGATGGCGGACCGTGCCGAGCAGGTCTTTCACGAGCGCTTCTCGCTGCGCCGCTCGGCTGAGTCGATCCACATCCTGGGGGAGATTCTCGGGGGCGGGGCGACCGATGAATCTCGCCTGAAAGCCGCCGCTGTGTTTGACGGCACGGCTGCCGCTGCTGTCGAGAAGCGGGCGCCTCTGTAGTGAAACGCTCGGCTTGGCCGCCATTGCGGCATACGGTCGCGGCCCTACAGTCAAGGTCAGGCGGTTGCGATGAAAGGTGCCCCGGCGTATGCTGGGTTCAGCGTAGTTTCGGGACTCTTGCGAGAGCGAGGCCCGGACAGTGGGCGAAAGCCCACTTTTTCTTTGGGGGAAACCGTTCCCGGTGAGCCCGAAGGAGCGAGTTCCCGAGCCAGATGAGCCTGAATAACGAACAGATACGAGTGCTCGCCGAGCGCGTCGCAGCAAGCCATGGGCTTGAGGTCGTGGACCTCGAGTTCCAGGGCGGCGGAGGCAAACACCGGACGCTTCGCATTTTTCTGGAGCGCAATGCTGAGGGTCGGGCTGCTCTGGAGCAGCGGCTCGACGCGCTGCGCAATGCAGATGGCAGCGCCGATGACAGCGTGAAGGCGCCAGGGCCGGAGCGGTCACAGCCCGAGCAGGCGGAGCCGACCATGGAGGGCGCGATTGTGCTCGACCTGGTGGACGCCGGCGAAGCAGCAGGTCTAAGCCCGGAGGAAGACGAGCTGGCTTATTTGCGGGAGCTGCCGTCAGGCGTGCCCGTGGCGCAGCTTTCCGGCATTACGCATGGCGACTGCGAGCGGTTTTCGCGGGATTTTGGGACGGCGCTGGACGTGGAAGACCTGGTCCCCGGAGCCGAGTACCTGCTGGAAGCAAGCTCGCCCGGGCTGGACCGCAAGCTGAGAACGCCGGAAGAGTTTCGGCGGTTTCAGGGGCAGCTCTGCAAGATACAGACGTTTGCCGCGATTGAGGGAAACCGCCATTGGCAGGGGCATCTCGGCGCGGTCTCCGCAGAGGCCGTCAGCCTTGTGCCAGTCGCAGTAAAAGGTACAAAGAAGAAGGGAAAGGCAGCGCCAGCCCCTACAGGCGCGGTCGCAATCCCCTTCAGCAATATTGAAAAGGCACAGCTTGTCCCTGAGTTTTAGCCGCAACCGGTAAAGAGCAAGGGACGAGAGCAGGGAAGGACGGAACCATGGCAGCAAGTCAGCTCTACCAGAGCATTGAGATTCTGAGCCGCGACAAGGGTATCCAGCCCGAGATCGTGGTTGCGGCAGTGGAAGACGCGATCGCGCTGGCGACGCGCAAGTACTACAAGACGCAGGAAAACATGCGCGCCGAGCTCGACAAGGAGACCGGGGAAATCCGCGCGTATGCCTACAAGACGGTAGTGGAAACGCCGGAAGAGGTTGAGGACGAAGTAAACCAGCTGACGCTCGAAGACGCGCGCGAGCTCGCCCCCGAGGTCGAAGTCGGCGGGGAGATCCGGTACTACAAGCCGACCGAGGTGCTGGGGCGGATCGCGGCGCAGATGGCGAAGCAGGTGATCTTCCAAAAGGTTCGCGAAGCCGAGCGCGATACGGTGTTCCAGGAGTACGGCGGGCGTGTCGGCGAGGTGATTACCGCCACCGTGAAGCGTCTGGAGCCGCAGGACATTATCTTTGAGCTGGGCAAGGCCGAGGCGCGTATGCCGCGCCGCGAGCAGTCGCGTCTGGAGCAGTTCTCGGTCGGCGAGCGCGTCCGCACCGTTCTGCTGCGCGTGGACCGCGCGGCCAAGGGCCCGCAGGTGATTGTGAGCCGCGCCGCGCCCGAGCTGGTGCAGAGCCTGTTCCAGAGCGAAGTGCCGGAAATCTACGACGGAACGGTCCAGGTGCGGGCCAT
>CAXUDF010000109.1:0-12305 GCA_964249695.1 uncultured Acidobacteriaceae bacterium
TCCAGGGCGTTGCGCCGATGAGGAAGCCGGTTTTCAGGTCCTGCGAGGTGTCGCCGGCGTTTGCGGCAGCAATGCAGACCACGCTGCCGATGGTGAGGGCGAGCGCCGCAAAAGCGGGCGTCGTCCAGCCCTGCACCAGGAAGATCGCCGAGGTGGCCATCAGGGTTGCGATCGTCATGCCTGAAAGCGGGTTCGCGGACGAGCCAATCAAGCCCACGATCCTCGACGATACCGTCACAAACAGGAAGCCGAACAGCACAATCAGCAGCGAAGCCGCCACGTTGGCAAGGAGGCCTACCTGCGCGCCCGGCACGGGCTTGAACGTCAGGAACAAGAAAACACAGACCGCCAGCAGCACCGAGCCGCCCGCGACCACCCACGTGGGCAGATCACGGTTGGTGCGCCCCACCGCAGCGGCTTCGGCGGCTCGATTACGCGTGCGCAGGTTGCGAACGCCCGAGCTTAACGCTCCAAAAATGGTCGGCAGCGTGCGCAACAGCGTCAGCAGCCCGGCCGCCGCGACCGCCCCCGCACCCATCGGCCGTACATAGGTTGACCACAGCTCGGACGGGCTCATCTGCGCGATCGGCTTGGTCGCCGGGTACAGCGCTCCCGGCATGTGCGAGCCGAAAAAGTAGATGGCCGGCATCAGCACGAGCCAGGAGAACACGCCGCCCGCGAAAATAGTGCCCGCGACCCGCGGCCCGATGATGTAACCCACGCCGAGGTACTCGGGCGTTGCGTCGCAGCGGATCGCCGCCCCGCGCAGCACATGCCCCGCGCCCAGGTCAGGCTCGTAGTTTGGCGTGCCGGGCCAGGCGCCCAGCAGGTTCTCGTTCTGGAAGAGCGTGTACACCGCACCCAGCCCAAGCCCCCAGAAAACCCGGCTCGCAAACGACCCGCCCCGCTCGCCGGCGAGCAGAACGTCCGCGCAGGCCGTGCCTTCCGGGTAGGTGAGGGTGCCGTGCTCTTCCACAATCAGCTGCCGCCGCAGCGGGATCATAAACAGGACGCCGAGCCACCCGCCCAGTAGCGCGAGAAAGAAAATGCGCGCGTACTCCAGATCAAAGCCGAGGAAGATGAGCGCCGGCAGCGTGAAGATGACGCCGGCGGCGATGGACTGCCCGGCATTGCCGGTCGTCTGCACGATGTTGTTTTCGAGGATCGACGCGCGGCCCAGCGCCCGCAGGACGGAGATCGACAGCACCGATATTGGGATGGATGCGGCAACGGTAAGCCCGGCCCGCAGCCCTACATACACGGTGACCGCACCGAACAGCAGCCCAAAAAACGAGCCGAGCAGCAGCGCCCGGGCGGTCAGCTCCGGCCGGTGCTCCTCTGCTGCCACAAAGGGCCGGACGGCATCGGCTTCGGAGCGCGCAAAAGGCGGCGCTTGGGTCTCTGGCATGGCGGCTGCGCTCCCCGCTGGACGGTAAAAGCCTCGAAGCGCGAGTGTACCAGCGGACTGGTCAGGGGCGTGCGAGGCTGCGCGTCGCCGGTGCCAGCGCGATGGGTCCGGAGCGTGCCGAGACCTTATGGGTTACGCTGGGGTCGTTGTCGGTGAACTCGCGGACGCGCCGGAACCAGGTCGTGACGATGATGCCAAAGAGTGGAATGCTCGCCAGCAGGCTGCCCAGCCAGATGCCGACCAGCTGCATGTGGAAGTGGTAGACCAATACCCAGCTGAGCGGTACGCCCAGCAGCCAGACGCAGATGGTTGAGGCGATGAAGGGGACTCGTGTCTCGCCCAGGCCGCGCAGCGCGCCCTGCAGCACCACCTGTACGCCGTCCAGAATACGAAGACCGGCACAGATCAAAAAGATCGGCGCTGCGGCCGCTACGACCGCCGGATCGTTGGTGTAGATGCTTGCCCATAGGCGCGGTGTAGCGATAAACGAGAGAGAGGCGGCCAGCATGCAGGCGCTGGCGATGGCGACGCTCGCGTAGCCGGCACGGCGCACCTGCGCGCTGTCGCCCCGGCCCGCGCCCTGGCCGGTCCGTACGGCGGAAGCTCCCTTGATGCCCTCGGGAATCATGGAGCAGAACGCGTTCAGGTCGAGCACGACCTGGTGCGCCGCCAGCAGCGTGATGCCGAGTGTACTGGTCAGCACGGTAGAGAAGCTTGCCAGCGACAGGTCGCCCAGGTATTGCAGTCCTACCGGCCAGCCCAAACGGTACAGCTCTCGCAGCCGCGGGAAATGCGGGTGCCAGGCCCCGGCGCGCATTCTTACTGGGTTCTTCCGGATAGAAAAGGCAAGCGCCCCCACCAGCAGCGCAAGCATGTACGCGCGGACCACGCAGGTCGCCATGCCCGAGCCGGCTATGCCGTGTTCCCGGAAGGGACCGTGCCCGTAGATCAGCAGCCAGTCAAAGAGCCAGTTGACCAGCGTCGCAGACAGCAGCGACACCATCACCCAGAACGTGCGGTCAATCGCTTGCAGGTAGTGCCGAATGGCCATGTACAGCAGCAGCGGGGCGGCGGACCAGCGCAGCGCATGCATGTACAGGATGGTCTGGCTCACGATCAGCTCATTGACATGGATCAGGCGCAGCCCATGCGGGGCGAGGGTCGCGAACAGCATCACCAGCGGCGTGCATACCGCCACAACAAACAAGGACTGCACAAGCGAAAACAGCCCGTCCTCGGCGTCGCCGCGTCCGTAGGCCTGTGACACCAGCGCATCCAGTCCGAACAGCAGCCCGACCCCTAAAAAGGCAATGGCATAGAAGAGGCTGTTGCCGAGCGACGAGGCAGAAATGGCCAGCGTCGCGTTGTGCGGCATATGGCCCACCATGATCGCGTCGACGATGTAGGTCGACATCCAGCCCAGCTCGCCGAGCGCGAGCGGCGTGCCCAGGCGCGTAGTCAGCCGCACTTCCGAGCGGAACGAGTCGGACGGGATCGCGCGGCCCCGGCTGCCGGCACCGCTTTCTGCTGCATTCATCAGGTCTAATCCGGCGTACGAGTTCAGGCAAGGCGCCGTTGCGCGTCTTTCCACCTCTGACCATATCTGAATCGTCCGGGGCGGCCTACCCTCCGTGGACGGAAGCTGTGCCGCATCGAAGGGCTCCGTTCCCGGACGCGGAAGTCTTCCCGGAGTGGCACAAACTCGGCGCTCGACCTATACTCGGAGGCAACCGGATCCCCTGGCTGCTTCGTACGTCGGCAAATCGGCCACTCCGTCCGGGTATTTCGCCGAGTACGAGGTGCGCCTTCACGAGCCGGCCGTTCTCGCTTGATGTTCTCCGAGAGTCCCACCCAGACCAGCGCCCCGGCGCCGGATCCCGCTGGCGCGCGACCCTCGGTTTTCTCCGCAGCCATGCCGACTCGCTCGGAACCGCAATCTTTCCTGCATCGTGCGCCCTTTGTCATACTTCCCTTGCACGCCTGAGCCGTGCTCCGGTGTGCCTCGCCTGCTGGGCCGACCTTCGGCCGCAAAGCGGCACCCAATGCCTGCGCTGCGGCGAGGCGCTTGGCCTGCATCTGTTCGCCACCGACGACCGCGCGCCCGGTGACTGGCTGTGCCGCCCGTGCCGCGTGGTGCCCCCGGCTTTCGACCGGGCCGTAGCCTACGGGCTGTATCGCGGGACCATGCGCGCGCTGCTGCACCTGCTTAAGTACGAAGGCATGGAGCCGGTCGCGCGCCCGCTTGGCGCGCTCATGGCCGCGCAGCTGGCGGAGGTGCCAGCCCTGCCCCGGTCGCTGACTCTCGTTCCGGTCCCGCTGTTTGCACGCAAGCGCCGCGAGCGCGGCTTTAATCAAGCAGAGCTGCTGGCCGCCTCCGTTGCCTCTGCCGCACGCCGGTATGGTTTTGCTTTCAAGGTCGAAACGGGCTTGCTCGTTCGAAAACGCTCGACAGAAAGCCAGGCCGCGCTGTCGCCGGCCGGTCGTCGACGCAACCTGCAGGCTGCTTTTGCCGTGCCCGGCGCAGACGCCGGCAAAAAGCCGCTGGCCGACCGCGAGCTGCTGCTGATTGACGATATTTACACGACCGGCGCGACGGCGCGCGCCGCGTCGTCTGCTCTGCGCCGCGCTGGAGCCGCGCAGGTGTGGGTGGCCACCGCGGCGCGTGCGCAAAAGCAGGAGTTCGCCGAGCCGGTTCATGCGGTCGAAACGCCGATGGAAGAAGATGTAGCTTTCTGGGGTTAGATACAGAAGAGGCGGTTCCTTTGCCGGAAGAGGGCGCAGGGAGCGGGCGGAGTTAAGTAGAACAACAAGCAGAACGCAAACAGCAGCGCAGGAGCTCAGGATGTCGCTCGGGAAAAGTGCAACGCATACACGCAAAGGAAAGCTGCTTACCAAAACGCATGCCGGCCGCGAGTACGGCGCAGCCCCGGTGCCTGTGTCGGCGGACGATCGTACGCTGCCGTTCCAGCAGCCCATGCAGACGCCCGTGCTGGTGCTCAACGCCTCCTACGAGCCGATCAACATCTGCGGTGCGCGACGGGCGCTGGTGCTCGTGCTCAAGGGCGTTGCCAAGACCGAGGAAGAGCAGGGCATGACCCTGCACGCTGCCCGCGTCCGCATGCCGCTGCCGTCGGTCATTCGCCTGCTCGAGTACCGGCGCATTCCGCACCAGACGCGCGCGCTTTCCCGCAAGAACATCCTGCTGCGCGACCGCAACACCTGCCAGTACTGCGGTTGCGTCCTGACGACCGGCGACCTGACGCTTGACCACGTCCTGCCGCGGTCGCGAGGTGGACTATCCACCTGGGAGAACCTGCTGGCCTGCTGCCACCCGTGCAACCGCCGCAAGGGCAACCAGCTGCTGCACGAGCTTGAGTCGATGAAGCTGCTGCGGGAGCCGCGCCCGTTTTCGCTCCACACCTCGCGCCACATCATGCGGATGATTGGCAACTCCGACCAGAAGTGGCGCAAGTACCTGTACTACTGAACTGAAAAGGCCAGAGAGTTGACGCTCAGATGAAAGCGGAACAGATCGCGCCCGGCTTGTACCGGATGGATACAGGTATTTCCAACGCGTTCCTGATAGACGCTGAGGACGGCTGCACCCTGATCGACACGGGCTACCCGAAAAATGAGGGCAAGATCCTTAGCGCCCTGCAGGAGCTGGGCAAGCGCCCAGGCGATATCCGCCACATCCTGCTGACGCATGCGCACCCGGACCACATCGGGAGTTTGCGCGCGCTTGAGGCCGCGACCAGCGCCAGGACCTACATTCATCCCACCGACGCTGCGATCGCACGACGCGGCTCCGGCTTTCGACCGCTGAAGCCCGCACCGGGTGTGCTGAATTGGCTCATGGTGCAGATTATCGGCCGAAAAAATCGCGCCATGGCGGTCGGCGAAAGCAGGATTGACGTCGAGGTGCAGGACGGACAGGTTCTGCCCATCGCCGGCGGCCTGACGGCGATTCACACGCCCGGCCACTGCGCGGGGCACCTGGCCTTTCTCTGGCCGCAGCACGGCGGCGTGCTGATTGCCGGCGACGTATGCGGCCATACGCGCAGCCTGGACTGGAGCATCGGGTACGAGGACATCGCCGAAGGGGAGCGCAGCCTGCGCAAGCTGGCGCCGCTTGCCTTCGAGATTGCTTGTTTCGGCCACGGCAAGCCGATCCTAAGCGGGGCGGACAAACAGTGGCGTACGCGTTGGGGCAGCGCTTAGGGGATCGACTTGCCCAGCCTGAGCGCGCGGAAGCTCCCTTTTGTTCCTCGTCGAGTGAGACTTACGAGTTACAGCGTCGGCACATAGGCGTGCAGGGTGGAAGTGTGCTTGTACCCGATGCGCAGATACGTCGGGAAGCCTGCGTCGGTGGCATCCAGCGTCGTACGCGTAATGCCAGTGGCCTGGTGAGCCTGCCCGACTGAATGACGGAGCAGGGCTTCGGCATAGCCTCGCCGCCTGTGACTCTCATGCGTGGCGACCAACCCGACGTATAAGTGGCCATCGTGCACGATCGTCGACGAAGCACTGACCGGCTGCCCGTCCACGTAGCCGATATAGGAAAATGCGGGTTCTCTCCAGAGCGGCGTAAGTGACGAAGCCGCGATCGCGGGCGGCATGGAATACGCTTCGCAGTTAAGAAGCGCATACGCTTCCAGCATCGCGTCGTCCGTAACGCGCCGGATTTCCAGGCCGGCGACAGGACTGGCCGGAGAAAATGCCCGAACGTCGCCGTCCATCCCGCGCATGCGCATGGCATAGGTAAACCTCTCCTCTTCCAGAACCGCCTTTGCGTCCTCCGGGGTAAGTTGGAGAAGCTCATCGGCAAGAACAAGAAAGCCAGCTTGCCGCTTCCCACGCATGTAAGAGGAAGCGCTCCGCAGCTGTTCGCGAAGGCCTTGCGTGGTCAAAATGGGCTCGGCGAGAAACATCACATCCCAGAAAGCGAAAGGAACATCCGCCCAGCAGACTGCCAAGCCGTCCAGGTCGCGGATATCGCTGCCGGGAAAATCCTGCATCATCAATCGCCAGATAGAAATACGTTCTTGATGGGTGTAAGTCGCAGGTGCGGAGGTCGTTTCGGTCATCGGCAAGGGGGAACACTCCAGAAGTAATTTTCATTCGCTGTTACGCAGCACAGCGGCATTTTCGCAGCAGCGCGGAGAAGCGCTGCCCTGTGTCGGCAAAGAGGCGCGGGCAATTGGCTTAGTGTGGATTGGAAGGTGCAGTCGGCGGCTGGGCTGCCGGTGCCGCTCCATCTGCCGGCTTTTCCTTCTCCACATCCTGCCCATCGTAGGTGATCCTCACCGACGACCCGAAGCGGCGATAGTTCGCGTACTTCACGATCTCGCGCATGTGCACTTCCTGGCTGCCGTAACCCTGGCCCGCGGCAAAGTGCAGCACGCCGTCGCCCTTGGTGTACACCGGGAACCAGTACTTGCCGTCAATCTGCTGCCGAAAGGTCATAAATGGCGGCGACAGATCTTCATGGCCTTTGCGTACGTCATCCGGCACGTTCTTGCCGTTGGTCACAACGATCTGGAAGTCTTTCGCGTCGACCCAGATGCGCCCTTGGAAATACCGCATGTTTTTCTCGATGACCTTGGGCTTCACGTCGAACACAAAGCAGTCCACATCGTCGACCGCCTGCTTGCCGACGTAGCTCAGGTTGTACTGCCCGACATCTTCCTTCGTCAGCACAAACGGCAGCCGGTGCTCAATGTCCTGGAAGTCGGCCGGCGACATCATCACACGTTCGAGCGAGCTGGCCGGCGCTTCCACGACGTGCTCGTAGAGCTTGCCGTCCGGGTCGGCGCTGATGTCGGTGACCTGGTAGTACTCACCGTCCACCTTTTTCGTGTCATCGTCGATCGTGTCGACGCGCACACTGCGCTCAAAGGTGTAATTCGCCATTGCGGTGCGGAACTCGGACTCGCGCTCGGTAAAGCGGTCGATGATCTGCTGCGCCGGAATCGGCGGTTGCGACAGGTCAAGCTTGCCGAAGCCTGAGTCGAGGGCCATGGGCGTGTACGACACCTGCGCTGACGCGACGGCGGCCAAAAAAAGCGGAGCCAGGGACGCAAACAAGGCAGGGCTGAGACGACGGGATGAACGGCCGAAGGGCAAACGCACGCGGGAACTCCTGTTAGTACAGACGCCGCCCGCCCGCTGAAGTTGCCCTTTCTTGTGCGGAGCCCTTTCGGGTCGGTTCTTCAGCCGCTACTTAGCCGTGCTCAAGCCAAACAGCAGAGCCTGCGCCGCCTTGCTGCCCACCGGCACAGCCGGAAGCGCAATTTGCGGAGCGCTTGCCGGAGCAGATGCCCCGGAGCCCCCGACCGCCGGCCCGAACAGCGGGTCCCGAGCTGCAATCGCCGACACGTTGATCAGCGGCACCGCGGTGCCGAGCGCGGCGTTCGTGCTCGTAATCCACTGGTTCGCGATCACCGCGTAGCCGGTGTTGGTCGGGTGAATGCCGTCGAGCCCGAACATGCCGCCCAGAAACGTGGTCTGGGCATGGTACCCGTTGAGCGTGATGCCGTTTGCAGCCCAGTTGTTAATCAGCCCGTGCATGTCCACCACCGTGCCTCCGGCGGCCGTCACCTGCCTGCTGATCGCCTCGTTGTAGCCATTGATCGTGCTTTGCACCACGGCGACGTTCGCCGCGGTCAGTACATCGGACGCGGGCAGCGGGAACGGCAGCTCCTGCGCTTCCACCCGTTTGACGTCCGCCTCCAGATCCTGGAGGCCCTGCGCGTTGAGCAGGTCGCCGGGATAGATATGGAACGCGGCGCTGAACAGGGCTTGCGGCAGGCCGGTCACCTTCGCGAACAGCTCCAGCACCGATGTTGCCGAGGTCATATAGGCGATCTCGGTCACGTCCGGTACGTTGGCAACCATCAGGTGTGCATGCGTGCCGGCCCCGAGGGTCGAGAGCAGCTGCCCCAACTCGCTCGAGAAGGTGCTGACCGGCGTCATCTGGGTTGGGTCGCCGGTCGGCAGGGCAGGCAGCGCGTCGTCGCCGCCGATCCACACGTAGACGAGCGTCGGCTGCTGCCGGAGGGCCTGCTCTACCTGCGTGCCCGACGTACCGGACGGGTAGCCCAGCACGTAGCTGGTCATCTGCTCGATGCCGTTCGTCGGCTCGGCCACCGGCGCCGCGTTCAGCAGTTGATACAGGTTGTAGCCCGGCACCGCAAAGTCGTTGATCTGCGCCAGCGGGTTGTCGCGGCCTGCGGTACTGCCCGGCTCCTGCTGCACCACCGGCGGAAACGTGCTGCCCACCAGCTGGTACACCGCCGGAAACCCCGGCGCGCCTATCAACGGCAGCGTCAGCTTGAAGCCTGCCTGGGCGGCCACCAGCGAAGCCCAGCCATTCGGCTGCTGCCGGTCCATGAGCGAACCATTCTGGAAGCCCGCGGAGATCGAATCGCCGAGCACGACGACCCTGCTGAACGGGTTCGCCGCAGAGGCGCCTGGCGGTGCTGGAGTTTGCCCCAGCGCGATGGGCACAGCGGCGGCCCCGCAGCCGCACAGGAAGCCCAGGGACGGTAAGAGCAGGGAGGATAGGAAACAGAGGGGTTTGCGGATCGTTTTCATGTTTGAAGTGGCTTCGGGGCTGGTTTCGGGGGAAGGCATGAATGAATCGAAACGTAACACGCGTTCGATCGCGGAAAACAAGAAAGTCCCTCCAGGACAAAACCCTTTTACGTGATTCACACGTTACCTCCGGGGTAGAACAGACGCGAATGCTGCGCTCGCAAGGCGCTAAGGTGGTTCCGAGGGCAAAGGAGCGACGGATGGCATGGAAAGCGCCGAAAGTGCGCGAGCCGCTCGATGAAGCCGCACTTTACGAGTACGCAGTGGGCGCGCTCGCCCGGCGTATGCGCACGGTCGCCGAGCTGCGGCGGCTGATGCGTACGCGGGTGGAGAAGGGCGAAACCGGCGAAGCCCGCGTGGAGGGTGTGCTCCACCGCCTGAAAGCGCAGCGTTACGTCGACGACGAAAGTTTCGCGGCGGACTACACGCGGCTCCGCCAGGAAGGGGCAAAGTTCGGCCGCCGCCGCGTCCAGCAGGACCTGCAGCGCAAGGGCGTGGACGGGGAGCTGGTCGCGGCGACGCTTGAAGCCGCCTACGAGAACGTAGATGAGAGCGCGTTGGCGCGGGCCTTTCTCGATCGCAAACGCATGAAAAAGCCTGCCAACGAGAAAGAAACGGCGCGGGTGGTGCGTCGGCTCATCGCGGCCGGTTTTTCGCTCCAGATCGCGTACAAGGTGCTTCGCGCCTGGGGTATCGAGGAGCCGGGGCTGCTGGAGTCGGACCCATTGGAGCCCGACGAGCCGGGGTACGAGGACCCGGAGGATTGAGCGGGTCGCTTCCCGCGCGCGTGATCGCGATCGATTGGTCGGGTGCCGAGTCGGCAGCGGCGCAGCGTCGGGGCATTTGCGCGGCGGTGTGCGAGCTTGCGGGCGAGGCCGGGCAGACCCGAGTCGAAGCAGACCAGGTGCAACTGCTGGGCGGCCGCCTTCGCGCGGAGGTAGAGCACTGGCTGGCCGGTTTCGCGCTGCGCCGGGAGCCGGTCGTCGCGGGGCTCGATTTCTCGTTCTCCTACCCGGCGTGGTTTCTCCGCGAGCTGGGCTGCGGGAGCGCGCCCGAGTTTTGGGCGCTCGCCGCCGAGCAAGGCGAGCGCTGGCTGCGTGAGCCGCACCCGCACTTCTGGGGGCGTCGCAAGGGCATCGGGCCGCCGCGGGCGCATCGCTCCCCGGACTGGCTCGGTTACCGGAGGTGCGAGCGGGAGGTTTTGGACGGAAAGCGCCTGCCGCTCTCGTCCTTCCAGATAGGCGGCGCGGGCGCGGTCGGCACCGGTACGCTGCGCGGCTTGCCGATGCTGGCGCGGCTGCGCGCCGCGGGATGGAGCGTGTGGCCGTTCGACCCGCCGCGCTTGCCTATGCTGGTCGAAATCTACCCGCGCCTGCTTACCGGGCCTGTGGTCAAGAGCAGCGCGGCCGCTCGTCTTGCGTACCTGGCAGCGGCGCGCTTTGACCGGCTCGCGCCCGAGACCCGCGCCCTTGGCGAGGCGAGCGAGGATGCCTTTGACGCGCTGGTGTCGGCCCTGGTGATGCAGGAGCACGCGGCGTCCTTCGCGGCGCTCCAGCAGGCGGAGGACGAGGTGACGCGGCTGGAAGGGGCAATCTGGCGGCCGCCATTCAGCTCCGACGCGACCCGGTAAGCCGGTACACTGAGGCTCGTATGCAATCGCGATCCGGCAATGAAATCCGTGAGCTGTTCCTGAAGTTTTTCGAGGAAAAAGGGCACCGCCGCGTGCACTCCTCGTCGCTCGTCCCGCAGAACGACCCGACCCTGCTGTTTACCAACGCGGGCATGAACCAGTTCAAGGACGTGTTTCTGGGCCTGGAGCAGCGCCCCTACGTGCGCGCGACCACCTCGCAAAAGTGCGTGCGCGCCGGCGGCAAGCACAACGACCTCGAAAACGTCGGCTTTACGCGGCGCCACCACACGTTTTTCGAGATGCTCGGCAACTTCTCCTTCGGCGACTACTTCAAGGCCGACGCGATCGCCTACGCGTGGGAGCTCGTGACCGCGGAGCAGTGGTTCGGGCTGCCGATAGAGCGGCTGTACGCGACGATTTTTGCCGGGGAGAACGGGGTTCCGCGGGATACAGAAGCCTACGATCTATGGCGCGCGCAGGGCGTGCCCGCCGAGCGCATTTTTGAGATGGGCGCGAAGGATAACTTCTGGCAAATGGGTGAGACCGGACCGTGCGGACCATGCTCGGAGATTTTCTACGATCTCGGGATCGAGGCTGCGGAAGAAGCGGGTGTGGACAAGCCGTTCCCGCAGGATGAGCAGCGCTATGTCGAGATATGGAACCTTGTGTTTATGCAGTTTGACCGGACGCTCGATGCTGGAACGTCTGAGGCGAAGCTGGAGCTGTTGCCGCGCCCCTCGATCGACACGGGCGCAGGCCTTGAACGGCTTGCGGCTGTGCTGCAAGGCAAGCTCTCGAACTACGAGACCGATCTGTTCACACCGCTAATACAGAAAGCAAGCGAGTTAACAGGAGCGCAGTACGGCGATGGCTCCGCGCCGGGCGATGCGTCGTTGCGCATCATCGCAGACCACGCGCGCGCGGCCACTTTTCTGATTGCCGACGGCGTGAACCCGGCCAACGAGGGCCGAGGCTACGTGCTGCGCAAGATTCTGCGCCGCGGTATTCGGCATGGACGCCTGCTCGGGCAAACGCAACCGTTTATGGCACAGATGGTGTTCGCGGTGCGTGACGAGATGAGTGGGGCATATCCAGAGCTGCGCGAGTCTGCCGAGCGCGTCGCGAAGGTGGTCGAGGCGGAGGAGCGGCAGTTCGCTCGTGTGCTGGAGGCAGGCTTACGACAGCTCGAAGAAGCTCTTGATCGAGCAAGCTATCAACATACGGCTTCTGTTTTAACTACCACACTCAATCCGAGTAGTAGCGCCGATGTGATCAGTTTAGACAATTCGGCTGTCACCGAGATCATCAACAAAATAGGTGTTAGAGCCGACTTAAGAGTAGCAGTCCAGAACTATGCAACGGATGTCTATGGGCTAGAACATGGCTTACGTGTCGAAGATGCTCTAGGTCACAGTCCTATTCTTCGTGGGGCAGAAGCCTTCCACCTCTACGAAACCTACGGCCTCCCGCTCGATTTCATGGTCGATGCCGCGCGCGACGCGGGCGTCGACTTCGACATCCCCGGCTTCGAACAAGCCCGTGCCGAAGAACAAGCCCGCGCTCGCGCCTCCTGGAAGGGCGGCGCAAAGCAATCAGCCTCGCCCGTCTACCGCGATCTCGCGAAGACCACCTTCGAGGGCTACTCGACGATCACCTCCACCGGCTGCGAAG
>CAXUDF010000110.1:0-12221 GCA_964249695.1 uncultured Acidobacteriaceae bacterium
ACAGCCGCTCCAGTTTCGCGAATTTCTCAACCAGCTTTTTGACTCCGTGCTGGTGGAAGCTCACGGTCAGCTTCGCTTCCTCGCCCTCGCCTTCTCGCCGCACTACTTGCCCCTCGCCGTACTTGGGGTGGCGCACGCGCTGGCCGCTGCGAAAGCCGGTCGCGCCGGTTGCGGCTTCGATCTCAAGTTTGGGCCTGCCGACTGCTGCGCCCCGCGCGCCGAAGAATTGTGCAATGTGGTCGAGCGAGTTGCCGGGTTTGCCGCTGCCTGAAGCCATGGTCGCTTTGGATGCCGCGCTTGCAGCGGGACGGCCGCCAGCAGCGGCTGCCGGGCGGTAGCTCTGGTCTTCGTCCTCATAGGAGTAGTGGCGCGACACTTCGCGTTCGGTGTCGTCCCCTTTGCGCGCGCTGCTGCCGAAGCGCGATCCGTTTCCACCGTAGCCTGAGGCTGACCCGTAGCTGCCGTAGCCGCTCACCTGCGGGCGCGCGGCTGCGCCGCCGCTTACGTCGGCGAGCAGGTGCGCTGGCACTTCTTCCAAAAAACGCGAGGCGATGCTCGCCTCTGGCATATCGTTGCCGTAGCGCCGGCGGTAGCGCGCCCGCGTCAGCACCAGCGTGTCCATCGCGCGCGTCATGCCGACATAGCAAAGGCGGCGCTCTTCTTCCATCTGCGCCGGGTCGTTGAGCGTGCGCGAGTGCGGGAAGAGGTTCTCCTCAA
This sequence comes from uncultured Acidobacteriaceae bacterium, assembly GCA_964249695.1. Lineage (GTDB taxonomy): Bacteria > Acidobacteriota > Terriglobia > Terriglobales > Acidobacteriaceae > EB88. The sequence continues at coordinate 718 of CAXUDF010000110.1, forward strand.
GGCCGGCGAGCAGCACGACCGGGAACTCGAGGCCTTTCGCCGCGTGCAGCGTCATCAGCGTGATGCGTGCGTCCGGATTGATCTTGTCCGTGTCGGAGACGAGCGCGGCATGGTCCAAAAAGTCCGACAGCGTTTCCCCGCGCTGCTCCGCATCCTGGGCGGCGTTGGCCAGTTCCTTCAGGTTTTCAATGCGCGAGAACGACTCGGGCGTGCCCTCTTCTTCCAGCGCGCGGATGTACCCGGAGCGGTCGTTGATGAACCGGATCAGCTCAGGCAGCGTCGCCGCGTCGCCCGGTTTGCGGAAGGCCGCGGCGGTCTCTGCTTCTCGCTCCTGACGCGCCTCGTCGGCCGTAGGCGCCGCGCCAAATTGCTGCACGCGCCTGCCCGCCGGTTTGCGTTTGGGCGCGGGTCCGTCGGCAAAGGGATTGAATGCGGCGGCATCAAGCGGGTCTTCGCTCTGCACCGCTTTGGCCGCGTTGAACTCTGCCGGATCGAAAGCTGTCGCTTCCGAGGTCTCCCCACCAAAATCTGAAGGGTTAAATCCAGCGTCCTCCTGCTCTGTGAGGTCGCCGAGCGCGAGCATCCCCTGCGCCGCGTCGCCGAAGCTAAAGCTCGTGTCGTCACCGGCGTGCAGCGTGCGGTCCAGCTCGGTGGGCTGGTCGTCGCGCGTCTCGGCTGTGTGCACGTCGCCCATCGCAACCGTTGCGTCGGCGTCGGCCGTACCTGACACATCGCTCGCAAGTTTCTCGGCAAAGTCGGGCGCGAGCAGTGCGCGCGCGTCCTCCATCATGCGCCGGAAGTTATCAAGCGCAATCAGTGCGCGCGAGGGCAGCAGCTTTTCGCGCAGCGCGTGGCCGATTGCCGTATACGTGCTGGTACCGGTTTCAATTGCCAGGCGCTCGAGCGTGTCGAGCGTGGTGCGGCCGATGCCGCGCGCCGGTGTATTGATAACCCGCTGCAGCGCGATCGAGTCGTGCGGGTTTTGTACCAGCTTCAGGTACGAGAGTATGTCCTTGATCTCGGCGCGCTCGTAGAACGAGAAGCCGCCGACCATGGTGTAGCTGATGCCGTAGCGGCGCAGTGCCTCTTCGACCAGGCGCGACTGCGAGTTGGTGCGGTAGAGCACGGCTGCCTTCGGCTGATCGTGGCTGGTGCCTGACGCAAGGCTTTGCCCGGCTTCGCGCAGGTATTTGTTCAGATAGTCCGCGATGAAGAGCGCTTCATTTTCACCGTCCGGCGCCTCGTAGTAGCCGATCTGCGCCCCGCCCTCGCGCGCGGTCCATAGGTCTTTGCCTTTGCGCTGCGAGTTCCGCGCGACCACCGCACCAGCGGCCTCCAGAATCACCTGGGTCGAGCGGTAGTTCTGCTCGAGCCGGATGGTCTTGACGCCGGGAAAGTCCTTCTCGAACTCGAGAATGTTGCGGATGTCGGCACCGCGCCAGCTGTAGATGCTCTGGTCTTCATCGCCGACGACACACACGTTGTGCTCGGGACCGGCGAGCAGCTTCATCAGCTCGTATTGCGGGCGGTTCGTGTCCTGGTATTCATCAATGAGCAGGTATTTGTAACGGCGGTTGTAGCGTTCGCGGGTTTCGCCGCTTGCGCGCAGCAGGTGCACGGCCTCGAGCAGCAGGTCGTCGAAGTCGAGCGCATTGTTCTTGCGCAGCTCTTTGCGGTATGCCTCAAAGATGTGTGCGACGCGCTCGCTTTGCGGATCGGCCGACTGCAGGTAGAACTCCTGCGGGTCGAGCATGTGGTTTTTCGCCCAGGAGATCTTGGAAAGCACGGTACGCGGCGTGAGCTGCTTGTCGTCGAGCCCCATGCGCCGCATGATCGCCTTGACGACCTGCTGCTGGTCGCTCTCGTCGTAGATGGCGAAGGAGCGGGTGAGCCCGCCTTGTTCGCCCGGCGTTCGCAAGGCTTCGATGTCGCGGCGCAGCATACGCACGCAGAAGGAGTGAAAAGTCGCGAGCAGCGGTTTCGCCAATGTGGACGAGCCGATCAGCTTTTCGACGCGCTCCGCCATCTCCTTCGCGGCCTTGTTGGTGAACGTCACGGCCAGGATGGAGTCAGGCGCGACCCCCCGCTCCTCAATCAGGTAGGCGATGCGGTGCGTGATGACGCGGGTTTTGCCCGAGCCCGCGCCCGCGAGCAGCAGCACCGGGCCGTCGACGGCCTGGACGCCCTCGGCCTGCTGCGGATTCATGTTTTGGAGGAGGCGGTGCACTGGAGCTAGTTTACGATGAAGTAACACTCCTTACTTGAGGTAAGGAAATGCTAAACTCGCTCTTGCGAGGTCATCATGGCGACTTCTATCGTTACGTCCAAGGGCCAGATCACAATACCGGTTGAGGTGAGAAATGACCTTGGAATCAAGACCGGGGACAAGGTCGAGTTTCACCGCAATACCGAGACCGGAACGTATGCGCTGCGACGGAAAACAGGATCAATCAATGATCTACGCGGCGTGTTTAGGTACACCGGTCCAGCTGCGACGATCGAGGACATGAATCAAGCAATCGCCGATCATCTGGGAGAAGAGGATGAACGCATCAAGCGCGAGGGGAGCGAGCGAAGCTGATCGGCCTCGATACAAACGTTCTGGTTCGGTTTGTGATGGAGGACGATTGCGTCCAAGTGGAGCAGGCCCAAAACTTCTTTAACACCCTTACGGCCCAAGATCCTGGCTATATCTCGCTGGTGGTTCTGTGTGAGTTCGCCTGGGTTCTGGAACATTTCTACAAGCGCAGTCGTAGCGAGGTCGCCTTAGCTGTCGAGCAGTTACTGAGTGTGACCAACCTGCAGGTTGAGCGAGCAGCTATAGCTCGGAGTGCTTTGGATCACTTCCGTGTATCGCGGGCAGATTTTGGGGATTGCTGCATCAGCACAATCGCCGACTCTGCCGGCTGCCGCTATACCGTCACCTTTGACAAAGATGCCGCGAAGCTCCCCGGCATGCGTCTGCTGGGCGCACCATCAGTATGAAGCACATGGCGGTCTTCTGCGCCTCGCATGACGGCACTGACCCGGCCTACCGGGCAGCTGCGGTGCAGCTGGGCACGCTGCTCGCCCACGCCGGCTTCGGACTGGTGTACGGCGGGGCCACGACCGGCTTGATGGGCGCGGTTGCCGATGCCGCAATCGCCTGCGGGGCGCCGGTCATCGGGGTGCTGCCGGCAGTCCTGCGAGACCGTGAGATCGCGCACCCCGGCCTGACGGAGCTGCACCACGTCGACACAATGCACGAGCGCAAAGCCATGATGGCCGAGCGCGCCGACGCGTTTGTCGCCCTGCCTGGCGGCTTCGGCACGCTCGATGAGTTCATTGAGGTCGTCACCTGGTCGCTGCTCGGCACCCACAGCAAGCCTTGCGTGCTGGTCAACATCAACGGCTACTTTGACCACCTGCTGCGCTTTTTAGATCACGCCGCGCGGGAGGGCTTGATCCGCCCGCAGCAGCGCACCATCATGCAGGTCGTCGCCGACGCTGCGTCGGCGATTGCCCTGCTGGAAGCGCAGCTACGGCGCAGCTGAAGGCTCGGCCGTCAGCGCACGCCATTTGTCTGCGAGCGCCTGATCCGACAATGCCTTGATGAATAGCCCGCCTACGACAGAGCGCGCCTGGAACTGCTCCTGCTTGCCAGTAAGAGTGTCGTAGAAATCGTTCAGAGGAACGCGGGTCGCCGCTGTGTCGGCCCAGGTCACGAGCGGCTTGATAAACCGCGAAAAATCCTGGGGGTTGGCCGCCATCGTCGCCGTCCACAACTCCCAATCGAGCTTGGTGTACGTCTTGCGGCTGTCAAGCGGCAGGCCGTACGTGTTCAGGTGCTTCAGGTAGAAGCGAATCTCGTTTTCGCGCAGCGTCGGCGGGAACAAGTGCATCCCGAGCAGGTCGTCCCACACCAGGTTGTACTTCTGGCTCCAGGTGCCGGGCTTGTCAAAGGCGAGCTTGGTGTGGTCGCCCTCCATGCCCATCGCGAGGAACTGCTTCACCATCCCCTCCGCAAGGCCTCGGTATTGCTGCGCGACCTCTTCGTGCCCCAGGCGGTGCGCCAGGTCAGCATAGGCGCCGACGCCGAGGATCGCCTTGATCGTCAGGTTCTCCTGATGCGCGAGATGCCCGGCAAAGTCGTCCGTGGAGAGCTGATTGACTGGGTCCCGGCCTTCCTTCTGGAGGTAGTCGGCCCACTTGGTGAACTCGGGCCAGTACCGCTCGGCTAGGTGGGCATTGCCTTCGCTCTGCGCCACGGCGTCGGCCATGATGAGCATGTTGCCCGACTCCTCCACCGGCTGCTGGTCGTCCTCGGTCAACTCGCCGCCGCCGTATACCTGCCCGTCAGCCAGCGGCCAGGCGCCGATATCGTGCGGAGAAAAGGGGAACCTCCAGCGCGGCAGCGCCGAGTAGCGCAGCACAGGCTCCATTTGCGCTTCCATCAGCGCGGGATTGAAGAAGAGCAGGATCGGCGACTGCGGGTACATGACGTCGACCGTGCCCACGCAGCCGTTCGAAAAGTTTTCCTTGCAGAAGTAGAGCGGCGTGCCGTTGGTGTCGGCGGTCAGCTCGCAGGCGGCAAGCGATTGACGGTAGCTCAGGTTGGTCAGGTAGCTGTAGTCGGCGCCCCCGGCTGCGGTCATATCTGTGTCCAGCTGTTTGTCGTAGGCCAAGCCGCGTGTTTCCAGCGACGAGTACTGCTGTTCGGCCTTGTCCAGCATTGCGGCGACGCTTTCGCCGTTGCGCTGCCAGTAGGGGCGCAGGCGCTGGTTCAGATACTCCAGTGCAAAGTCATCGGTGTAGCTGACCAGCACATGCCGGGCTACCGGGGTGCTCCCAACTGATGGGAGGTGTACCAGCGCGGCCAGGTGCGCCGCACCGCTTTCGGGAGCGGCGGGCATTTCCATGTCATCGGCTGCGCCGAGCTTGCCGGTTGTGGAGAACTGGACCATCGCATGATTGCTCGCAATCATCTCGGCCTGCTCGTCGTGCGGCATGGCGAGGTGGAAGTAGCCCCAGTCGATGCGAAGGTTATCACCCTTCTTATCAAGCACGCGTTGGTCGCGCGAGCCTGTGTTTAGCACGGTCAGCCCGGCGGTCTCGCTGCGGCCCCAGGTCACTGCGTCTAAGCCGGTATTGACGGCGATGACCGGGCTCACGTCCAGCATGGCATCCACTGTGTGCTGTGCCCCGTCGAGCGAGCGCGCGGTCCAGCTGATGTAGGTGACGGGCCGCGACATCAGGTCCAGATCCTGCGGAAATGCCGGGGTGAAGAAGCTCAGGCGCACTTCCACGCCGGCGCCCTGGAAGGTGTAGTTAGTGTGCGTTGCCTCGACGTCGAGCGAGCTTTGCGTCATCGCGGGAACGTTGTCCGGCCAGTCGCCCATGATGCGGTAGGGCTTGCCATCGACCCGCACCATGCTGGTGAGGCCCTGTTTGGTCCCCGTCCAGTGGCGCGTCGTGCTGCCAGTCAGGACATTGGTGAACGACCACACCGAGAAATACGGGTTGTGCGTGATGAGGGGCACGGCCGGCGGGCGGTGCTGCACGGTTTGCGCAAATACAGGAGCGGTCAGTAGCAAAGAGGCACAGAACAGGAGGGCCGAGCGCAGACAATTCATCGCGCCCAGTGTACCGGCTTCACTCGCCTCGTGCCGAGCGGCAAAGGTCACAAAGGCAGTGCCTGCGGAGAAACTCCCAGGAGTAAATGCCGCTGGTATGGCCGTCGTTCCAATTGAAGGAGATGGCATAGCGGCCTACCTGCTGCACAGTGTCCGGCCGGGCTGGCGCCTTGAACATGGGCAGCAGCGCCGCAGGCTGCGGCCGGGGCTCACCCACTGCGCGCCCATCCTTCTCCCGCTCGTCATGGCATGTGGCGCAGGGGCAGGCTTCGCGCAGCCACGGAAAGCTCCAGCGGCTCCGATGCCCATCGCGCCAATCAATCTCCATGCCGGTGCCGCCGCTCTTGTCAACGCGCACCTTGATCGGCTCGATCGCTTCCCGGGGCAGAGGCGCATGCTCGCGGTCCGCGCGCCGGGCTTCCTCCGCGGTTACGAGCCGAAATCCTTCATGACTCATCTGGGGTATGCCTCTACTGAAATGCTACCAGTGCGGCTACAGCCCACCGTTGCGCCAGAAGAAGTAGCCCGCCATGGCAAAGCCGAGCACAGTCACCATCCCCCGCATCAGGCGCGGGTTCAGCCTGCGGGCACTGCGGCCGCCGACGTAGCCGCCGACGGCGCCGGTGACCATCATGAGCAGGCAATACTGCCACAGCACCTGCCCTTCCACGATGAACAGCAGCACGGCGACGCCGTTGGCCACCGTCGTCGTGACCACCTTGAGCGCATTGATCTGGTTGACGTTTTCTATGCCGAACAACGCCAGCATCGACATGATGAGAAAGCCCGCGCCGGCGCCGAAGTAGCCGATGTACAGCGTGACCGCGACGGTGGTGCAGAGCAGCGGCGGCAGGGAGATTCGGCGCACGATCTCCTCTTCGGCTGGCATGGCTTTGCCGCGGCCGCGGCGCCCGATGAAGCGGGACAGCGGCGTTGACGCGGCAAAAAGGCTGGCCGCGCCGAGAAGGAGCCAGGGCACCAGGTGGAGAAACGTACGCTGCCCGGTGTGCAGCAGGACCCAGCCGCCGCCGACCCCGCCCACGGCGGCGGCCATGGCGAGCGGCAGCACAAGGTAGCGGTTCTGCTCCAGGTCGCGGCGGTACGCAGCGATGGAGGTGAACTGCCCGGGCCATAACGCAACCGTGTTGGTGGCATTTGCCTGGACCGGCGGCACGCCGAACGAGAGCAGCGCGGGAAAGGAAAGAAACGACCCGCCGCCGGCGACCGCGTTCAGCAGCCCTGCAATCAGGGAGGCAAAGCATAGCCACGCCGTGCGGCCGCTCAGGTGTAGATCAGGGGAGGAAAGCACTCTTTCAGCCTACTGTTCTGGCTGCCCCCTGGCGAACCCCGCCCCGCCCTCGTCACCTGGCTTTGTTCGAAGGCAGGCTCAAGCCAGTTTGGTATGTAGTACCGCTGCGGCCGCAACCGGCTGCGACACCGCTGGGCTGCTTGCCTGGATGCCGAGATAGCTGTCGACCGTGCTAGCGCTGAGGCCAAGCGAAACTGCGATCTGCGCTACGCTCTGCCCTTGCTGCTCGAGGAGCTGTGCCTGCGCTCCGGCTGAAAGTGTCACATGGTCCTTGCCGGCAGGGGCCTGTGTTTCTGTCGCCTGCGTCGGCGCCGTGTTCTGCGCGACTTCGGCCGTGTGTGCGGTGGCGGGTGCGCCTGTGTACAGCTCGGTGCTTACCGGGTTCACCATGATTTTTCCCTCTCGCCTGCAACGCTAGCAGGCGCCCGATGGAGGCAGCGGACCAAGGAAGTCCAGCCCGTCACTTTAGTACCAGGGCTTCCCGATCCGGGACCCTCGGCGCGGAGCGCACGCTCAGTCCTGTAGCACCGGCGTCGCCGCGATCAGCGCCTGCGTGTAGGGGTGGGCCGGGTTTGCCAGCACGCGCGCGGCCGGGCCCTCCTCCACCAGCTTGCCTTGCTGCAGAACTGCGATATCTGTCGCCAGATAGCGCACCAGCGGCATGGAGTGAGTGATGAACAGGTAGGTCAGCCCGAACTCGCGCTGAAGCGTCCGGAGCAGGTTGACAACCTGCGCGCCCACGCTGACGTCGAGCGCCGAAACCGGCTCATCGAGCACCAGCACCTCCGGCCGAAGCGCGAGAGCGCGCGCGATGTTGATGCGCTGGCGCTGGCCGCCGGAAAACTCGTGCGGGTAGCGCTCCAGCGCGGAGGCATCGAGCCCGACTTTGCCCAGCAGCTCACTGGTGGCAGCGCGAAGCGTGTCTGGGCTGCGGGCTGCCGCGTCCTGATGGATGCGGAACGGCTCGGCCAGCACATCGCGGATGCGCATGCGCGGGTTCAGCGCGGCGTAGGGGTCCTGAAAGACGGGCTGCATGCGCCGCCGTATGGCCCGCATGGCGCTTCGGGAAACCTGGTCGAGACGGACGCCGTCGAAGGTGACCGAGCCGCCGGTGGGCGGCACCAAGCCTAGAACCATGCGGGCAAGTGTGCTTTTGCCAGAGCCGGACTCGCCGACCAGCCCCAGCGTCTCCCCGCGGCGGAGAACAAAGGACACGTCATCCACAACGGTGGCGTGCCCCTGCTCGCCGGCACCGGTGCGCGGGTAGGTTTTGGATACGCGCACGACTTCGAGGATGGATGCCATCGTACTCAGCCTATAGCCGTTCTCATATTGGGGTAGAGGGAGAACTTCAGGAAGTGTGGCTTTCCCCGACGGAAAAGCCACGGCCAGTGTCGCTGGTCCTTCTACATGTGTACGAGAACGGCTTTAGCAGGGAGGCTTGCCACCACAGGAGCCGGCGGCGTACTGTGGGGCGCGTTTGCGCAACCTCACCCCCGATCCATTGCACGCAGGAGGAACCCACCATGTCGTCCACCCCTTTGTCGCGCCGCCATCTGCTCGGCCTCGGCTCTGCAGCCGCTGTTACGGCGGCTTTGCCGGCCTTTGCCGCACCCCAGTCAGCCGCGGCGCAGTCCGTCCCCGCGTCGCTCGTGATCGACGGCGAAGTTTTGCTGAACTCCATCAACAACGGCTTTACCTTTGTGAACCGCATGATGGACGCGTACGCGAGCGGCTCGACCCTACGGCTGGTCCAGAGCTATAGCGATGCGGCGGTGCAGGCGTCGGCGTTTACCTATGACAACGCCGTCATCATCCACGCCTACCTTGCGGCCGGCGATGCCGACGACGTCGCCCGCGCCGAGATCCTCGGCAGCGGCCTTCTCTACGCGCAGGCAAACAACTTCCCAACCGCGGACGGGCGATTTGCGCAGGCCTACTTCGTGAATAAACCGAGTGCGGACGGTGCCTACATCACACCGGCGGCCGCGCCGTTCTACTTCTACACGAGCACAGTCGGCGACCAGGCTTGGGCCGGCATGGCGCTTGCCCAGCTTTACGGGCGCACCGGCAACAGCCGCTACCTGGCCGGCGCGCTGCTGGTGGCCAACTGGATTGTCACCAACCACTACGACACGCGCGGACCAGGCGGCTTTACCTGGGGCACCACGATCAACCCGCAAAACCAGTCCGTGGCCTCGACCAATGGAAAATCGACCGAGCACAACACCGATTGCTATGCCTTTTTCACCATGCTGGCGACGCTCACCAAGGATGCGAACGCAAACAACGGCATGAGCTGGTCGGCGCTGGCGCAGCACGCTGCGGCCTTTGTCGCCGCCATGTACCAAAGCTCCGGGCCGTTGTTCTACGTGGGTACAGTCGGCGACCAGATCACTATCAACTACTACCCGATCGCCGAGGATACCCTGACCTGGACGTTTCTTGCCGGGCTCAACCCGCTCACGCAGGGAACCATCGACTACGCGCTCAGAAACCTGCAGGCGACCGACACCGCAGACTCGAAGAACTCGCTGCTGACCGGCTCGCAAAGCTTCCGTGGGCTGGTCTTCGATTCCGCGAGTCTCGCTCCGGGTGTCGCCGGAGCCGACCCAAACGCGGTGTGGTTTGAGGGTACCGGGCATACCATCTCCGCCCTGGTGGCGCGCATTCTGCGGGGCGGTGAGCAGCTGCCGGCCATCCTCTCGGATTTAAACCAGATCGCCGCACTGCTGACCGCATGTGTCACGGCGCAGGCGCAGCTTGGGGCTGGGCAAACGGTCAATGGGGTCGTCATTCCCGCGGGCCTGGGTCTGGTCGCCGCATCGAGCGTGCTCGACACGGGCTTTGGCTACACCTACGGACCGTCGCTGCACATCGGGGCCACCGGCTGGTACTTGCTGGGTGGGCTTGCAGCTAATCCCTTTCAGCTTGGATACCGGGTGGTCGGCTAGACGTTTTCCTGCCGGCGCGCAGCTTCCCCGGTCACCTTGAGCGCAGCGGAAAGTTCCTGCTTCGTTGCGCTCAGGCCGTTTTCGCATGCCGGTCCCCGAGCGCTCATGCTCGCCTCCCAAGCGGCTCGGCTACGCGCTGCGACGATTCCAGTTGACGACGCGTCCCTCAATCCGCAAGATGCAGGGAGATGTGTGTTGTCACACATAAGGAGCTCGAATCAATGAAGATTGTCGGCACTGTCGCCCGAGTTTTGCTGGGGCTGATGTTTACTGTTTTCGGCGCGAATGGCTTTCTCCACTTCCTCCATATGAAGGGAGAACCGATGTCGCCGCTGGCGATGCAGTACATGGGCGCTATCGCGCAGTCGCACATGCTTCAGGCGGCCTTTGCCGTGCAGCTGCTTGCTGGACTGATGCTGCTTTCCGGCTTTTTCGTTCCCCTGGCGCTGGTACTGCTGGGTCCGATCATCGGCACGATCCTGTTATTTCACGCCACCATGGCCCCCAGCGGAATCGTGAACGGCCTGGTCGCCTTTGTGTTCTGGCTCGTCGTGTTCGTCAGCGTGCGGAAAAGTTTTGCGCCGTTGTTTCAGCCGCATGCTGCAGAACCTGTGTACCGGTAGGGCACAGCGGCAGCAGCGGGCACTCCGGGCAGTGCCCCTGCCATTCATTTGCAGTGCAGCGGATCTGGCCGTGCAGCTTCAGCAGGTCATGCAGCTGAGTGAGCCGCGATGCGGGCCATCGCTCCTCGGGCAGCATCGGTAACAGCCGCTGTTCCACTTCAGCGGCCGTCGCGTTCTTAGGCGCTAAATCGAGGCGCAAGGCGATGCGGTGGTGGTGTGCGTCGACCGCAAGCGCGCGCAGGCGCAGCGAAGAATGGTTTGCGACCGCAGCAGAGCCGCGCGCGCCGACCCCTTCGAAGCTTTCGAGCCAGCGGCGGATGCGCTCCACCGGCTGCCCCTCGAAAAAGTCGAGCGAAAGGCGGCCGCCGTTCTGCCGCGTGATCCTGCGCAAAGCGCTCTGCAGCGCGGGAGCTTTCTTTTCAGAGAAAGTGACCGGAGCCGCGAGGAGCAGCACCCCGGGCAGCGGCGCATCCCGCAAACGAGTCCAGTCCCCGAGCGCCGCGCCGTACTGCAACTCAAGCTGTGCCACAACGGCCAGCGCGACCTCGGTGCGGGTCCGCGCTGAGAGCAGTACGTAGATCAATTCTTTGAGCGGATCCCAGAACGGGCGCGCGCGAGGCGGGCCGTCTCGAGTCATCAGGCGCTGTTCAATCGAGAGCAGCTTCGCTTCGCCCGCGGCGCGCTCACCCTGCTCGGCCGCGAGCTCTTCTTGTGCGAACAGCGGCAGGCTCATAGCGGCGTACTCACAACAGATAGGACGCGCGCCGGGTAGCCGAGGATTGCTGCCGTCCTCGCCCCGGCGGCGAACCCATGAAGTGTCTACCGCGTCGAGCCCTGCTGGATCGAGTGCCGGTCGAACAGCACATGGTCTGCCAGCCCGAAGTAGCCGAACCGGTACCGGTCGTCCATCTGGTAGTGCGGCAGGCTCCACGTGGTGGCGTAGACAGCCAGTAGAACCGCGTAGCCCAGCCCGCGTCGAGCGTGTCCGGCCACGATCGGGTCGGCG
>CAXUDF010000111.1:0-11956 GCA_964249695.1 uncultured Acidobacteriaceae bacterium
CGATCTTCATCGCGTTTCAGGAGCAGGTCTGGTCGACGGATGACAACGGGAACGCAAACTCACCACCTTCGAAGGGTTGACGGCTAATGCTTACCTATGAGTGTCTGTTCACCACAGATAGCCGCACTTCTGCCATTCAGATCGGCATCCTGAATTACGCAAGCCACCTCAAGGCGAGTCACGGGAATGTACCATCTGCCATCAAAAGCGGAGGTGATGGTACAGCCAGCTATGTATCTAAGGTGCAGTCATGCGCAAGTCGCTAGGGAGTGCGTCCCTTGCAGCCTGCATACTACTTGCCGGAGCAGCTTCTGCTCAGTCAAAGATGTCGACCTACGTTGTAAATTGGTACTCGGGTGGTGCAATACCTAGCCTTATGGACGTGACCGTTATAACTGCTTTGGAGGCCACCAAGGTTACTTTTCAGGAACATGGTAGCGCTGCGCGTAGAGACAAGCCATCCTTTAACCTTATAGGGCAGGAGGAGGCAATCTCTACTTTAGATGGGAGCTTTGCTTTGATCACATCTGGGCCAGGAGTCAATCTCTACGTGTTCCGAAGCAAAGGGTCATCTGTGATCAAGTCGCTCGAATGTCATGGGCCTTACGAGCCCGAAATAGGTAAAACCTGGGTTATGTGTTTTAGAGGGAGAGCCGAGGATGCGAACAGGATATATCCAGCCACAGCAACAATTTATCTGTTAGGTGATAACCAGGCATTTAGTTCACATGGGTCCGTTGCTTACGACAGGCGGTATGCGCTCTTGAAGGAGATTGTGGACAGCCACTAGATATAAAGGCTGTGTAGATATTTGGATTAACGTCCAAAGGCCTCCGCTGTGCTATATCTTTTTACTTGGCGGCACAGAACATGAGCAAGCTTTTCCCGTTTGGAAGACCAGCATTTTCGGTTCAGGTTAGATCACAGCGTGAGGTAGACAACATCTTGCTTGTGGCTGACATAGTGACCCATGCATTATCAGCCCTCTATGACGTTTTGGGCCTACCCGAAGGCATTTCTTCGACTGTAGAGCTTGAAGGATTTCTATAGAATCGGCTCGGCGCAGCATGGTTCATTTATCTTAGCGCGTCCGAAAACTAGGCCCCTTATAGATCAAGCAGGCTCAGATGTGAGTGATTCAACAAACATTACGTTGGCGACTCCGCTGCTTAGAGCCATGCTTCGTGATCTTAGGTTAAATATGCAAACGCCTGTTAACGCATGGTCAGTGCATCACTCAAGCCGCCACGGTTCTTACAAGATTTGCGGCGTACTTGAAAGGCGGGAAAACTGCTCTGAGCTCACCGCGGTTTTCACTCCTCTCCGCCGTATAACTAAGCACCTAGTCATCACTCAGTGATCTACCGCAGCGTCACCGTAATCTTCCGCCCGTCCCCGCCGGCGGTCTCCATTACAATCTCGCCCGCGGCGCGCCGCTGAATGGAAGGAAACTTCTCCCCCCACTCCACCAGCACGAGCGCGTCGTCTTCCATCAGCTCGTCGATGCCTAACTGCTCGACCTGGCGCTCGGTTTCGAGCCGGTACAGGTCCAGGTGATACAGGTACACGGGTTTTCCGGCGCGCTCGCCCTCGTACTCGTGCATCAGCGTAAAGGTCGGGCTGGTCACTTCGTCCGGGTCGGCGGCGTCGAGCGCCTCGGCAATGCCCTTGACCAGAGTCGTTTTGCCGGAGCCCAGGGTACCGGTCAGGATGAGCAGCGTTGGCAGCGTCAGCGCATCCACAAGCTGCTTGCCGATCGCGATCGTCTCGGCGGCATTCTGCGTCTGGAACTCTAGCTTTCGCACAGCCAACTCTTCGGTCATCGCGGCATCCCCTCCCACCAAACATACCCGTTCTTGTCGCCGGCGCGGTAACGATACGCCTGCCAAAGATTCGCAATCACATCGGTGACCAGCAAAGTGTGTTCATCCTGCGCACGGACGGCGATGTCGGCAGCCAGCCCGTGGAGGTAAACGGCTGCCTCGACCGCCTGCTCCAGGTCGTCCGGGTATTGCGCGACCAGGGCGGCGACCAGGCCGGTCAGCATGTCACCCGAGCCGCCCTTGGCAAGACCCGGGTTTCCGGTTGTATTGACCGCGACCGCGCCGTCGGGATGCGCGACCAGCGTGCGCCAGCCTTTCAGCACGAGCGTGACGCCGTACTCGGCGGCGAAGCGGCGCGCGAGGCCAAGCCGGTCCTCCTGCACCTCTGGGATCGAGATGCCGGCGAGCCGCGCCATCTCGCCCGGGTGCGGCGTCAGGATCACGCGTTGTGTACGCCGGTTCGGCCGATCGCGCAGCTTTCCCATATCTCTGGCGAGCAGGTTCAGCGCGTCGGCGTCCAGCACCAGCGGCACCTCCGCTTTATCCAGCAGGGAGAAAACGAGCGCGGAGGCCTGCTCGCTTTCGCCCAGACCGGGGCCGACTGCGATGACAGTTTTCCTCTTCAGGAGGGCAGCAAGCGGCTCCTGAAAGAAGCTTGATTCGAGCTCGCCGGCAGCGTTCTCCGCCAGGGGCACGGTCATCAGCTCGGGCGCAATCAGCGCCACGTTGTTCAGGATGGACGCCGGGATAGCCGCCGTGACCAGGCCCGCGCCCGCACGCAGTGCGGCGAGCGATGCCATCGAAGGCGCGCCGGCCTTGCCATGGCTCCCGGCAAACAGCACTACGTGCCCATGACGCCCCTTGTTGTCGTCAGCCTCGCGCGGCCGCTCCGTCAGGCGCTTGCTGTCGCCGGTCCAGCGCAGGTTCGCGGCCGAGACGATGGCGCCATCCGGCGACCCGATGCCGGCGATGACAATCGGCTTGGTCGCCGAGCCAGTCAGGTTGCCGAAGGCATGCGCGAGCTTGGGCGCGGTAAACGTGACGACCGCGTCGGCGCGCATCGCACTCGCCTCTGCATACTTCATCGAGTCGGCGTCCCAGCCCGACGGTATATCGACCGCGACGATCGGCGTCGGCATCGGCTCAATCAGGTCCCGCAGTGCCGCGGCGATGCCGCGCAGCGGCGGTTTAAAGCCGGTGCCAACGATCGCGTCGAGGATCAGGTCAGCGTCCGCGAACAGCTTAGCGACGGCAGCCCCATGCAGGTCGGCCTCTGTGGCCAGCTCGGTCAACGGCACCCTGGGCTGCGATTTGCGAAACATGATCAGCGGGTCGCCGTCGAGCTCATCCCGCTTCCCAAGCAGGAGAACGTGCGGCTTGCGGCCTGCGTCGACCAGCGCCGCGGCTGCCATCATCCCGTCCCCGCCGTTGTTGCCCTTGCCGCATAGGACGACAAGATGCCGAGCATGCGGGAACTCAGCCACGATAAAACGCGCCACAGCAGCGCCCGCGTGCGTGGCAAGCTGCAGGGACGTGATGCCGGCGTCCTCGATGGTCCGGCGGTCGGCATCGCGCATCTCGGCTGCGGTCAGAATCTTCATGCTCATCCCCGCAACGTCTCCCCAAAGAGCATCCGGCCACGATTGTATCGATCGGGCCGGGCGCTGGAGTGCTACGGGATTAGGATGCGGGCCTTAGCGGTAGGTCGTTCCGGCGCTCGGCAGCGCTGCGTTTTCCTTGGAAGCGAAATAGCTGTGGTCCCACAGATTCTTGTAGAAGTAACCGGTCAGCTCGGCTGCCTTGGGTCCAAAGGTCGGCCGGCCGCCCTCAAGAAAGATGACGGTCACGATGCGCCCGTACTGCTGGGTATCGGCAAAGCTGGCAAACCAGCCAAAGCGGGTTCCGTTGTTCGAGCAGGTGCCTGTCTTGCCCATGACCGGAAACTGGTTGAACGAAGCGCGGAGCGACCGCGCCGTACCCCAGTCCACCGCGCCGGCCATACCCGGCTCGATCTCCGGAACCAGGTTTTTGATGTCGAGCGTCCGCTTGATGCGCGGCTGGTATGCGGCAATGGATTGCGGCGTGGTCGGGTGCTGCAGGTAGTACAGGGTGCCGCCGTTGGCAATGGCCGAAACAAGCGCGCCTAGCTGCAGCGGCGTCATCGAAACGCCCTCGCCGAAGGAGCACATGCGGCCAACGCCGCCTTTCGAGTCCGGCAGCGGCTGCGAGGGATACACGCCCAGCTGTTCATTCGGGATGTCGTAGCCGGCCAGCTCGCCCAGGCCAAACTCGTTGGCGTAGTGCCGGACGCGCTCAAAGCCCAGCCGCCGCCCAAGTACCTCAAAGTACGGATTGACCGACTTTGCGAGCGCGGTGGTCAGGTTGAGCGAGTAATGCCCGCCAAGGTTGACCGGCGTGTCCTTGGTGATGATGCCCTCAGACAAGGCGGCCAGCGCGACCGAAACCTTGATGGTGGAGCAGGGCTCGGCACCGCTCGAAAGCGCCAGCTTTTGGTTGACCATCGCGAGGATCCGCCCATTGTCCGGGTTGATGGCGACGACGGTTCCATACATGTTGCCGAGCGCATCGAGCGCCGCCTGGCGTACCACCGGGTCTTCGCCGGTGGTGATGTCACCCTGGCCCACGTCGTTGGTCGTGAAGGAATCAGCCGTAAAGACTTCGCCGTAGTGGCGGCGGCCGCCGACCCGCCGAAGGCGGCCATTGCGGCCGCGGACTAGCCGCGTAGTAGTGGAAGCGGTTACAAAGCGGGCCCCGCCGCTGCTCCCGGCCACACGCCGACTGTGTTCCAGCAATGCCATGTGCCGGCGCGCACGCGGGCTTTCCTGCACGTGGGCGGCCGAGCGCGCATGGTGATGCCGCGTGCTGGCCGAGGCAAGAGTGGTGAGCGGCAGCAGAAGCATGGTGAACACCGCGAACAGGGCCGAGAAACGTTTCATGGGCAACTTTCAACCTTTTTGCGGGGGAAAAAGCCCGCGGACATGAGATCAGGCGTGCGGTTTCAGACAGTCTTCCCTACTGCAAATCAGCGCAGGCTTCTTTGATTTGCGAGTCGGCGTTGCAACGCGCAAATGGATCGGGCAAGTTGTGCTGCGATACCTCACTCTAGCAAAGACTTCGAAACTTCCAGAGAAAAGGGAGCCAGCTAGTTACCTCCGCGTCTTCGTTGGCCCTGCCCCTCTTTTGTTCCATGTCCTAGTTGCCACCGCGTCGTAAGTACGCCGGGATCTCCAGATCGTCCTCCTGTGGCAGCGGTTCCTCGGCAAAGGCGGGCGGCTCGGGGTGCCGGTCCGACCGCGCTGATGGAGGAACGTCGGCAAACAGTGGGGTGGATGCTTCGCGCTTGGGAAGAAAGATCTCCTGATCGAAGAAAGGATCATGAGGCGAAGCCGGCGAAGGCGCGCTAGGCGATTGAGCCCAGCTCCCCTCCTCTTCCACTTCGCTGGCAAAGCGGGGCTTGCCGGCCGGCTGAGGCGGAGCCGGGGTGACGCGAGCCGTCGTGACCTCAGGTATGGCACGCTCGCGCTGCGCGCCGCTGCCCTGCCGGAAGCCGGTTGCGATGACTGTGATCTTCACGTCGTCACCCATCGTTTCGTCGAGCACGGCACCGAAGATGATGTTTGCGTCCTCGTGCGCAGCATTCTGGATCAGCGTGGACGCGGTGTTTACTTCGCTCAGCTTGAGCGAGCTGGAGCCCGAGATATTGATAAGGATGCCGCGCGCACCGTCGATCGCGCCGTCTTCGAGCAGCGGCGAGGCCATGGCCGCCTGCGCGGCGGCAATCGCGCGGTTCTCGCCCGAGCGCTGCGCCGTCCCCATCACCGCGTAGCCCATGCCGGCCATCGTGGTTTTTACGTCGGCAAAGTCGCGGTTGATGATGCCCGGGATGGTGATGATGTCCGAGATGCCCTGCACGCCCTGCCGCAGCACGTCGTCCGCCACCCGGAAGGACTCGAAAAAGCCGGCATCCTGCGCGACCGCGAGCAGCTTCTCATTCGGAATCACGATCATGGTGTCGACTGCGTCCAGCAGCTCCTGCATGCCGCGTTCGGCCTGGGCCATGCGGCGCTTGCCTTCAAAGCCAAAAGGTCGAGTGACGACCGCTACCGTGAGCGCACCCATTTCGCTCGCGAGCGAGGCGATGACCGGCGCCGCGCCGGTGCCGGTGCCACCGCCCATGCCGGCCGTCACAAAGACCATATCGGCGCCTTCGAGCGCTTCGATAATCTTTTCCGAGTCTTCGAGCGCAGCGCGCCGGCCGACATCCGGGTTTGCACCCGCGCCGAGGCCGCTGGTGAGCTTGACGCCCAGCTGCAGCTTGACCGGTGCGGACGAGAGCTGCAGCGCCTGCACGTCTGTGTTGGCCGCGATGAACTCCACGCCTTCGACGCGCGCCGAGATCATACGGTTGACCGCGTTGCCGCCGCCGCCGCCCACGCCGATGACCTTGATCTTGGCGCCGGACGGTACTTCGTCGTGATACTGAATCCGCATTTCGTCACCGTTGTTCATGCCTTGTCGCTCCCTTTTTCCTCACCCAAATCGTCGTCGGTCTAGATACTCCCCGCAAACATCGCCCGGAGCTTCGCCCGCAGCGAACCTTCCTGCTCGGCGCGGAGCTGGCCGGTGCGGTGCGCATAGAGCATCAGCCCCACCAGCACGGCGTACTCCGGCTGCTGCAGCTCGCCCGGCATCCTCGACAGCGGCACCGGTGTGCCGATCCTGGCCGGCACCCGCAAAATGCTTTCCGCCGTGTCGAGCAGCCCGGCCAGTTTCGCACCGCCGCCGACCAGCACACAGCCTGAGCCCAGCGCCTCCAGCACCGCCCCGGTGCGCAGGCTTTCCCGGATCAGCGAGAACAGCTCCCGCGCGCGCGGCTCCAGGATCTCCGCCAAGGCTCGCTGCCGGATGCTGCCGCGCGTCTGGCCTGCAGTCTGTCCCGAAGCACTCCCGTCCCACTCAATCTCGCTCGACTGCGAGACCGAGGTCACGACCGCGTGGCCGTACTCGCACTTCAGGTACTCCGCCTCCGGAATGCTCAGGTGCTGGCCCATCGCGAGATCGTTGGTGAAGTGGTCGCCGCCGATCGGCACCACCGCCGTGTACACGACCGAACCCTCAAAGTAGACGATCAGCTCCGACGAACCCGCGCCGATATCGATGAGGCAGACGCCCAGCTCGCGCTCATCGGAGGAGATCGAGCTTTCGGCCGCCGCCAGCGCCTCGTAGACGGTTTCGCTGACGGACAGGCCGGCCTTGTTGCAGCAGGTCACCAGGCTCTGATGGGCCGAGGCCGAAGCCGTGACCAGGTGCAGCGAGACCTCCAGCTGGTGGCCGACCATGCCGACCGGATCGTGGATGCCGGGCACCTCATCGAGCAGAAAATGGCGGGGCAGCAGGTGCAGCACCTCGCGGTCGCCCGGCAGCGAGATCGCGCGAGCACGGTCGGCGGCGGCCCGCACATCTTCGCGGGTAATCTCGCGCATCTTCGCGGCTGAGCCGAGCGCGATGCCGCCCTGCGAGTTGACCCCGCGCACGTGGACGCCGCCGAGGCCCGCGACGCATTGCTCAATCACCGCCTGCGCTGCTGATTCAGCGCCGACCGAGGCCTGGTTGATCGCCTCGGTCGCCGGTTTCAGGTCGGCGATGATGCCCCGGCGCATGCCCGCGCTCGGCGCAACAGCGTGCCCGCGGTAGCGCAGGGAGCCTTCGTGCAGCTCGGCGACCAGCATCCGGGTCTTTGCGCTGCCGACGTCCAAAACGGCCAGCAAGCCATCTTCCTTCGGCGTCATTGCGGCCTCCCGGCACCGGCAATGTAGTGCGGTACCCAGCGGACGGCCGGCTGCCCGTCCTTATGTGCGCCGGTACGCTTCTCCGTGTACCAGACGTGCGTTCCTGCCGTATGCTTCGCTGCCAAAGCGGTCGCAGCATGGTGGGGTACCGCGACAGCCGGCGATTCCCGGTGCTTGCGGGGCGCCTCGGAAGTGCGCTCTGGAGAAAGCACAGGCGGCTTCGCTTCCTCTGCTTCGTCGGCCCGCGCAGCATCGGCCATTTTCAGGACGACCTGCCGGTCGTAGCGCAGGTCCACGGCGCTCAGGCTCGGGTACTGCTGCCGCCACTCGGGCAGGTGCTCCTGGTAGGAGCGGTAGCGCTCCAGGAAGTCGCTGTCGCCGAAATGCAGCAGCATATCGGTGCCCTGCGCGGGCACCACCGCACGCACGTCGTGTAGGTCGCTCAGGTCCACTTCGCTCAGCTGCTCGGAAACTTTCCGCCCGGCTGCGGGGTCGCCGTCAAGCGCGGTGATGAAACTGCGGTACAGGTGCATGCGCTCCGCCCGCGCCTCCGGCGGGCTGTTCGGGTCGAGCCCGGTCACCACCGGGAAGGAGTAGTGCCGGGCTGCGAGGGTGGCAGGCGGCATGGTCAGCAGCATCCCCTCGCCGTCGACCAGCTCAATCTCATGGCCGACCCGCACGAAAGCGACCGGCACCCGCTCGTCGATGGTGACTCTCAGCGTCCGCGGCAGCAGGCGCATCACGGTGGCGTGGCGCACCCAGGGCAGGGCTTCCAGCGCGGCCTCGCGGCGGCCAAGCGGCACAAAAAAGATGTTGCGGCCAATGTCGGTGCCGAATACGTTGACGATCTCGGTCCGGCTCAGCTCGTTGTTGCCCGCGGCCTCAATGGAAGAGGCTCCGTCTATGCGGAAGTGCGGATCGTGCCGGAGAAAGGAGTTGACCGCCCAGACCGCCGCGCCGCAGGCGGCAAGCGCGAGAACCCCAACGACAGCGAGAAGGACGCGCCCAAACCGGGAGGCGAGCAGAACACGAAGGCGGCTTTTGCGCGGATGCACACGGCGCCGGGCGCGCAAAAATGCCTCCGCGTCCTCGCCGGGGTCAGACTTGCCGGCACGCGCGCGCCGTCCGCCTTCCGGAGCTGCCGGAACGGCAGGGCGCAGAAATGCGTCATCGTCCTCGTCTCTGTTTCTGTCTTCAGGCGCGAAGTCCAGGAGAGCGGAACGCTGCCGGCTTGCCGATGCTTCTGTTTTAGCCACGGCCCGAGCCAGGTCGTGAGAATCGCCACCCTGACTATAGCCTGCCGGCCCGTCTGTTCCCTGCTCTTATTCATGGGAAAAACACGGCGTAGCCACTCTGGTAACAGCGGCTGCTGGACCTGCCCCGCGGCTGCCGGCTCGCCCGCGCTTTCTTAGAGCGCGGGGCTAGCCGCGATCGGCGTGCCTACAGAGGCCCGCAGCGCTTCAAGCACAAGCGGGACGCCCTGCGCCACATTGCCGGCCCCGAGAGTCAGGATGAGGTCGCCGTCCTCAGCCGCCGCGGTCGCGCGCTCCGCCGCCTCGGCAAGACTCGGCGCGTAACGGATGCCGGACTGCCCGGTCGCCGCGACCAGTGCTTCGGCGTCGATGCCGGGAATGGGAGCCTCGCTCGCCGCGTAGATATCGAGCACCTGCACCGAAGCCGCGCCTGCGAAAGCCTGCGCAAACTCCGGCATCAGGTCGCGCGTGCGGGTGTACCGGTGCGGCTGGAAGATGACGTGGATGCGCGCATACTTGCAGTCGTGTGCCGCCTGAAGCGTTGCCCGGATCTCGGTGGGATGGTGGCCGTAGTCGTCTACCACGGCCACACCGCGCACACAACCCATCTTCTGAAAGCGGCGGTCGACTCCGCGAAAGTGGCGCAGGCCCGCGATCATGGCTTCCGGCGCAATTTCAAGCTGGTGCCCGATCGCGACCGCGGCCGTTGCGTTCAGCACGTTGTGGAGCCCCGGCACGAGCAGGGCGAAGGGGCCCAGCACGGTGCCATCCGCGACAACCTCGAAACGCGAGCGGACCGGCATGCCGGAGGCCGCCGTCTGGCCCGGCAGCAGCGGCAGCGTTCGGAGAAGGTAGTCGGCCTGGGGGCCGGTGCCGTAGGTGAACACGCGGCGGCGGACGCGCGGCAGCAGCGCAAGCAGATGGGGATTGTCACAGCAGGCCACCACGGCACCGTAAAACGGCACTCGGTCCATGAAGTCGACAAACGCGTCCTCCACGTCGGCCATGTCCCGGTAGCAGTCCATGTGTTCGCGATCGAGGTTGGTAACAACCGCGAGAATCGGCGAGAGCTTCAAAAAAGATCGGTCGCTCTCGTCGGCCTCCGCGACCAGGTACTGCGAGGTGCCCAGGCGCGCATTCGAACCGAGTGTGTCGACCCGTCCGCCGACCACCAGGGTTGGGTCAAGGCCGCCGGCGCCGAGCACGCTCGCGATCATGGAGGTGGTGGTGGTTTTGCCGTGCATGCCGGCGATGGCGATGCCGTACTTGAGCCGCATCAGTTCGGCCAGCATTTCGGCCCGGGGAATGACGGGGATCTTGCGGCGCTGGGCCTCGGCGATCTCGGCGTTGCCGGTGTGGATGGCAGAGCTCGCGACGACCACGCCCGAGCCGACGACGTTCGCTGCTGCGTGGCCCTCAAAGATGCTGGCGCCAAGCTTCTGCAGCCGCTCGGTAGCCGGGCTGTGCCGCAGGTCCGAGCCGGACACCGAGTAGCCCAGCGTCAGCAGGATCTCCGCGATGCCGCTCATGCCGATCCCGCCGATCCCGATGAAGTGAACCCTCTGCGCCTTGGCAAACATAGCTGTCTCCGCAGCTTACTTTACTCGCCAGGGGTACAGAGCAGCGCAGCCCGGCCAGACAAAGCAGCAGAGAGCTTGCTGACCGTAGCTCGTACAGGGGGAAAGGGCCGCGCAACTATATGGGGTGGTATGTGTTCTAACAAACAAGACCGGCCACCGCAGATAGAGCGAGGCCGGGCATCCGCTCCGTGAGGCGCACGTCCCTCTCCGCCGGATGAGGAGAATCTTATGACAAACATGCTACGTGCATTAGGACTTGCCGCTCTTGTGGCCGTACCGCTTTCGCTTGCGCCACGAGCGGCTGAAGCGCAGGTCGCCGTCGGTATCGGCATTGGTCCGGACGTGGACTACCCTGCATACGAGTACGCGGACGCGGCACCGGTCTGCGAGTACGGCTACTACGGGTACGCGCCGTACGCCTGCGCACCCTACGGCTACTATGGCGCTGACTGGTTCCTGGGCGGCCTCTTTATCGGTGCCGGTCCGTTTTACCACGGCTTTTACGGGCACGGCTGGGGCTACGGCTACGGCCGCATCGGCTACGGCTATGGTGGCTTTGGGTATGGACGCGGCGGCTATGGCGGGTACGGACGCGGCGGGTACGGCTTCCGAGGAGGCTATGGCGGGTACGGTGGCGGCTTTAACCGGGCCGGCTATGCGGGCGGCAACGGCTTCCGCGGCGGCTATGCCGGCGGCGGCTACCGCGGGGGCTCAATCGGCGGGGGTACGTACCGTGGCGGAGCCATCGGCAATGGCGGAGGCTTTCACGGCAGCAGCTTCGCCGGCAACGGCGGCGGGTTCCATGGCGGCTCCGTTGGGGGCGGCAGCTTCGGCGGCGGTGGTTTCCACGGCAGCAGCGTTGGCGGCGGTGGCTTTCATGGTGGGGGCGGCAGCTTTGGTGGCGGCGGCGGCTTTCATGGTGGCGGCGGCGGCTTCGGCGGTGGATCCCACGGGGGCGGCGGGGGCGGCCACCGCTAAAAGCTGAGTGAATGGCAAGTGGAAAGGGCGGCGCAAACCAGCGCTGCCCTTTTTTACGCCCGCTTTAAACGGCGGACCATACGCGCAATCTCCTCGGCCGCATCTTCCCGGGCCAGCGTTCGCGCTGCGGCACCCATGGCGCGCAGCCGCTCCGGGCTCTCCAGCAGCGCGCGAAGCTGCGCAAGCAGGCGACCGGGCGTCAGGTCGGCTTCCAGCAGCATCTCCGCCGCGCTCGATGCCGCGAGCACCTCGGCATTCCGGCGCTGGTGATCGTCAGCAGCAAGCGGGAACGGCACCAGCAAAGAAGGTTTGCCGGCGGCGCACAGCTCTGCCACGGTACTGGCGCCGGAGCGGGCCAGCACGAGATCGGCCGCACCAAAGCGTGCCGGCATGTCGTCGAGAAACGCCGCCACCTGCCAGCGTGCCGGGTCAGCCCCGCTCGCGGCGAATGCGGCCGCTGTCGCTTCCGCCGCGCGGGCGCCGGCCTGGTGCAGCACGGTGAGGCGGGGTAC
>CAXUDF010000112.1:0-6702 GCA_964249695.1 uncultured Acidobacteriaceae bacterium
GCAGACGAGCGTGAAACGCGCGGATTCATCTCGATGACGGTCATGCGGCCGGTCGCGGGGTCGACTGCAAATTGCACGTTCGAGCCGCCGGTTTCAACGCCGATCTCGCGGATGACCGCAATCGCGGCCGAGCGCATCGCCTGGTACTCGCGGTCCGTGAGCGTTTGCGCGGGCGCAACCGTAATCGAGTCGCCGGTGTGTACGCCCATCGGGTCCATATTTTCAATCGAGCAAATGATGATGACGTTGTCGGCGAGATCGCGCACGACCTCCAGCTCGTACTCTTTCCAGCCGAGTACGGATTCTTCAAGCAGGCACTCGTGCACGGGCGAAAGATCGATGCCGCGCGCAAGGATGTCCATCAATTCTTCGCGGTTGTAAGCAATGCCGCCGCCCGAGCCGCCGAGCGTAAACGACGGCCGGATGATGACCGGAAAACCGAGCTTGGTAGCAAACTCAAGCCCGTCGCGCAGGTTGTCGACCAGGGCGGATTTCGGAACATCAAGCCCGATGCGCGCCATCGCGTCCTTGAACAGCAGCCGGTCTTCGGCTTTCTTGATCGCCTCCAGCTTTGCGCCGATCAGCTCGATGCCGAACCTGTCAAGAATGCCTGCGTCGGCGAGGTCAACCGCGAGGTTAAGGGCTGTTTGCCCGCCGACTGTAGGCAGTACGGCAAAGATGCCGCCACTGCCTTCACGCGCGAGCATCTCGCTTTCGATTCGTAGGATTTCTTCAACGTACGTGAGGGTGAGCGGCTCGATGTAGGTGCGGTCGGCCAGCTCCGGGTCAGTCATGATGGTCGCCGGATTTGAGTTCACGAGCACCACCTCGTAGCCCTCGGCACGCAGGGCCTTGCAGGCTTGCGTGCCGGAGTAGTCAAACTCGGCGGACTGGCCGATTACGATCGGACCCGAGCCGATGACGAGTATCTTTGCTATGTCGTTCCTGCGTGGCATTTCGTCCTTACTGGTAGATATCTCTGCGGTGACCCACCGCTACTGCAAGTATCCTGACTTCTTCGACGCGGATGTCGCAGATGATGCGATAGTCTCCGACGCGAAATCGCCAGAGCCCGAGATAACGCCCAGCCAGCGAAGAAGCAAAATCCTGCGGACGTGGATGATTCGCGATTCGCTCGTTCAAGAAGCTTTCTATCCGGTGAGCGACAGACTTATCCAGCTCGCTCAACTGCCGCTGAGCCAGCCTGCTCAACTCGATGTTCCAGATCAAGTTCACGCATTCCTTCCTGGAGCGAAACGGTTCCCTCCAGCTCTACGCTGCGAAGTCCTTCCAGTGCGAGCAGATAATCCTCGCGATCTTCCAATCCTGCGATGAGAACTTCGATTGCATATGCATCGGGCAGCTTGCCGGCTTGCGCGGCCATCTGCTGCAGCCACGCTCCAAGCTTGTCTGGTATCTGTATCTGCATCTTCTCCTCCTTTACTTCCCTCTCCACTGCTCCATCATCCGCCGGAAGTCGCCAAATAAATAGTGCGAGTCGTGCGGCCCGGGGCTCGCCTCCGGGTGGTACTGCACGCTGAAGAGCGGCATGGTGCGGTGGCGCAAACCTTCAAGCGTCTGATCGTTCAGGTTGATGTGAGTCAGCTCCACCTCGTTCGCATTCAGCGAGTCGGCGTCCACCGCGTAGTTATGGTTCTGGCTCGTGATCTCGACCCGGCCCGTGCTCAACTGTTTGACCGGGTGATTGCCACCGTGGTGGCCGAATTTCAGCTTGAACGTGCGGCCGCCGAGCGCCTGCCCGATAAGCTGGTGGCCGAGGCAGATGCCGAACACCGGAGTGCGGCCGGCAAGCTGCCGGATCGCCTCATTCGCATAGGTGAGCGGCTCAGGGTCGCCGGGGCCGTTCGACAGGAAAACGCCGTCGGGCGCGAGCGACAGCACATCCTCGGCCGTGGTCCGCGCGGGCACCACCGTGACGCGGCAGCCCTGCGCGCCCAGCATGTGCAGGATGTTCTGCTTGATGCCGTAGTCGTAGGCAACTACGTGGAGATCCGGCTCGCGGTGCAGCTCCAGCCGGCCGACGCGCAGCGGATCCTCCGCGCGCTGCTTCCACTCGTATCGCTCCCGGGTGCTGACCACGCTGGCCAGGTCGGTGCCGTCCATTTTCGGCAAGGCCCGCGCTTTCGCGATGAGAGCTTTCTCATCCGGCGGCGCGTCCTCCGCGTGTACAACCAGAACGCCGCGCATCACGCCGTGCGTGCGCAGGTGCCGCACCAACGCACGCGTATCAATCTCCGAGATGACCGGCACACCGTAGCGCTCCAGGTACTCATCGGCGACCTGCTCAGAGCGCCAGTTGGAGCTGACGGCTGAGAACTCGCGCACCACCAGGCCCTCGATGTAAGGGTGTGCGGCTTCGGCGTCTGCGCGGTTCGTGCCGTAGTTGCCGATCTGCGGATTGGTGAGAACTACAATCTGCCCGGCGTAGGAAGGGTCGGTGAAAATTTCCTGATAGCCGGTAAGGGAGGTATTGAAAACAACCTCGCCGGAGCGCTCAACCTGTGCTCCGTAACCATCACCGCGGAAGACGCGCCCGTCTTCGAGCGCAAGTATCGCCTGCATCCCAGCTCCGATGCGTGGATTTTATCGATGGTAGCAGGTACTGCCCCGCCCTGCATCCCAAGGAACGTGAACAGGGAGGAACCATGAAGGCTGTCATAGTGCGTGCGTACGGAGATGTTTCGGAGCTGAAGTATGAGGACGACGACCTGCCGGAAGTCGGCGCCGGAGAGGTGCGCGTTCGCCTCCGCGCGACCAGCATCAACCCAATCGACTGGAAGGTGCGGTCCGGCGCCGCCAAAGCAATCTACCCGCTTGATTTTCCCGAGATCCTCGGCAGAGACGTATCCGGTGAGGTGGATGAGCCTGGCCCGGGCGTGACCGGGTGGACCAAAGGTGCGCGCGTCATGGGTCTGGGAGGCGGCACCTTTGCCGAGTACACCACGGTCAAGGCAGACAGCCTTTGCACCATTCCCGATGCGTTGAACTTTGAGCAGGCCGCGGCTCTGCCGCTGGTGCTGCTTACCGGCGCGCAGCTGATTGAGCGCGGCGCACGCGTCGAGCCGGGGCAAACCATCCTGATCACCGGCGCGCTTGGCGGCGTCGGCCGCAGCGCGGTGCACGTGGCCAAAGCGCACGGCGCGCGCGTCATCGCCGGTGTGCGCACCGCGCAGGTGGAGGAGGCCGCAACGCTCGGCGCGACACAGGTCGTGGCCATCGACGACCCGAAAGAAATGGTGCACCTGCACGACCTGGACGTGGTGGCTGACACCGTCGGCGGCGTCGTGCAGCAGCAGGTGTTGAAGCTGCTGCGCGACAACGGCGTGTATGCATCCGTCATCGGCCCCCCTGCGCACCCGCCCGAGCGCGGCATCCGTGTTGAACTGGTGTCGTGCGTCCCCGACGCGTCGCGCCTCTCGGAGCTTGCCTTTGACGTGGCCACGGGCGCGCTTCATATCCCAATTGCAGAAACGTTTCCACTCGCCGAGATCCAACAGGCGACGCAGTTCGCGGAAAAGGGCGGAGCCGGCGGCAAGGTCATTCTGACGATCAGCTAGGCGGGCGGGCGACGCCGGTCTTGGGGGAGTGGACCAGAAAGGTCATTCCCCGACCCGCGTCACCCTGAACGCAATGCAGGACCTGCCTTCTTCAACGACCGAAACAAAGCAGCAGCAGGTCCTTCACTGCGTTCAGGATGACGCGGATTTATTCAGGGTGACGCGGTCTCTTCTGCTTCAGGATGACGCGTGTTTCCTTCAGGAGGACACCCCGAAGGGAAACAGCCGCAGCGCGGCGGCGATCACACCCTCCACGTCGTGCGCCGCCGCCTCGCTTGCCGGCGCAAGGCCATACCGCCGCAGCGTCGCTGTCGTGATCGGGCCAATAGAAATCAGTCTGCTGCCGGCAAGCACCCGTTCCGGATCGCCTGTCGGCAGCAGCGCTAGAAGGTTTTCAACCGTAGAAGAGCTCGTAAAGGTGATGGCGTCGACCGGCAACGCGCCTTCCCGGAAAAGCGCCGCCACGGCGGCGCGGGAGTTCTCGGCGAGAACGGTGCGGTACGCCTCCACCACGTCGACCGTAGCGCCGGCAGTGCGCAGGCCATCCGGTAGTACGTCGCGGGCCACGGCGGCGCGCGGCAGCAGCATGCGCTTCCCTGCGGCGGACGGCGCAAGCTCGCGCAGGATGGATTCCACGACCGATGGCGCGGGCTGCAGATCGACGCGCAGCCTTGCCTCGCGCAATGCCTCGGCGGTCGATGGGCCAACGGCTACGGTGAACGGCTGGATCGCCCATGGCGGCAGGAGGCGCTCCCCAAGCACCCGGGCAGTGTTGGCGCTGGTTACGAGCAGGGTGTCGTAGGTGCCGAGCCGCCTGAGCGCCTCATCCAGCGGCGCGTAGGAGGCAGGCGGCGCGAACTGGAGAGTTGGAACCTCGAGTACCTCCGCACCCAGAGCGCGCAGCCCGGCGCTCAGGGTGCTGCTCTGCTCGCGGGCACGCGTCACCACAATCCGACGGCCTTGAAGCGGCGCGTCCATGCGGGCAGGCTACGCGAGCAGGGCGCCCGCGCCCTGCCGCAGCAGCTCCTCAGCCAGGCGCAGGCCCAGCGCCGCCGGGTCTTCCTCGGTGCGGTGCTCGAGGCCCACGCGGACCGAGGCCGCGCCTTCCGGCAGCGTCACCGCGCCTGAGATCAGCCAGTGGTCCACATGACGCTGGCAGTAGATGCCGATCGGTACCTGGCACCCTCCGCCGAGTGCGCCCAGCGCCGCCCGCTCGGCGGTGACAGCGAAGCGGGTTTCCGGGTCGTCCAGGAAGCCGAGCGCCGCAAGCATGCGCGCATCGCCGGCGCGTACCTCAATGCCAAGCGCGCCCTGGCCGGCCGCCGGGCACACGACCGAGACCGGCAGCCGCTCGCGCAGCATCGCCGTACGCTCCAGGCGGTCAAGCCCCGCGCAGGCCAGCACGCAGGCTTCCGCCTCGCCGTCCCGCAGCTTGCGCAGGCGTGTATCCACGTTGCCGCGAAACTCGATGTATTCGAGGTCGCGCCGGTGCGCCCGCAGCTGCGACTGCCGCCGCAGGCTGCTGGTGCCGACCCTCGCGCCCAGCGGCAGCGAGGCGAAACTCGCGAAGCGCTCGGATACAAAAGCATCCCGCGGATCTGCGCGGAGCGGTAAAGCGGCCAGCTGGAACGCCGGGTCCAGCTCGGTCGGCAGATCCTTCAGGCTGTGCACAGCCAGGTCGACGCGCCCCTCGGCGAGCGCTTCTTCAATCTCCTTGGTGAACATGCCCTTGGTGCCGACCTTGTTAAAGGCAATGCCCTGCAGGCGATCGCCGGTCGTCCGGATTACCTCGATTTCGACTGCGTGCCCGGCCCCGCGCAGCTCGGCTGCAATGTGCTCTGACTGCCACAGGGCAAGGGCGGACCCGCGCGAGCCGATGCGAATGTCCATCAGCGGCGCCGCACCGGAACCGGCAGGCTGATCTCGTCGTTCAGGGAGGCTTCTACTGGCGCTTCAGGTTCTTGCGGTGTGTCCAGCGATCCATCACCGTCGGTAGCCGTCGGCAGCTGAAAGGTGCTCTGCAGCAGCGCAAGCCGCTCACGGTCGCCTTCCTGCGCAGCGGTGCGCAGGGCCTGCAGCGGCGCGTGCATAAACTTGTTCGCCAGGCTCCGGGTCAACGCCTCGACGGCCTCGTGCTGCGCCGGGGTCAAGCCCTGCAGGCCGGTCGCGGCGCGCCGCAGCTCCCCCTGGCGCATCGCCTCAACCGTGCCCTGCAGTGCCCGGAAGATCGGCACGGCGTCAACCACCTGCTGTCGGCGCGCGAACAGCTCAACCTCTGCCTGCACCAGCCGCTCCGCACTGGCCGCCTCCTGCGTGCGGTCGGCCTTGTTGGCCTCGGAGACCTTTTGCAGGTCGTCAATATCGTACACAAACAGGTTGTCGACCCGGTTCATCTCCGGGTCCACATCGCGCGGCACCGCGATGTCGATGAAGAACATGGGGCGGCCGCGCCGGCGCTGCAGGAAGCGCTGGCCGTCCTCCCGCCGGAACACGAACTCGTGCGAGCCGGTCGAGGTAATCAGGATGTCAGCCTGGTCGGCCTTGTCCAGCAGCTCAGCAAATGGCAGGACGCGGCCGCCAAAGGTCTGCGCGAGGCGCTCCGCGCGGGCCTGCGTGCGGTTGGCCACGGTAATCGACCCGGCACCCCTGGCGAGCAGGTGCCGCGCGGCCAGCTCACCCATTTTGCCCGCGCCGACCAGCAACACGCGCTTGCCGGCAAGCGAGCCGAAGATCTTGAGCGCAAGGTCTACCGCAACGCTCGCGATCGAGACGGAACTGGAGCCGATGGCGGTCTCCGTTCGCACGCGCTTGGCGACTGAAAACGCGGTCTGCACCAGCCGGTCGAGCGCACGCCCCGTTGTGCCGGCAGCGCGTGCCGCCTCGTACGCAGCCTTCACCTGGCCCAGGATCTGCGGCTCGCCCACCACCATAGAGTCAAGGCTTGCCGCTACCCGAAACAGGTGGCGTACTGCCTCGGCCCCGCGATGCTGGTACAGGTGCGCGCGCAGCTCGGGCGCGCTTACCGGGCAGTGTGCAAGCAGGTACTCGGCCAGGTCCGGTGCCTCGCCATCATAGGCGACGCACAGCTCTACCCGGTTGCAGGTCGACAGGATCATCGCCTCCC
>CAXUDF010000112.1:6802-11878 GCA_964249695.1 uncultured Acidobacteriaceae bacterium
TCATAGGCGACGCACAGCTCTACCCGGTTGCAGGTCGACAGGATCATCGCCTCCCGAACATGCGGCCATGCCCTTAGCGCCGCGAGCGCCGAGGGCAGGTCGTCGGGTGTGATGGCCACCTGCTCACGCAGCTCCACCGGCGCGTTGCGGTGGTTCAGGCCCGTGAGGAGGAAGTTCATGGCGCGGAAAACCTGTGGACCGAACTTAGAAGGTTCGCCGCCCACACGCTAAGCACGACTAAAAACGCCACCGAGGACACGTACACGGCCTGCCGGCCCCGCAGACCCTTGGACTGCCGCAGCGTGAGCACGAAGACGTAAATGAGCCACATGCCGAAAGACAGCACTACTTTTGGATCCTGAAAGTACGTCGCCCCGACTCGCTCCTGGGCGATGAGCGAGCCGGCAAACAGGCCGAGCGTCATCGAGAGAAAGCCGAGCACCAGCGTGGACTGCGCGATGCGGTCCATGGTTTCGAGCGGCGGCAGCCAGGCAAAGAAGCCCGGCGCGTCCTTGTCCTTCAGCCGGCGTTCCTGCAGCAGGTACAGAAAGCTGGCCAGCAAAGAAAAAACGAGGGCGGTGTCGGCCGCCAGCAGCGCAGCGACGTGAATCGCGATCCAGCCGCCCCGCACCAGCGGCGACGAGAAGCTGTAGTGCGCCGCGCCAAGCGCCGACGGCAGCGCCAGCAGGAACGCCATGGGCAGGGCAAACAGGCCGAACGATACTGTGCGATACCGGGCAGCGATCAGTAAAAACGCAAGCGCGATGAGCAAGCCCAGCGCTGCCTGCACCTCGTGAAAGCCCATCGGCGTAAAGCGGTGGGTGGCCGCAAATTCCTCAGCGAACGCGACCGTCTGCAGCACGGCCGCTGCGAGCGCAAGCATCATGCAGGCGGCACGAAAGCGAGCGCGATTCCACAAGACGGCCGGCAGCGCACAAACGCTCGCCACCCCATACATTGCCGTTGCGCCGCGTATCCAGAGCAGTTCCATCAGGAAAGGGTGGTCCTTAAAGTATATGGCGCGCGCCTCGCAGAAGGGGCCGCACACCTGGGTACTAGATGACGGAGCCCGGTTCGGAGGGCGCAAAGATCGTATTGATCTGGAAAAGAAATCGGCACTGACCTGGAAAAGAAATCGGCGCCGCCCGGCAACGAAAACAACTCACCGCTTCATCTGTCAGACTGTCAGCGGAAGCAGCGCGCCCTCTAACCACGGTGCGCTTGACGACGAGCTCATTACAAGCCACGGAGGGTGGAGAACCATGTCAGATTATCGCGTACAAGCCGGAGACATTCAGGAAGACCAAGTAACCTCGCTGATGGAAAGCTACAGCGCCAAGCTTCCCAGCTCGTTTTTCCTGGGTGCTTCGTTCGCTTCCATCATCGGTTCGCTCATTCTCAAGACGCAGGGTAAGGACGAGAACGCACTTTTTGTCGGGCAGTGGGCTGCCCCCTTCCTGTTGCTGGGCATTTACAACAAGATGGTGAAGCAGCACGGTTCCGACGCGGTAACCCGCGACTAGCTGCAACGACTCCAGTGGCGCAAGAGGACTGCTTCCGGGCAGTCCTTTTGTTTTTAGGCTGGCGTGTTCTTTCGTTACCTGGCTTCTGCAACCAGCCAGGACGGGTTTCCCTCAGTGTTTTCGACGCACCGGTGCGCTATTCTGTCGGTGCCCGTGAGCGAAGCCCCCTCCCAGCTCGAGCCCGCACCGGCAGCCGTACTGCAGCCTGCCGACGCGCAGACGCCCGTGATGCGCCAGTACGCCGCGGCCAAGCAGCAAAACCCGGACGCGCTGCTGTTTTTTCGCCTGGGCGACTTTTACGAGCTCTTCTACGACGACGCACGCACCGCCGCGCGCGAGCTGGGCATCACGCTCACCTCGCGAGACCGCGAGCGCGGTGTGCCCATGTGCGGCGTGCCCTATCATGCAGCGGAAGCGCACATCGCCAAGCTGCTGCGGCGAGGGTTTCGCGTTGCCGTGTGCGAGCAGATGGAGGATCCGAAGCAGGCGAAAAAGATTGTGCGCCGTGAGGTGACGCGGGTGCTGACGCCCGGTACGGTGGCCGATGCGCAGCTGGGCGCGGGCGACAACAACTACCTTGCCGCGCTCCACGTTTCCGCCAGTGCCGCTTCGCGAGAGCCCGTCGTTGGCCTGGCCCTGCTGGACCTGTCGACCGGCGAGTTTCGCGGGAGCGAGTGGACCGGCGCTGCAGCGCTTACGCTGGCTGCCGACGCGCTTGCCTGCTCGGGCGCGAGCGAGGTTCTGCTCGCGAGTGTGCCGCTCTATGCGCACGATGAAGGGATACATCGGGCGCTCGAGCAAATCCGCACCAAAACGACTCTGGACGACTGGGTTTTCACCCTGGACTACACGGTGCCGCTGCTGGAGCGGCAGCTGGGCGCACGCACGCTCGAAGGTTTCGGACTCGCCGGCCACCCCGCGGCCGCAGTCGCCGCGGGCGCAGTGCTGCACTACGCGCAATCGACGCAGCGCAGCGCACTTGCGCACCTCCACGGCTTCCGTTTCACGGAACGGGACAGCGCCCTGCAGCTTGATGCGGTGTCCGTCCGCAACCTGGAGCTGGTAGAGCCCCTGTTTCGCTCGGGCGGCGCGGAGGCGACGCTCGCGCACACGCTCGACTGCTGCCAGACCCCCATGGGCAAGCGGCTGCTGCGGGCGACCATCCTGCGCCCGCTGGCTGACCCTGAGCCGATGCGCGCCCGCTGGGGTGCTGTGCGGGAGCTGAGCCGGGGGCTGATTGCGCGGGAGGAGCTGCGGCGCGCGCTCGGCTCTGTACTCGACCTGGAGCGATTGCTTTCCCGAGTTGCCCTGGAAAACGCCGGCCCGCGCGACCTATTGTCGCTGGCCTGCTCGCTGCGGGTGCTCCCGGAGTTGTGCCGGGCGCTCGACGGCCTTCGCGCGGAAGGCTGGGCCGCGCTGCGCGGACGCATGGACACGCTTGAAGAGCTGGAGCAGGCGATCTCCGGGGCTTTGCAGGCCGAGCCGCCGCTCACGCTGGCCGAAGGCGGGGTGATCGCCTCGGGCGTGCACTCCGAACTTGACGGGCTGCGCGCCGCGAGCAGCGATGGGCGGTCTGCTGTTGCTGCTATCGAGGAGCGCGAACGCGTCCGCACCGGCATCGGCTCGCTCAAGGTGCGGTTTACCTCGGTGTTCGGCTACTACCTTGAGATCACCCGCGCCAACCTGCGCCATGTACCGGCCGACTACGAACGCAAGCAGACCCTGGTCAACGCCGAGCGCTACACCACCCCGGAGCTGAAGGAACTGGAGTACCGCATCCTGACCGCGCACGACCGCTCGATCGAGATCGAGAAGCAGCTGTTTGCAGGGCTGCGGGCGACCGTGCTCGCCGAAGCAGCGCGTGTACGCACGGTGAGCGCGGTGCTGGCGGAGGTAGACCTGCTGGCGAACTTCGCGCACCTGGCGGCGGAGCGGGGCTACGTGGAGCCCGTGCTGCTGGAGATGGAGGGTTGCCGGCTGGAGGCAGTTGCTGCGCGCCACCCTGTGATTGAGGCCCTGATGGCGCGCTCTGGTACAGCGCGCTTCACGCCCAATGACCTGCTGCTCGATGAGCAGACCGGCACCATGCTGTTGATTACCGGGCCCAACATGGGCGGCAAAAGCACCTACCTTCGCCAGGCCGCGCTGCTGGTCATCCTGGCGCAAATGGGCTCGTTTGTGCCGGCGGCGAGCATGCGCTTCTCGCTCGTCGACCGCATCTACACGCGCATCGGCGCGAGCGACAACGTCGCGCACGGCCGGTCCACGTTCATGGTCGAGATGACCGAGACTGCCACCATCCTGAACACGGCAACGGCGCGCTCGCTCGTGCTGCTGGACGAGATGGGCCGCGGCACGGCCACCTTTGACGGCCTGGCGCTGGCATGGGCCGCGCTGGAGCACCTGCACAACGCGGTCGGCGCGCGTACCCTGTTCGCCACGCACTACCACGAGCTCACCCTGCTGGCCGACCAGCTGCCCCGCCTGCGCAATGCGCGCGTATCGGTCAAGGAAACGCCGGGCGGCATCGTCTTTCTGCACCAGATTGAAGCCGGGGCAGCCAGCAAAAGCTACGGCATTGATGTGGCACGGCTGGCAGGAGTTCCGCAAAAGGTGCTGGCACGCGCGCGCGAGGTGCTGCGCGCCCACGAGCGGGCCGAGCGCCGCGAGCTTGCGGCCGAGCTCTCCGGCGGACTCCCCGAAGAACCGCTGCAGCTTACGCTCTTTACGCCGCTGTCGCAGCGCATCGTCGACCGCCTGGAAGAAACCGACCTGAACACGCTGACGCCGATGGAAGCCCTGCGCCTGCTCGAAAGCCTGCAGGAGGAGCTGCGCAGCAGCCGCGCCTCCGCATGAGCACGCACGCGCTTCGGCACGAGGTCGGCCAGCTGTTCCTCGTTGGGCTCGGCGGCCCCGAGCTTGCGCCGGCGGAGCGCGCGTGGCTGCGCCTGCTGCGTCCGGGCGGCGTGATCCTGTTCCGCCGCAACATTGAGGAAGCGAGGCAGACGAGCGCGCTGCTGCGCGAGGCGACCGCTGCTGCGAATGCCGACGGCGAAGCGGAGCAGATTCCCGCAGTGCGGGCCTTGGATCTCGAAGGCGGCTTGGTGGACCGGCTGCGCGACCTCGTCGCACCCATGCCGTCTGCTGCCGCGGTGGCCGCGACCGGCAAGCCGCGCGAGGCCAAACGGCATGGCCAGCTTATCGGCCGCGCCGCGCGGCTGCTCGGCTTCAACACAACCTTTGCGCCGGTGCTGGACCTGGCCCTGCCGGCGTCGCGCCCCGTGATGCGCACCCGGGTCTGCGGCGACACGGCAGAAGCGGTCATTGCGTACGCGCGGCCGTTTCTTGAGGGGCTGCGCGGTGAGCGCGTGCTCGGCTCGGGCAAGCACTTCCCCGGCCTCGGCGGGGGTACGCTTGACTCGCACCTCGAGACCCCGCGCATCAGCCGCAGTTGGAACCAGTTGTGGGACGAGGACATGGCGCCCTACCGCGAACTGCTGCCGCTGCTGCCCATCATCATGGTTGCGCATGCCGAATACGGGAGGGTCGCACG
>CAXUDF010000113.1:0-4266 GCA_964249695.1 uncultured Acidobacteriaceae bacterium
CTGGCCTGACCCAAGTATGACGATATCGACGGCAGTGATCCATGGTTCAGCCATTGACCGGCTCCTCGGCAGTCTGCAATCGAGATGCGATGCGGAGCGCTCCGGCGACGACCAAAGCGTCCTCAAGCAGCGCCACCGGAAGATCAGGAACGTTGATCTGCTTGGTAAGCCCGCGCCGCGCGTAGAAGGTACCGAAACTCCCCAGTAGTGCGCCCAGTGCACCAAAAAGCAGAACCGGGCTCAGCTGCGCAAGGGCCGCCCTGTCCAGGGTCATCGGCTCTTCTGTTTGCACGCGGTCCTGTGGGGAGTTCGACGCAAACTGGAGCGCAGCGCCGGCTGTGGCGCCGAGGGCCATGCGCCCGATCAGCGGCAGGGCGGCAGTGCGGGCCGGCGTGTTTGGGAGCTTGTCCCCGACCAGCTCACCCGCGGCCAGCAGCGATGCGACGGCGAGCGTGGCGGGTCGGTCCATGATGGCGAACGGAGTGCCCTGGAACCGGAACCAGCCGAGGCGCGAACCCCAGCAAAGAACGGCTAACGGCGTAAACGAGCGGGCACCGGTCAGGAATCCGAGGTCAAAGGCTCTTGCTTTCAGCAAAAAAGGCGGCATACGGCGAGATAGATGCTGTATCCGTTGCGGGCGTTCGTCGGACGGGGTGGACCTGTTTCAACGGCTTAGAAGCGGGACACTACGAAAAGTGCACCGCCGAGCGCGACGACGTCCTCGGTCAGAGCAACGGGAAAGTCAGGCAGCCCGGCCTGCTTCGTGAGCAAGCGGCGAACGAGAAAGCCACCGTACGTGCCGAGGAACGCACCCAGACCGCCGGCCAGGATACCAATGATGAAGGCATCTGGGTTACCCCGGCTAGAGCCGATTGGACCGTTGGTAATGCCGCCAAGCGTTGCCAGAACTGCGCCGCACGCAGCTGCGAAAAACATCCGGGCAGCCAGGGGAAACGGCTCCGTGCGCGCCGGGGTCTTTGGGAGCTTGTCGCCGACCCACTCCCCGACCGCGAGCAGCGAGAACACAACGAGGCTCACAGGGTTGGCAAGAAAGAAGAAGGGTGTGTGCGCGAGCGAAAACCAGCCCAGGTGGGCGCCCCAGCAAAGAACGGCAACCGGGGTGAGCGTTCGCAAGCCGTTCAACAGGCCTAAAGCGAAGATGAGAGACACAAGCAGCGGGAACGGCATAGCTGCGGTTTGGATGCCGCTGCCGGCCCTGCGATGAACCGTGCGGCTCGTTAGCTTTCGCGCAGCAGGCTTGGCTCCTCGGGTGAGCGAAGCCGTACCAGCCGGTCGATGGCGTAGGGGCTCCGCTGGCCGGCGTGGTGGTAGTGGCGCACCTGGAGCTCGCCGAGCAGGCCAATGGCCAGCAGCTGGATGCCGGCAAGAATCAGGATGCCGGCCACTACGACCAGCGGCCCATGCTCATCCATTACGTTTTCGCGCGTAAACAGCTTCAGCAGCACGAGCACGACCGCCGCGGCCGAGCCGCCGAGCATGGACAGCGCGCCGATGGGCCCGAAGAAGTGCAGCGGGCGCGTCATGTACTTCAGCAAAAACCGGATGGTAAGCAGATCGAAAAAAACGCGGAACGTACGGCCAATGCCGTAGTGGCTCTTGCCGCGCTCGCGATGTACATTTTTTATCGGTATCTCGCAAATAGACGCGCCGTACCAGCTAGCGAGCGCTGGAATAAACCGGTGCATCTCGCCGTACAGCGGCACCGCGTGGATCACCTCGCGCCGATAGGCTTTGAACGTGGTGCCGAAGTCATGGATATCGACCCCGGAAAGCCGCGCCATGAGCCAATTGGCGATGCGCGAGGGAAAGCGCCGCATCACAAAGTTGTCGATGCGTTCCTTGCGCCAGCCGGAGACAACGTCATAGCCCTCTTCAAGCTTCTCCAGAAAGCTTGGTATTTCATCCGGGTCATGCTGCAGGTCACCGTCCATGGCGAGGATGTAGTCGCCCTGCGCATGGTCAAAGCCGGCGGCCAGCGCCGAGGTTTGCCCAAAATTGCGCCGTAGCTTGATGACCAGCACACGGCTGTCGACCGCAGCTATCTCTTCGAGCAGCTTGTAGGAGCGATCCGAGGAGCCATCGTCGACCAGGACCAATTCAAAGGAGTCGCCGACCTGCTCCATGACAGCTTTCAGCCGGTCGTAGAGAGCGGTCACGTTTTCTTCTTCGTTGTGGAAAGGTACGACGATGGAGTACTTGGGCATACAGTGATTTTACCCTGTGAACAGCCTGCAGCCTGCACCGCGGCCAGCTCTAGTCGAGCTTGGGAAAGCCTTCTGCCTCGTCATAGTTGCCGACCATCTCAACGAACACGCGGTCGCCGCCGGCTGCGTCGGAGAGCGCTTTGTCCACATGGTCAGGTGCGCCGCCCTGCCTGCGCAGCCAGCTTGCCGCGTCCTCCAGGCTGGGTGACTCGTAGGTGGCAGTGTCCTTGCGGTAGTTCGAGCCGGCTTGCTCGGAGATGACGTAGGTCTCTCCCTGTTTCTGGATTTCAAGCGTACGCAGTGCCATCGTGCTGTGCTCCTTCTGTCTTCCTGTCTTCGCTCTTCCGTGTGCTTGTAGGATGCGGCGCAGACGTGCAGTCGTTTGCGCGCCTGCGATGCGGAGAACAGGACTTACCCCTGCGGGAGCGGCCCGAGCGACGCCTGGGCGGTCTACCGTTCCGCGCCGTTTGACAGAACCTCGGCAGTGATGCGCGCGGCGTGGGCGCACGCGCTCCGGTCAACGTCGTGATGCGTCACAAAGCGGACAGCGTGCGGCCCGACCGCGCCTGCAAGCACGCCGCGCGTTTTCAGCGTGCGCACCAGCGCATTCGCGTCGTGGCCGCCGCGCAGGTGAAAGATAACGATGTTGCTTTGCACCGAGTGGAGGTCCAACGAGACCTCGGGCAGAGCCGCCAGCCGCTCGGCGAGCACCCGCGCGTTTTCATGGTCCTCATGGAGGCGGCTGGGCATCTCCTCGAGCGCAATTAAGCCGGCCGCGGCCAGGATGCCGGCCTGCCGCATGCCGCCGCCCAGCGCCTTGCGGACCGAGCGGGCCTCCGCAATGAACTCCGCCGAGCCGACCAGCACCGAGCCGACCGGCGCGCACAGGCCTTTCGACAGGCAAAACATGACCGAGTCAAAACCCGAGGTGAGCTCGCGAACGGAGATGCCGAGGTGCGTGGCTGCGTGGAAGATGCGCGCGCCATCCAGGTGGACCGGCAAACCGGCTTCGCGGGCGCCGGCCCAGATCTCCTCGAAGACCGCGAGCGGCGTCACGATGCCGCCGGCCATATTGTGCGTGTTTTCGAGTGAAATCAAGCCGGGCTGCTGCCGATAGTAGATCTTGGGGCCGATGAGCGAGCGGATGTGCTCCCAGCGGAACACGCCGTCCTCGGAGTACACGGTACGGAGCTGGCAGCCGGAAAAGGCGGCAACCATCGCCATTTCCCAGTCGACCAGGTGCGCGCGGGCCTCGCAGATGACCTCCTGGCCGTGGGTCGTGTGCAGCCGGATGGCGATCTGGTTGCCCATGGTGCCGGTAGGCACAAAAAGCCCGGCCTCGCGGCCGAAGATTTCGGCGGCCCGGTTTTCCAGCGCATTGATCGTCGGATCCTCGCCGTACACGTCGTCGCCGACCTCGGCTTCGGCCATGGCGGCGCGCATGCGGGCGGTGGGGCGCGTGACCGTGTCCGAGCGCAGGTCGATGGTCGTCACGGGGGCGTGGAGGGCGGTCGGGATGGAAGCTGCTGGGAGGGTGTCCGTAGCCATGGTTAGCCCCATTATCTACGGCCAGGCAGGACGGGTACAGAGCGAGTTGCCTGCTCCGTTCCCTTTGCGGCTCTCGCAATGAACGTGCTTATGCCTCAAGCAGTGCGCCGAAGACCTCATTCGAAAGCAGGCGTCCGCGAGCCGTCAGCGCCAGGGTGTCCGGGTCAAGCTGGTAAAGGAGGCCGCTGCTGACGAGCTCGCGTGCCGCAATGAGCGAGGCGTGAACAGCCTCGCTGCCGAACTCGACTGCGAGCGCCGGAATGGAGACGCCCGCGCTGCGGCGCAGCCCCAGAAACCAGGACTCTTCGAGCTCCGCAGCCGCGGTCAGCAGGTCGGGCTCGGACCAGCTAGCGCCCGCAAGAAAGGGCGGCAGCTCGTCAGAGACGGCAAAGCGAGCGCTCCGACCGGTCTGCGCGCGCAGCATGGAGTGGGCGTCAACGCCGAGGCCAAGGTAAGGACGGCGCAGCCAGTACCGCTCGTTATGGCGAGAGCG
>CAXUDF010000113.1:4366-11754 GCA_964249695.1 uncultured Acidobacteriaceae bacterium
GAGCGGCCGTCATGGCGGGAACGGCCGCCTAGTTCACCGCCGGCTCCCTCGCCGCGGGCAAAGTTCGAGATTTCATACTGCTCAAGACCGGCCTCCGCCAGGCGCTCGCAGGCGTGGAGATACCAGTCAGCGACCGCGTCATCCGACGGCAGCAGCTGCGCGCCGTAGCGGATGCCGCCGCCAAGAGCTTCCGCCCCGAGGCGCGAGTCCTCGTCGAGCTCAAACATGTACACGCTCGCGTGGTCGACCGGTGCCGCTGCAAGCATGGCGACCGAGCGCGCCCAGCTCGCGGAGGTCTGCCCGGGCAGGCCGGCGATCAAGTCAGCCGAGATATGGGGCACGCCGGCGTCGCGGACCCGCTCGATCTCCGCCAGAGCCTCAGCCCCGGAGTGCGTGCGGGCCGTCGCGCGGGCCTCGTTGTCGACAAAGGATTGCACGCCGAAGGAGATGCGGTTAACGCCGGCGCGCAGCGCGGCTTCAAGCGTAGCCGGCTCGAGCTGAAGCGGCGCAGCCTCCAGCGTGATCTCCACATCGGGAACGACGTTGAACTCCTGCCGGATACTGCCGATAAGCTCCGCAAGGAGCGCAGGCGGGAGCAGCGACGGCGTGCCGCCGCCGAGGTAGATGGTGTCGATCTGAGGAGGGAGCTGGAGGCCGCGGGCGCTAGCCCACATGCGCGCCGAGCGAAGCTGCGCCACAAGCGCGGCGACGTAGGCGGGCATGGCGCTGAACGGGTACACGCCGGAGGCAAAGTTGCAGAAGGTGCACTTGGCGCGGCAAAACGGGACCGAGATGTACAGGCCGAGCGCGTCAGGGGATGGTGATTGAGGCAAGAGCAGGTCCTTCCTCGGCTCAGAGGGTGCGGTCCAAGTTCGGTATAAAACGGCGTCATCCTGAAAGGGGTGGGGGAAGTGAGAAGTACCGATAGAACGGCGTCATCCTGAGCGTAGCGAAGGACCTGCTGTTGCCCGTGCAATCGCGAAAAGCAGGTCCTTACCTCGCTCTGCTCCTCAGGATGACGCCTTTTCCGGGTTTTCCCGTTGGTCGCCTTTTTCCAGAGCAAGCCGTGCCCGCAATAGCCGCTCCACGGTCCCCGCCTACCATTTTCACCGATCCGCCGAAGCAGGTCTCCAGCCGCCTCGTTAGAATAGAAAAAGCCCATGGCAGACGCCGCACAGCAGCAGCATGACGATGACGTAGTCGGCAAAGCATACGACGGACGCCTGATGCGGCGGCTCCTCACCTACCTGCGCCCCTACAAGGCCATCGCCGCGGTGTCGCTGGTCGCGATCCTGCTCAAAGCGGGCGTCGATGTTCTCGGGCCGTACCTGTTTAAGGTGGCGCTTGACCTGTATCTGACGCCGCAGGGCGAAGCTGCCACGAAACACTCGCTGCTCTCGCGCTACCTGAGCCCTCACGCCGCCCGGGGTATCTCGCAGCTGGCCGGGGTGTACTTCGGCGCGCTGCTGCTCGGCTACCTGCTTGAGTTCATGCAGACCTATTTGCTGCAGTGGATGGGGCAGAAGGTAATGTTTGACATGCGCCGGCAGATCTTCGGCCACATGCAGCGCATGCACATCGCGTTCTTCGATAAGAACCCGGTCGGCCGCCTTGTCACCCGGCTGACCAGTGACGTCGACGCGCTCAATGAGCTGTTTACCTCGGGCATCTTTGCGATTTTCGAGGACGTATTCGTATTGATCGGCATTGTCGCCGTCATGCTCTCGATGAGCTGGTGGCTTGCGCTGCTGACCTTCTCGGTCCTGCCGCTGATCTTTGTCATCACGCGCATCTTCCGCAAGTACGTCCGCGAGTCGTACCGAAGGATTCGCGCGGCAGTGGCGCGCATCAACGCCTACACGCAGGAGCACATCAGCGGGATGCCGCTGGTGCAGCTTTTCAACCGGCAGCAGCGTGCGTTTGAAGATTTTTCCGCGATCAACGACCAGCACAAGCAAGCCTTTAAGGACTCGATCCTGGCCTACGCGCTGTACTACCCGGCCGTTGAGCTGCTGAGTACCATTGCGGTGGCGC
This sequence comes from uncultured Acidobacteriaceae bacterium, assembly GCA_964249695.1. GTDB lineage: Bacteria > Acidobacteriota > Terriglobia > Terriglobales > Acidobacteriaceae > EB88. Next base: position 6,401 of record CAXUDF010000113.1, read on the forward strand.
TCGTGGTCTGGGTCGGCGGCAGCGGCGTCCTGCGCGGCGCGGTCACCATCGGCGTGCTGGCAGCCTTTATCCAGTACTCGCAGCGCTTCTTCCGCCCGATCCAGGACCTGAGCGAAAAGTACAACATCTTGCAGGCAGCCATGGCGGCCAGCGAACGGGTGTTCAAGCTGCTTGATACGGAGCCCGAAATCGGTTCGCCGGCGTCCCCTACCCGGGCGTCCCTGTCAGGCCCGCAAACGGGCACTATCGAGCTCCGCGACGTTTGGTTTACCTATGGGAAGCTGACGGACGAGCAGCGAGACCAGGCACGAGGCGGGGGCGCTTCGCTTGCAGCGATGCGAGACGTCGAGTGGATCCTGAGGGGCGTCTCCTTCCGCATCGAAGCAGGCGAGACCGCAGCGATCGTGGGCCACACCGGCGCCGGTAAAACCACCATCATCAGCCTGATGATGCGCTTCTACGACGTGCAGCATGGGCAGGTGCTGATCGACGGGGTTGATGTGCGCGCGCAGGATCTGCATGCCCTGCGCTCGCGATTCGGCGTCGTGCTGCAGGATCCCTTCCTATTTTCCGGCACCATCGAAGCCAATATCCGCATGGGCTCAAAGATCACCGAGGAACGGGTGCGTGCGGCGGCGGAAGAAGTGAATCTCCTGGACTTTATCGAAGCGCAGCCTGCCGGCTTCCAGGAGCTGCTGCGCGAGCGCGGCGCGGGCCTGTCGACCGGCCAGAAGCAGTTGATCAACTTCGCACGTGCGCTGGCGCACGACCCGGCGATCCTGATCCTGGACGAGGCGACCTCGTCGGTTGACACCGATACCGAGCTGCGGGTGCGTTCGGCGCTCGAGCGCATGGTGTCCGGGCGCACCTCGGTGCTGATCGCGCATCGGCTCTCGACCGTGCAGCGGGCTGACACGATCCTCGTGATGCACAAGGGCCAGCTGCGCGAGCAGGGCCCGCACCAGCAGCTGCTCACCCGGCGCGGGCTGTACTGGAAGCTGTACCAGCTGCAGTATCGCGATCAGGAGACCGGTGTGCCGAACGAGGCGTTCGCCCCCGCGCTGGATGAGGCAAGCACAGCCGGCGCGCTCGCGTTGGGAACGGACTAGCCCGGCCATGGCGCGCATTTTTGTGTCGGCGGGCGAGGCCAGCGGCGAGCACTATGCCGTCGAGCTGATGAGCGTCCTCCGCGCCCGGCTCTCCGCAGCGGGGCAGACGGCGGAGTTCTTCGGGCTGGGCGGCGCGCGCATGGAGGCCGCCGGGCTGCGCCGCGTCGTCCGCGCCGAAGACGTTGCCGTCATGGGCATCACAGAAATCGTGCGCCACATTCCCCGGATCTACAGCGAGTACCGGAAGCTGCGGCGGGCGCTCGCGACCGAGCGGCCCGAGGTCGTGGTGCTGATTGACTTTCCGGATGTGAATCTCGGGCTGGCGCGGCGGGCCAGGCAGCTCGGCATCCCCGTGGTTTTTTTCGTCGGCCCGCAGGTATGGGCGTGGAAGAAGCATCGGCTGCCGCAGATCCGCAGCAACGTCGACCGGATGCTGGTGATCTTCCCTTTCGAGGAGCCGTGGTATCGCGAGCGCGGGGTGGAGGCGGCGTTTGTCGGGCACCCTTTGGCAGAGCTGCCGCCCCCGACAGTCACGCGGGAGCAGTACGCGGCCGAGCACGGGCTCGACCCGAGCAAACCCTGGGTGGGTCTGCTGCCCGGTTCGCGCCCCGGCGAGATCGCCCTCAACCTGCCCGGAATGCTTGGCGCAGCGCGCCTGCTGGGGTCAGACAACGAGTACCTCATCCCGCTTGCACCGACCCTGACCGCGGCACAGGAGGCGGCAATTGCACGAACCCTACCCGCCGAGGGACCGCGAGTCCGGCTGGTGCGCGATGCACGGGCCGCGCTGCACCACGCACGGGCGAGCATTGTGGCTAGCGGAACGGCTACGGTCGAAGCAGCACTGATCGGCAATCCGTTTGTCGTCGTGTATCGGCTTTCGCGCGTCTCCTACGCGATCGCGAAGCGCTTTGTGACCGTTCCGCATGTGGCGATGGCGAACCTGATTGCCGACGAGCGCGTAGTACCGGAGCTGATTCAGGACGCTTTCACCCCGGTGGCGGTAGCGCAGGCGCTGCGGCCCTTGATGGGGCAAACACCGGAACGCGCTGCAATGCAGCGCTCGCTCGGGCGCATCCGTCAATCCCTTCAGCGGGAGACGGGCGCCATCGACACGGTCGCCGACCACATCCTTTCCCTGCTTTCCGTGTCTATACCTCGTACGACTCTGAACGAGCACCCCCTGAGCCTCGCCCTATGAAGTTTCTGCGCACCAGTGCTGCCCTTGTATTTGCTTTCCCGTACGCGCTTTCAGCCGCTGACTCCACGCCTCCGCTGCAGGTAACGGCGTACGTGATCGACGCCCAGGTGAACCCGTCGACGCATACCCTGACCGCGCAGGCGAAGGTGACCTTTACCGTAAACCAGGCGAGCGATGCAGCCAATTTTGAGCTGCACGGCGCGCTGCAGGTGACCGAAGTACTGGACGGATCCGGCGCTGCCTTGAACGGCGAGCGCGGCGCGAACGCGACCGTGCGTGTGACGCCGCCGCAGCCGCTGGTCGCGGGGCAAAGCTACACCTGGACCTTTCGCTACAAGGGCGCGCTGACCACTGCCGACGGCGGCCCGGTGGAAGGACTCAAGCTCGCCTCGATCACCGACGACCCCGGCAGCCCGATCTCCTACCTGCTGTACGCGGGGCGATGGTTTCCCTTGGTTGGCTACACGACGGACCGGTTTACGGCCGAAATGCACGTGTTCGTCCCGGCCGGGTATACCGTGGTCGGCTCAGGGGAGACGCGCGGCGGTGACGCGAAAGCGACAACCGTGAACGCGGAGCAGGCTCACCGCGATGCAGCAGCGCCGGCCGGTCAGGCGGCGCCGGGCGACCCGCAGCTGCTGCGGCGCGGCGACGCGGCCGGGGAAGCGCCGACCACTGCGAGCGAAGCACGCCGCAAGGCCGGGACCGCCGTGACCGGCGAGGATGACACGAGTGACGCTCCGCCGGCACGGCCGTCCGTCAAGGGCACAGGGGCAAAAGCCTCGGGCGCCCCGGCCTCCGCTGCCGCCGGCACGAAAAAGCCGGACGGTGCAAGCAGCGCGGGTGCGGCCGCAGGCACGGGTGCGAAGACGGCAGCGACCGGCACAGCTGCAGCGCGGGCACACCGCGCCGCGCGGGCGGCCGCGGCGCGTGCCGCTGCGGGCGCCGCAGCGCCGTCAAGCAACACCGTGTTCGCCCTGCCCGGCGGGCAGGAGTTTGACTTTTCATGGACCAAACCGGGCTTTCCAGGAACGCTGATCATCGGCAAGTTCCTGCCGCCTGTCACCGAGGCCGGCTCACCCAACATCCGCGTGTATACAACACCCGCACACCAGGCATCGGCGGCGGCCTACGCCGATACGGCCAACCGCGAGTTTGCCTTCTTCACCAGCACCTTCGGCCTGGCGGAGTCGTCGCGGCTCAACATCGTCGAGCTGCCGGATGACACAGTGCCGGTCGCGTGGGCGCCTGAAATCGCGGCGATCGCGGGCGCCCGCCTGGCGAACAAGTCGGACTTTCGGCTGCTCGCGAACACGCTCGCGCACCAGTGGTGGGGTTCGGCCGTTAGCCCGGCAACCCTGAACGACAGCTGGATCACCAACGGGATGGCGCGCTACGCGGAGCTGCTTTTCCTCGAAGACCTGAATGGCAAGCCCGCTCTCCAGGCTGCGGTGCTCGACGTTTCCGCAGCCGCGCTCGCCTATGACACAATCCCGCTCGCGACCGCGGGACGGCTTCCTGTGTTTTCGCCCGAGTTCCAGTCGATGACGCTCGACAAAGGCGCGATGATCTACCACATGCTTCGTTGGGAGGTCGGCGACGACAACTTCCTGAAGATCATGAAGGCCGCGCAAACGCAGTACGCCGACAAAGGCGTCACGACGCAGCAGTTTGAGACGCTTGCCGAAGCGCAGTCGCAGCAGCAGTTAACGGCGTTCTTCTCAGAGTGGCTCGACGGCACCGGCGCGCCGCAGTTTGTGGATAAGTACGCGGTGTACCGGCTGGGCAACGACAAAGGCTTCCGCACCATCGGCTCGGTCGGGCAGGATCTTGACTTATTCAATATGCCGATCGACCTGCGGGTAGAAACCGAAGGCCGGACCGAGAACAAGCGGGTCGACGTCGAAGGAACAAGCTCGCAATACGTGGTGGATACCTTTGGTGCACCGCGCCACATCCAGGTGGACCCGGATAACTGGATCCTGAAAAACTCGCCGGATATGCAGGTGCGAATCGCCATCCTGAAAGGCCAACAATTAGTCGGCCAGGGCGATCTGACCGCAGCGCTCGGCGAGTACCAGAAAGCGCTCGCAGCAAACCCGGCCAGCTCGCTCGCGAGTTACAGAATCGGAGAGCTCCTGTTTACGCAGCATAACTACCAGTCGGCGGCCAACAGTTACCGCGACACGCTGCGCGGCGACGGCGAGCCTGCGTGGACGCAGGTGTGGAGCCACATCGCGCTGGGTAAAATCTTCGACGTGACCGGGCAGCGGGACCGCGCGGTCAATGAGTATCGGCAAGCGGTGCAGAGCAACGACAACACGGCCGGCGCGTTGAACGAGGCGCGGGCATACCTGAAGACGGCGTATAAACGGCCGGACAGCGAGTAGGTCAGGTGCTGCAAGGGCGATCCTGAGCGCAGCAAAGGATCGCCCTTGTCTCTAAGCGACGGAATACTTGAGCTTGCTATAAGGCAGACAGAGTACGCCCTTCTGACTGGCTTTTTCAGCGGCTAAAGACAGCAATGCCGACCGCGAGAAGTACAAGGCTGCACACTACGTAGGAGACGAGCTGTTGGGGAGCGAGGCCCAACGGTCGACCTGTTTCGGCCGCGAACTGCGGGTCACTCCAATCGGTGCCCGGGAATATCGGGACGAGGACCATAGCGGCAAAGTAGCTTGCCGCGACTGCAGCGGCGATCAGGAACAGCGGAAGCGTAAGCGGCCGCGAACCGAACAAGATGGCAAGTGATAGCGAGCCGCTAAAGATTCCCATGAGCATGGTCTGCCCATTGTGAAACTTGGCATGTGGAGGCCAGAGTGGATTCCACAGATGCTGCTTCGCCGTTGCGGGCACGAGCGCATCGGCCACAAGTCCGCCGAAGTTGAATACGGCAATGAAAGCGATGATCCATTTTGCAATGTGCATAGACGCTCCTCTCCCTCAGTAGGGAAAGGACGTACAGGTTGCCCGCGTCCTTCATAGACGCGTAGGCTGCACGAACGCAAAACGTCGCCCGGACTACCGACCGGGCAGTGACTTTC
>CAXUDF010000114.1:0-11670 GCA_964249695.1 uncultured Acidobacteriaceae bacterium
AGTGCGCGCTCCACCTCGCCGCGAAACGCCAGCGTGGACTTTTCGCGGACGTCGTCGTTGACCGACGCCAGATTGATCAGGTAGTTCGCGTGCACCACGGCGGGGCCAACATCGTGCTTTTCGCGCAGCGCCCGCATCTTCGCCGCGACGTCGGCCGCGATCGGCGCGGCGCGCCAGGTGCGCGGGCTGGATGTGAAGATCTGAAACGTATTCGCGCCGACCGCCGCCGCGCGTTCGACCGCGGTGTGCGCGCCGCCGGAGGTAGACAGGTGAATCCCGATGCGCTTGGTGGCTCGCGATGCGCTCATGGGCTTATTCTATGGCGCTTCAAGCAGCATTCGAGCGGCGTGTAGAGTGAAGCTCGCATGACGACGCTCATCACCGCCGCACACCTACTGTCTGAGGAAGGCTCCACCCCCGCGCCGGCGATCTTGATCGAGGATGGCGCCATTCGCTCGATCACGGCCCGCGAAGCGGCCGCGCTGCCCGCTGCCACAGCCCACCACGACTACCCGGAAAGCTCACTGGCCCCGGCGTTTCTCGACGTGCACGTGCACGGCTGTCGAGGGCGCGACGTGATGGAGGCATCTGCGGACGCTTTCCGTGAAGTGGGCGGTTTCCTCGCCCGGCACGGTGTCGGCGCGTACCTGCCGACCACGATTTCTGCACCGCGGGACGCGACCCTGCGTGCGCTCGCCGGGCTTGCCCGGCTGCTGGCACGCTCGCCCGAGCCGGGCCACGCCCGGCCCCTTGGGATCCACCTGGAAGGCCCCTTTCTTTCGCATGCAAAGCGCGGCGCCCACGCGGCGAAGGACCTGCAAGCGCCGTCGCTCGAGTTTTTCGACGCCATGTGGGAGGCTGCCGAAGGCCGGGTGAGCCTCATGACGATTGCGCCGGAGCTCCCCGGGGCCGTCGCGCTGATCGAGGCGGCGGTCGCGCGCGGCGTGCGCGTTTCCATCGGCCACAGCAACGGCTTGCGCGACGATGCCGAAGCGGGCATCCGCGCCGGGGCCGTCTCGGCCACGCACACGTTCAACGCCATGCGCGGGCTGACGCAGCGCGAGCCCGGCATGCTCGGCACGGTGCTTACCACGGACGCGCTGTATGCCGAGCTGATCTGCGACGGGCTCCACGTAGACCCGGCGATGGTGCGGCTATTTGCCCGGGCCAAGCCGCGGGATCGGGCGATCCTCATCACAGATGCCATGAGCGCGACCGGCATGCCGGACGGCAGCTACCGCCTGGGTGAGCTCGACGTACAGGTGTTAGGCGGCCGCGCCACGGTCGGGGACGATACGCTGGCCGGCTCCACGCTGACGCTGGATCGCGCAGTCGAGAACTACATGCGGTTCACAGAGGTTCCGCTGGCCGACGCGGTGCGCGCCGCGTCTGCCAACCCGGCCCGCATGGCGGGGCTTGCACGCACGGTTGGCGGGCTCGCCGTTGGGTCGCGGGCCGATCTGAACGTGCTCGATGCGTCGGGCGAGCTCCGGGCGACGTACCTGGGCGGCGTGCGCGTGTAAGCGCCTTTACTGGTCGGCCTTGAGCGCTGGCGACAGAACCCCAACGCTGCCGTCGCTCGCGGAAGGGTGAAGGCCAAGCAGGGCCGCGACGAAGGGGTATACGTTGGTGTTTTCAAACGGCTCGAGCCTGACACCGGCGCGTACATCGGGCCCCTCGGCGTAGAAAATGGTGCGCGCCGCAGGGGTCGGCCGGGGATCGTACACCAGCGGAGCGCTGCCGGCATCGGCAGCCGCCGGCGCATGGGCGCGGATCGCGAATGGACCCGTCGGCACTACGACGGGGTCGCCGATACGCAGGTTCCCGCTCAGGTGCAGATCCTTGGGCAGGTTCGCGCGGCGGTAGACGGCAAAGCGTGCATCGGCGATCTTGAGGCTGTCGTACACCTTCTGCGCCTCGGCATCGCTCTCGGCAGCGTTCCCCTCGGCATAGATCAGTGGGCCGGCTGTGCGGCTCTTCGAGAGGTCGGCATACGCATCCAGGTTGATCCATTCGACGGCAGGCCCCACGGCAGCGCCGTCGCTGACCACGACGAGGTCAATCGGCAGCTGCAGGGCGGCAATCCCGGCGCGCAGGCTGCCGAGGAGCCGGTCGGTTTCCAGGACTGCTTTTCCGACGGCGGCACGCGTTTGCGGGCTGTTTGGGCCGTCCGCGATGCCGGCAACCGCGAGCGCGAGGAGGTGGGGCCGCTCGGCTTCCGGCAGGCGCAGCCACGCCAGAGCCTGCTTCAGGCGTGCGTCGTCGGGCATAGCCACGCCCGCGCGGGCATACAACGTCGGCCTGCCGCCGGCAATCTCGGCCGCCGAGCCCGGCCACAGCAGGCAAGCGGTGCGCATCCCCTGCTGCTCTGCCAGCACCCACAGCGGAACGCCGCCAAACCAGCTGCCGTCCTCGGTCGCCTGTGGATCGTCCTCACGGAACAGGCGCGTGCCGTCCCCGCTGCGAAATGACTCGCCGACAATGCCGTGGTGCCCCGGGTACAGCCCGGTTGCGAGCGTATAGCTGTTCGGCAGGGCCGTCGGGGGAAAGCTGGGCCGCATGCCGTCGGGCGCGCTCGCCCCATGGACGGCCATGGCAAGCAGAGTCTTCGCGCCATAGCGCGCAGCGAAGTCAGCGCGAAACCCATGTAGCAGCACCAGAACTACCGTATGCTTCGCGGCCTGCTCCGGTGCGTTTGGGCCATGTGCAATGTGGACGATGAGCGGCGCTGTGCCGGCCGCTGGACTGGATGCGGGACCCGATTGCCCGCTTCCGGTGAGTGGGGAGAACACCATAGCCGGGCCGAGTACCAGGCACCACCAGCGTAGACGGTTCTTCCCTGCCGCGTTCTGATCCGTCATGCCGCGGCCGGCTCTATCGCAGCACCAGCGCCTGCGCGGCAACCGCGAGACCGCCCGCTCCAAACACCATGCCGAGCAGCCAGTACACGCGCTGCCGGGTCAGCAGCGTGATCGAGGTGACGACCAGCCCAATCTCGAGCAGCGCCTCGCTCAGGTCATAGCTGCGGGCCTTGCGCTCCGCTGCCTCCACGCCCTCCTCAAAGCGGCGTGCTTTCGCTTCCTCGTCGGCAAGGTCGGCGGTCCATTTTGACAGGTGCGCCTTGTACCCGGCGACAATGGAAGCCGCATTCGCGCCGGAAGCTCCCGTTGCGGGAAAGGAGCTGAGCAGGTCGGCGGCTAGCTGCGTCTCGTTCTGCCGGATCTTCTTCGCCTGGTACAGGTTCCACTGGTCGCTCGCGCGCGCCTGCATCAGCACCGCCTCGGTATGGGTGCGGTGGCCCAGCACCGTGATGATGGCGACCAGCACCGCGAGCACGCTCATGGTAAAGCTGATCGGCTTCTGGCTGCGCCCGTGCGCCTCACCGCCTTCGGCACGCTCGAGGGCATGCTCATGCTGCTCGTGCAACTCCTGTACTTCGTTGGCTTCCATGCCGCTCCTTCGCGCTTTTTCATTTTAGAGCCGCGAGGGCGGACACAAAAAATAAGGCGTTGGACACTGGGTCCAACGCCTTCGGTGAAGCTTCGTAAAAACTGTGAGGGTTACTTGATGGTGCCGTTCATCCCGGCCGGGAAGAAGAGGCCCGGCGTTGGCGTCGCACCCGCATTACCGTACACGATGTTGAGCACCTGCGTCGGCGTGCGCGGCTGCACGCGCGCGCTTGCGTCCACATCAACGATCGTCGAAGGGGCGAGCGGGCTGGCCGTTGTGGGAGGTACCGGTGTCGGTGTGCCGACGCCGGTATCGAAGATAGTGCCGAGCGTCTGGCGGAGAGTCGCGATCGACTGCGAAGCCAGGGTAACCGCGGAGTTCGTTGCGCCGGCGCGGAAGATCTGCGTCCGAATTGCGCCCGCGTGGTAAGCCTCAACAGCGTGAATGCCGAGCGCGGCAGTCAGCAAGGCCGAGCTTGAGATCAGCGGAGCGGCCCCAAGATAGGCAGTAACGCCCACATCCTCAAAGATAAAGGCTCCCAGCAGGAAGCTGGCTTCGGTTCCATCGAATGGATCAAAGGTGCCGCCCGGCAGCTTTGCCGCCGCAGCGAGAGTGTTGAAGCTGTTCAACAAATCGATGTTCGGCTGCACCACAGCAGTCGCCCCGAGCGCGTTACGCAGGAAATTGACGTGGTTCAATTCATCCTGCGCTGTCTCCGTTGCGTAGGCCTGAAGTTGCGGCGTCGTGAAGTTGACCTTGGTAGATCCCGTCGTCTTCACGGTAACCGTACCCGCCCCGGTTCCCAGGCTGTTGGCCGGGATCGGGCCGCCGGTGACGGCATAGGAGTAGAACTGCGCTTCCAGGTACTCCAGATTCAGTGCGAAGTTTAGATAGTCGTTGTCGGTGTAGGTCGGGGTTGTAGTTTGCGCGCTTGCGCTGCGCGTCAGGGCCAGGCCGGCCAGGGCCGCGCCGCCCATCAAGAGAGCCGAGCGACGGCTGCGGACGCCCGTTTCTTCCTGCTGCTGTGCTTCCAGTACGTTTTCCATAATTTCCCTTTTCAGCATCTTTGCGTATCGTTCGTGAACGGCGGCGAGCTTAGGAAGCCGAGGCGGTGATTTTGCCTTGCAGCCCATTCGGGAAGAAGCCGCCCTTGGTCGTGACACCCGTGGTCGCGTTCAGGTACACGATGTGCAGCACCTGGTCCGTTGTCCGGCTGTAGCCGATGGAGTTCGTGTCGGCTGCGACGATGGAGACGACGCCATTGGTGGACAGCGGGGTTTCAGCCGCATTGCTTCCGGCGGCCGCAAGGCTGGCCTGCGCACGGAGAGCGGAGATCTGATTGGCGAGAGCGATCGTCCCGGTCGTTGCGTTGCCGTTATCCAGGTACACAAGGAGGGTGCGGATCAGCCCGGCGTGGTATGCCTCAACCGCGACGATGCTGCCGGCAGCGGCAAGATTGCTCTTGACTGCCAGCAGGGGGCCGGCACCGTTGTAAGCCGTCACGCCCACGTCCTCAAAGATGAAGGCGCCGAGGACGAAGTTCGTCTCGCTGGCGAAAGGATTGAACGTACCTCCGGGGATCCCGGCTGCGGTGGCGGCTGCATTGAAGGAAGCGGTCAGGTCGATGCTTGGCAGCGGCACCGCGAGCGAGCCGAGTGCGGAGCGCAGGAAGCGCACGTGCTGAAGCTCATCGTTCGCGATCTCAAGCGCGTACTGCTGCGTGATGGAACCCGGGGTGAACGGAACGATCGCGCCGCCCGTGACCGTGCCTGCCGTGCCCAGGCTGGAGCTGGTGTCGGCTGTGGTCAGGCCGACTCCCGTTGCACCGATGAGGTAGTACGAGGCCTCGAGATACTCAAGGTTGAGCGCGAAGTTGAGGATATCGGTATCAGCGGTCTCAGTCGGGGGCGTTGTGGTGGTAGTGGCGGCCGGATTGGGATTGCTGCTGCCGCAACCTGCTGCGAGCGAAACCGCAGCGCTTACGCCGACGCCTGCACTGACGCCCGAGATGAACTTACGCCGTGAAACCTTGTTTCTAAGAACTGTCTTGAAGTTATCCATGTTCCTTCTCTTCAACGGTGAGGGTGAGGTCACACCATTGTGTTAAGTACGTACCGGACACTACTGTGGATGCCGGTCGCGGCGAATGAAAGAGGCGATGCTGGAATTCTCGCCCACATGTGGTTACGGAGGTACTTCACGCTGGCGCACCGGCCAGCAGGATCGGCATAGTCGGCGTGGAGGATCCACCGGTCGGCTCGACAGTAATCCCGAACGCCTTGGCCACAATAGCCCTATGCAGGGTCGGCAGTAAAAGGCTTACATTCCCATGCGCATCCGGCGAAAATGTACCGGCGGCCACGGGACTGTCCCCATTGGCAGGGATGAGCCACAACTCGTACACCTTCTCAGAGGCGAGCGGCGCAAGATTGCTGGCAAACAGCAGCAGCGTTCCACTGCGGGGCTCGTAAGTGGCGCGCGCAGCCGGTGCCGCAGGCGCTTTTGGCACGGTCAAATTGACGCGCACCGCAGAAGGGTCGGAGAGAGCCTGGAGAACATGGCGCGCGCTTTGTGCTTCGGCCTCGGCGGCGGCAGTGTTGCTGTGTTCCGTCATCAGCGCGGTGCGAAGCTGGTCGCGATCCTGCCGGATCTGCAGCATCGCCACCAGCGCCGCTGCCGCAGCTGCCCAGCCGATCCATGGCAGGGCGCGGCTCGCAGGCCCGCGACGCTTTGCCGCTTGCCCGGCCGGCATCCCGCTACCCGCTCCGGTGCGCGGGCCGGCAGGCGCCTGGTTCATGGGCGTCTGGGTCGCGAACTCCGGTTCCCGCTCTCCGTTACTGAGCCGTGCAATAAATTTTTCCCGCGCTTCCTGCCGCGGCTCCACAGGCTCGACCGCAAGCGCGTAGGTGGCCAGGTCTTCTCGCACGCGTTGCAGCTCCTCGCGGCACTGCGCGCAGGTCGACAGATGCGCACGCACTGCATCGGCCTCCTCTTCACTGAGAAGCAGCAGCGCAAACAAGGCAAGATCTTCAATGTCGATGTGTTCGTTACCATTCATGCCTCGGCCGCCTTTCTCAACGTCAGGACAGCGCGCCTGAGCCGGGTCTTGATCGTTCCTAGAGGACTTTGCAGCCGATCCGCGATCTCGGAGTGAGTGAGGCCGTCAAAAAACGCCAGCTGCAGCACCGTCTGCTGCTCCTCGGGCAGGGCCGTCATCATGGCGCGCGCCCTGGCCAGCAGCAGGTTGCGCTCTGACTCCGCGGCTACATCGACCGGCGAAAGAAGCACCACCTCGTCGGCCGAGTCGACCGGCTTGCGGCGGCGCAGGATGTCGATCGCGCGGTTGCGGGCCAGCACGGCAAACCAGCCTGCAAGGCTGCCCGCGGCCACCTCCATGACCGGAGGCTTACCCCAGATACGAAGAAACACTTCCTGCGTGACGTCCTCAGCCGAGGATGGGTCGCCGAGTACCCGCAGTGCAATTGCGTAGACGACGGGAGAGTGCCGGTCAAACAACATCACCATCGCCTGCTGATCTCCCTCGCGCACGCGTTCCAACAGAGGGCCGTCGTACTCCATGCCTTTTCCTGTCAGTTCTCTATGCATAGAACGCACCACGATCGAGATTCGGTTCCACTCTTCTCAAGTTTCAGCTTCCCGCAGTTACCGTCGTACTGGCCGCAGAGCCACTGTACAACGAATGCACCGGCTCGGGCACCCGCAGCGCCTGCCGTTTTCGCGCGCCCTGTCGAATGCGGGCGGCTTGCGTACAGACATGCGTCGACGTAGGTGTAGATGTAGATACTGAGGACCGAGGCCGGGAAGAGTCCCTGCCGGCTGCAGGCTTGCCGGAGGGGCGTCGCGCGGAGGAGTGGGCATGCGCGTTCTTATTGTGGAGGACGAAATTCGGCTGGCAGAGAACCTGGCAGCGGCTTTGCGGGAAAGCGCCGGCATGGCTGTGGACCACGCCGACAACGGCGTGGAAGGCGAGCACCTGGCCGCGCAGTGCTGCTACGACCTGGTGATCCTGGACCTGATGCTGCCCGGGCAGAGCGGGCTCACGACGCTGCGCAAAATGCGCTCCGGGGGCGACGGCACGCCGGTGCTGATCCTGACCGCGCGCGAAGGCGCCGAGTCGGTGATCGAGCTGCTCAATGCGGGAGCCGACGACTACCTCAGCAAGCCGTTTGACCTGGGCGAGCTGCTGGCGCGGGCAAAAGCCCTGATCCGCCGCGGCAAAGGCACCGCGCACCCTCTGCTCCGCATCGGCGACGTGGAAGTCAATACCCTGGAGCAGACGGTTCTTCGCGATGGCCGCCTGGTCGACGTGTCGCCCACCGAGTACCGCATTCTTGAGTACCTGGCGCACCGCCCGCGGGCCGTTGTATCCAAGCAGGAGCTGCTGGAGCACCTGTACGACTTTAACTGGCAGCACCACTCGAACGTGATCGAGGCGCATATGTCGAACCTGCGGCGCAAGCTTGACCGAGGCAGCGCGCACCCGCTGATAGAAACGCTGCGGAACCGCGGCTATCGCCTGAGCGTCCCGGTCGAGGGACGCGGATGAGCGGGACCGCGGCGCGGCCTGCCCCCATCTCTGCTGACCAGTCTGCCGCTCAGTCTGCCGCTCAGTCTGCCGCCGGTCCTGCTTCCGGGTTTGCTGCTGGCCCGCCCCGGGGAGCCCCGCGATACTCCATCCTGCGGCAGGCGATTGTGGCTGTTCTGCTGATCGAGCTTGCCGCAGCGTGTGTGTTGACGACGGTGAGCGCTGCGTATGAGCAGCACACGCGCGCGCGTGCGTTTGAGGTCATGCTGCAGGGGCGGGCGGCAGCCTTGCTGGGCGCGGTTCAGGACGCCGACGACCCGGACGACAACGTCATGCTCGATCGCACCGCGATTCGGGCTTCAAAGGGCGAGCTTTTTTCAGTGGCGGAAGAGAACGGGCGCGTTCTGGGGCGCTCGCCCGGATGGCCTGCACCCCCTGCCGTGCTCGACGAAAAGCTACGGAGCAGCACCCCTAGGAACGGGGCCTACGACGTGCGGCTCCCGGAAAGACTCCCCGAAGGCGAGCAGTATCGCTTTGTCGCCGTGCACGGGGTGCGCGTGGTCGACCCTGACGAGGGAAGCGGAGGCAAGCCGCACGCGATCGTGGTGTGGTACGGAGCGCCTACCCGCGAGCTGCGGCAAGCCGCATGGGACGATCTGCGCTTTGACGCGGTCACCTTCGGACTCGTTCTACTGCTCACCGCCTCTTTTCTGGCTTTGTTTCTCCGCCGGGCGCTGGCGCCGCTCGGGGAGCTTGCCTCAGCAGCCGACCGTGTATCCGCGGCTTCGTGGAGCTTTGCTCCTCCGCACCGGGCGTGGTTTACGCGCGAGCTTGCGCCGCTCACCGCGGCAATCCACAGCAGTGTCGCGCGCCTGCAGCAGTCGGCTGAGCAGCAGCGCCGCTTTACCAGCGACGCGGCGCACGAGCTGAAGACCGACGTCGCCATCATCAAATCCTCGCTGCAGCTGCTGACCATGCGGCCGCGCTCGGAGGAGCACTACCGGTCAGGGTTGACCGTCGCGCTCGAGGATTGCGAACGCCTGGAAGGCACCGTGCAGGAGATGCTGACCCTGGCGCGCGTGGAACACACGGGCGCCCGCGCCGAAGTGCATCCGGGCCCGGCTGCGGATCTACCGGAGCAGGCACGGAGGGCGGTCCGCGCTTTGACGCCCATGGCTGAGCTTCGTGGGGTGCGTCTTGAGCTCGAGCCCGCCGCCTGCCGGCCCGTTGCTGTTTCAGCAAAGGACTGCGACCTGCTGTGCACCAACATTCTGCAAAACGCGCTGGAGCATAGCCCGCAGGACACGGTGGTGCAAGTCACGTTCTTCCTCGAGGGATTGCTGGTACGCATGGATATTCGCGATGGAGGCCGCGGCGTGCCACTGGAAATGATCCCGCACGTCTTTGAGGCATTCTTTCGCGTCGATGACGCGCGGGATAGACGGGGCGGCGGTACGGGGCTTGGGCTCGCGATCTGTAAAGCGATCTGCGACAAGGCCGGCGGCTCGATTTCGCTTGCAAGCGAACCCGGCCGGGGTACGCTGGTGAGCGTCCGCCTGCCAACGGCTCGCGGTATCTGATTGCAGGTCGCCGCCTGCTCAGGATTGCTGTTTTCGCTTCATCGGAGAGCTATTCCAGCGGTTGCGTGTCCTGCACGCCCACTCCGTGCTCGTAGACCAGATTGTGGCCAAGGTGCGAGGAGACGGCAACGCCCAGGTAGCCGGCAGCGGCCAGCACCCTCGCTGTGGAGCGGGAGCCCGGCTTGCGGCGCAGGATCCACGACGCTCCGAACAAACCGGTGGTCACGATGTTGAGAACCGCGTGCACGGCCCCGATCCGACGAGGCGCCCCCTTGGTGTCGGCCCAGTCGTTGAGCCCCGTCACGGCCGAGCCCATGGCACCCAGCAAGCCAAAACCGATGGCGGCATCGGCCGCTGTGTTGAAGTCCTTGCTCGCGCCGAGAGCCGCTGCCGTGTCGAACGCCATGGCAGCGGTCCAGGAACCGACAGGAACCTGGGTCAGCACCGAGTGCAGCGGCTCGTGCAGCCATGTGCCATGCAGCGCGTTTCTGACGGTGTGCGCCGAGTCACCGAAGATGTGGAAGGCGTTCTTGATGGCATCCTGCGCCGGCTGTTCGAACGGCGCGGTCCAGGTCTGCTGTTCAGCCAAGTTTGCGACTGGGTCCTTGCTCATAAAACCTGAGATGCGGTGCGGCTTTCAGGAAACGCTTGCCTCCCGGAGTGGTGCACATTTGCAAGTCATCACTTTTGTATCGAGTCAAACGAGATGGCTGCGAAAGAAATGAAATTGCCCTCCCTGATCTCTTATGGAGGATCCGTTCTAGGCTGGAGTAGCTTGGCTTCCGCTATGTGCGTTGAGTAAGACTCATCCCTCAGCCGAATAGTTAACGCAACTTAGTAAAGCCTGCGATAGGATGCGCTATGAGCTTGAACGTTATGAGCGTGCCTGTTTCTATGCTGCTCTTGATCTTGAGCTTTTCAGCACATTCTCAGCAACTGAACATTCCAGACACGCCTGAGAAGGTGCACCTCGCGCCTCCGCCCTCTGATCGCTTCCCAGCGAAGTGGTACCCGCCTGTGGATGACGGGAGGCAGGTGGTATTTGCGCCTGTAGAAGGTCATCCGTTTACAGCCTTGACGGGGCCGATCATGCCTTCGACTGGCGAGATCTCAGGACAGCAATCCATGGGCTTCAGAGCGCGTGACCGCTTCGGACGCACACGGAGTGAAGACGAAGACGGGGGGTATGGGGCAGAAGGACAGTGGGTAAAGACGAAGAGTGTTCTTGTTTCCGATCCTGTTTCACATTGTGACTTTCACTGGACGCAGGCGATGACTGAGGTGGAGATGCCGCTCAATAGGCGAGTGGCAATGGTAACGTGCCGCGCACAGACGCTGCTGTACAAGGAAGACAACATCTTTGACGCTGTTCTGAAGGCCATTCCCGAAGGAGTCACTCGCAATGGAGACACCACAACAAAAGCGGACCACCTCGCGCCGATACAAATAGACGGTCTCACCATCAAGCGTCTGCGTGTGACGAATACCACTATTGACGTGCATGGTGAGACGAAAGAATGGTCAACGGAAACCTGGTACTCCCCTGAGCTTCGAGAGGTCGTTCGTATGGGTACGGGTGCCGAAGATGACGGGTACACCGGACTGTCAAAGGTTCAGCTGAAGGATCCTGACCCCGCCCTGTTCTATCCACCTGACAATTACCGCATCGAGCTTCAACCAGCTCGGGAGCTCGACCAGCTCGGTAGAAGGTAAAGCCTTACGAAGCTCTAACCCCTCTCACTTAGGCCTGTCCTGTCCGGCTGATGCAAACGAACTGCTTCTCTACCGGCAGGATTTATCGCGCACAGCCGCAAGCGACCGGGCAGTCATTAAGAGACGATATGCCGCAAAGTGCCGAGCGCGGCCGTTTAACGATGGTCTCAGAGTGGTGGCAGCGCAGAGACCCGCTCAACCATCCGCCGGCCTGCTGCACGGTCGAGACGCTGCCTTACGTCCAATACAGTAGTCGGGCGGCCGGCAGGACTCGCGCGATCTCGGCTTGAAAGAAACTCCGCATCTCGGCCATGGGATCTTTCGGATACACGTATTTGAAACCGCCGAACTTCGTCCGCTTTTCGGCGCGGCCGGCTTCCT
>CAXUDF010000115.1:0-4308 GCA_964249695.1 uncultured Acidobacteriaceae bacterium
CGCCGACGCCGGCCTTTTCAGGGCCGCGCTCTACCACTGAGCTATCTGGCCTTGGGGATCCCAAGAGTGTCCGCCCCGCGCGGAGAAGCAGGGAGGACGAACGCGTCAACATGCCGTGACGCGAACAACTTTCGTAGTATAGCAAAGCAAATTCGGCGGCAACTACGTCTCGGCAGGTGCGAAAAGCAGCGCATTGCAATCAAAAACGGGCAACCAGCCATACCCCCGCAACCAGAAGCGCGCACCCCGCAAGCCGGGCCGGCGAAGCGGAGTGCTGCCGGAAACCGAAGACCCCAAACTGATCAAGCAGGACCGAGGTCACCAGCGACGCCGTCAGGCTTAGCCCCGTAAACAGACCGGAGCCGAGCCGCTGCGCAAACAGGGTGCCCGCCAGGGTCGAGGCGATGCTGATGACGCCGCCCAGCCATGCCCACCAGGGCACATGCGCTGCCCCTGCGCCGGCGGCCCGCAGCGCCGCGCCCCCAAACTGCCGCCATACCAAAGCCAGGAGAATCACACCCAGCAGACCACTCAGGTAGACCCACACGCCGGCCAGCAAGGGCTCGCCAAGCTGCTTGTTCAGCTCGGCGTTGGCACCGGACTGGAACGGGTTGGCCGCACCCGCCGCAAGCGCAACCAGCAGCGCAAACCAAAGCATTCGTTTCCTCCAAGGATCCCTGTATGCCGCAGCGACGGGTTCTGCCTCACTGCGATCTGTGCTCAAAACTCATGCATGAACAAAGCCGACCTTCACGAAGCCAATTCCGGATTCCGCTCCGGGGAGCTCGGCTTCCTCCGAGTCTGCCGCCTGCAGGGGCTGCCAGGTCGGCTGACCGCGTCGTCTCACCAGCGCACCGTAACGGTCTGCTGCCGGTACCCCTCGCCGGCTGGGAAGTGCACGTCCAGTGACTGCAAATCCGGCGGCGGTAGCCCTTGTTGCGGCGCACCGGCTCGTCCAGATGCCTTGCCCGGCGCGGCTTCCTCGCGTCTCACCATACCCAGCAGGGCATTTCCGGCAAGCGGTCGCGCACTCTCACTCGGGGGCGCAGCGCCCAAGGTTCCACCCTCCACTCGCACCGAGCGCACGCCATTCAGACGGATCGGCAGCGTGTACACGGCCCCGGCCGCCGCTTCCAGCACCCAGGTCGCGCTCCTTGCATCCGCGTGCTGTTCCAGCACTTTGAGCTGCGTCGTTTGGGCACCGGGCAGCGGCAGTTCGTCCGGAATCCCGAGTTCCACCCCCGGCAGCGGCACCCGCAGAGTACTTCCCGCGTGCGACGAGCCGGCCGGGCCTGCCAGTTTCGGCATGGATGCCGCCCCCTCAGGCTCCATTTGCACCGTCATTGCGGAGCCTTCGCGCACAAAGCGCAGCGTCACCCGGCGCTCCCCGCCGACCGGTACATGCCGCAGCGTCGCCGCCGGCCAGGCGGCCGGCAGTTGCGGCGCAACCGTCAGTGTGTCTGCCGCGGCGTCGTAGCTTACCCCGAACAGCCCGCGCAGCGCCGGCGACAGAACCATTGCCGACGACCAGAGCTGGTGCGTGGTCGAGCGGCCCAGCGGCTCAAAGTACTGGCCTGACAGCAGCTCTGTCACCGCCCCCAGGTCCTGCGCCCAGGTCAGATCCACATTCTGCATCAGGTGCGCATAGCCGGCCAGCGGGCGCCCGGTGCGGTACTCGGCGACCGAGGCCCACCCGGTAAACAGCGGCCACACCGTGCCCTGGTGGTAGCTCATCGGGTCGTACACGCGCTCGTGCTCGCCCACATCGCGCGTACCCCAGTCAGTCGAGAACTCGTGCGACGCCCAGCGCCGAAACATCCCGTCGGTTGCGTTCGGTTCTGCGCCTAGCGCATAGCTCCCATCCCACCAGGCAATTGCCGGGTAGATCGTCGCGGTCGTATCGAGCGCGGGTGTTCCTCCGGTCGTGCCAGGCGAAGACCCGTTGTAGCTGAAGGCATACATCCCGCCGCGCTCGCCGCCAGACGGTCGATACTCCTGCTCGAGCGTTGCCGCCACCTTTACCGCTCGTGCCGCCGCGCCGTCATCCGGCTTGCCCGCGAGCGCCGCCAAACGCGCGTACGCCTTGCTGGCCTCCACGTCGAGCGACGCCAGGTATACCTCCTGGTGCGGCATCATCGGCGGCCAGCTTTCCACCCAGCCCGTACCCTGCGCATTGTCGTAAATGCCGTCGCCATCCGAGTCATGCGTACTCTCGAACTGCCAGGCCTTCTGGATCTGCGCCCAGTGCCCCTGCACATACGCCGCATCGCCGGAACGCACGGCGTAGTCCGCCATCGCCATCAGCAGCAGCGGGGTCGCATCGGCCGCGGCGTACTCATACGGCAGGTGCGGCCAGTCCACCAGCTCCGCCGTCTGCGAATACTCGTGCATGATCTTGCCGTCGGCGCGCTGGCGGCGCAGCAAAAAGTCGAGTTCCTCGCGCGTCAACGCCCAGTCGCCATAGCTATCCACCGCGTAGAGCGTGTACAGCGAGTCACGCCCGAAAAACCAGCCGAATCCCGGGCGGTTTGAGTCGCCCGAGCTGTACAGCCCCGCCACCAGCCCGGTCTCCTCACCGTACTGCTCACTGCTGTGCCGCACCCGCAGCTGGTCGATCGATACCTCGGCCCATCGCAGCGCCTGGTCGATGCGCGGGTCCGGTGTTTCCGCTGTCAGGCGCGTGTCAAAAAAGTGCTGGTAGTAGCTCGCGGTCGTGGCGTACATCTGCGGCACGGCCTTGCTTTCCGCCGCGAGTTGCGCGGTCAGAGCGGCTTTCGTCGCAGACGCCTCCGAGGTGCCGGCGGCCATCAGCAAAGGAAAATACCGGTCGCCACCGCGTACCGGGTCGTAGCTAAGCAGCAGCTGCAGTGGGTAGTTTTTCGGCCGCTCCTGGTAGGGCGGCAGAATGCCCGGCGCAGTGCCCGGCATGGCAACCGCGCCGGCCAGGTCGTTCGCGTCTGTATGGAGAATGTAGTAGCCCCCCGCCCCCTGTTCCGGCCCGAGCGGCACCCACTCCGGCGAGGGCGCGTTGTAGTTCGCCGCCGGCCACATGCGCTTCAGCTCCGGGGTAAACGCGAGCGTAAGCGTGAGCGGCCGCGTCGAGGAGATCTGAAACATCGCCACCACACCCGCACCGCCGGCCTTGTCGCACGGCGCAGCAAACAGGATCTCGCGCACCGTAAATGCCGCGTGGGCAAAGGTAATGGTGGTGTGGTCTGGCTGCACCGTGATCTCGGCCGACTGGTCGTTCACGTCAATCGGCACGGTGTAGTCCTTGAGCTGCGCCGTCATGCGCAGGTGGCTCAACAGCTTGATCGGCCACGCCCACGCCTCCAGGCTGCCGTCGCCTGAGCCGACAATCGCCCCGCACTCGCCCGCAACGGTAAACGGCTGCAGTGCCGAGCTTCGCTGGTCGATCCTGAGGCCGCCCACGCTCTCGGGTGTAGCGAGCGGGAAGGCGGCTACCGGCTGGAGCCAGCTCCCGGCCTGCGCATGGGCCTGCTCACTGCAGAGCAGCGCGAAAGAGACAGCCGCGAACACAAGCGCGGGGAAGACTGCCGCAGCCCCCCCAAACAAAGGACATCGCGACCTGCTCGGCCGCAACACTTCGCCCACACCGACCCGCCCCGTCGGCCCATGCCATACACTTGCTGCAATCATGCCCGCTCCCGCCGCCATGAAGATGCTACGCGCACTTGCCTTGCTGAGTGGTTCCATCTTTTTCCTGTCGGCCGCGCAGGCTGCGTCTCACCCCGCGGGTGATGCCGAGGCGCGCGCAGCGCAGGCCATGGACCGCGCTGCCGCGCAGGGGCCGCTCGCTCTCCACGCCTTTCTCATCGCGATGCCCAAGGGCGCTGACCTGCACATGCACCTGTCCGGGGCCATCTACGCGGAAACTTTTCTGGACGAAGCCGCTCACGATGGCACCTGCGTGGACCCTTCAGCGCTCGCCTTTGATCGATCGGCGAGCCCCGGCGCCTGCAAACCGGGCGAGGTTTCGGGCGAAGCTGCGCTGGAAGGCGACAATCACCTGCGCGACGCGCTGATTGACAGCTTTTCCATGCGCGGCTTTGTGCCTTCCGAGGGCATCACCGGCCATGACCAGTTTTTTGCGACCTTTGCCCGGTTCGGCGGCCTGGGCAAGCAGCACACCGGCGACTGGCTTGACGAGGTGGCGACCCGCGCCGCGCGGCAAAACGAGCAATACCTCGAAGTGATGGACACGCCCGACCTGAAGGCCGTGGAAGCGCTGGCCGAAAAGCTGGGCTACAACCCTGACTTTCCCCGCTACCGCGATGCACTGCTTGC
>CAXUDF010000115.1:4408-11645 GCA_964249695.1 uncultured Acidobacteriaceae bacterium
GAGGACGGCTACCTTTCCATGCGCGACTACGCACTGCAGATGAGCATGCTCGACGCGCTCAAGCCGCTGTACCCGACGGTGCACATCGCGCTCCATGCGGGCGAGCTCGCGCCCGGCCTCGTGCCGCCCTTCGGCCTTGCGTTTCACGTGCGGTCGGCCGTGGAGCAAGGCCACGCCGAGCGCATCGGGCATGGTGTGGACGTGATGTACGAAGACGCCCCTGCTGCCCTCCTCGCCGAGATGGCCGCGCGGCACACTCTGGTCGAGATCAACCTGACCAGCAACGACGTCATTCTGGGTGTGAGCGGCATCCCTCATCCGCTGCCGGACTACCTGCGCGCCGGCGTACCGGTCGCGCTCTCGACCGATGATGAAGGCGTCTCGCGCATCGACCTGACGCATGAATACGTACGCGCCGCGACGACCTACCGCCTCGGCTACCTGGACCTGAAAAGAATGGCGCGCGCCTCGCTCGAGCACAGCTTTTTGCCCGGGGCGGGCGTATGGGCCGCAGCTACGCCCGAGACCCTGCGCACGCCGGTCCCGGCATGCCGCGGGCAGCTGGGCAACGACGCTCCGGCCGGCGCCTGCGCCACGCTGATCGCAGGGAGCGAGCGGGCCGCACAACAGTGGGAGCTGGAGCGCCGCTTTCACGCGTTTGAGCGGACTTTTTGAGAAGTACCTAGCCCGATGCGAATCGTTTTCGCGACCTTCGGCACCTTTGGCGATGTGAACCCGCTGGTCGCGCTTGGCGGCGAGCTCACGCGGCGCGGCCACTCGGTCGTTCTGGCTGCGCCGGAGATGTTTCGACCCCAGGCACGGGGCGGCGGGCTTGGCTTCGCCCCGGTGCGCCCGGAGCAGAAAGCCGACGACGCGGCCATGATCGCCATGATCTACGACCGGAAGCGCGGCACCGAGCGCGGCCTGCGGGAGTTCCTGTTCCCGGCCCTGCGGCAAAGCTACGAAGACCTGCTGGCAGCGGTCGAGGCTGACGGCGGCGCCGACCTGCTGGTGACCGGCGAGCTGGCCTACGCGGGCCCGCTGGTGGCCGAGCGCACAGGCATCGCCTGGGCGTCGTACGTGCTTGCGCCGTTTTCGTTTTTTTCTGCATGGGACCCGCCCGTACTGCCGCCGTACCCCAGGCTTTCGCGCCTGCTCGCTGCTGCGCCGGGTGCGGGGCACCTTTTGCGCCCATTTGCCCGCGCGGTCACCCGCAGCTGGTGTGCGCCGGTCTACGATTTGCGCCGCGAGCTCGGTCTCTCGCGCGGCCTGAGCCCGCTGTTCGACGCGAAACACGCGCCGGCGCTGGTGCTGGCGCTGTTTTCACCCCTGCTGGGCAAGCCGCAGCCTGACTGGCCCGCAAACACGCGCCAACCCGGCTTTATCTTTTATGACCGCGACGCCGAACACCCGACCCTGCCCCGGGAGCTTGCCGCCTTTCTCGACGCAGGGCCGCCGCCGCTGGTATTTACGCTGGGCTCGGCGGCCGTCATGGATCCGGGTGATTTCTGGGCGCAGAGCACCGAGGCAGCGCGCCGGCTTGGGCGGCGCGCCGTCCTGCTGACCGGCAAGCACGCCGGAACGTCGCCGGCCACAAATGCTGACAGGTACGGTGACACTCCAGACCTGTGCCACGCGAGCTATGCGCCTTTTTCACTGCTGTTCCCGCGCGCGGCTGCCATTGTGCACCAGGGCGGCGTCGGTACCACGGCGCAGGCGCTGCGCGCCGGTAGACCGATGCTGGTCATGCCCTTCAGCCATGACCAGCCCGACAACGCCCTGAGAATGCAGCGGCTGGGTGTGGCGCGGGTTCTGCCCAGGGAGCGCTATACAGCGTCACGCGCGGCGCGGTCGCTCCAACGCCTGCTCAGTGAGCCGATCTACAGTGAACGAGCCGCTGCGGCGCGGGAGCGCATGGCCGGCGAGGATGGTCTGCGCGCGGCGTGCGATGCCCTGGAGGCGGTGCCGCGCGGGTAAGCTCACACTCTCGCGAGCCCGGCTTGCTAACAGCGTGCAAACGGGCTCGATCTTCCCGCGAGAGAAGCCGGCTACGGCATCAGTCCGGCACCCGCGATCTATTTCCGGCGATGGTGGACTATGCTTGAGCGAGCCAAAGCTCTACCATGGCAAGCGATTTGGTGGGCCGAATGCAACGCCAATCGCGTGGACGGGAAGGTAAGTGTCGTGGATACAGGGAACGCCGCAAACGACCTCGCGGACACGCATCAACGCATCTTTGCCGAGCCGCCCCTCGGCGTGTACACGGCGCCAGGCCGCGTCAATCTAATTGGCGAGCACACAGACTACGCCGGCGGTTTCGTCATGCCGGCCGCGATCGATTTTGCAACGGTCGCAGCAGTATCCCGCCGCGATGATGGGGTGCTCTCGATCTACTCGGTCAACTTCGACGAAAAAGCGGAGTACACGCTCGCAACCCTGCCCGAGAAGGGCAAACATCACTGGAGCGACTACCCATTCGGCGTGTTGAGCGTTTTGCGCGCCGAAGGGATCGAGGTCGGCGGCTTTTCGATGTCGCTGTTCGGCGACGTGCCGCTTGGCGCGGGCCTGAGCTCGTCTGCTTCGATCGAGCTGGCGGCCCTGCTCGCCCTGCTCGCCGTTGCCGGCCGCGAACTGCCGCGGCCGACCATGGCTCTGCTGGCGCAGCGAGCCGAGAACACCTATGTCGGCGCGAACTGCGGCATCATGGACCAGTTTGTGGCCTGCTGCGGCGAGCGCGACCACGCGCTGCTGCTGGACTGCCGTTCGCTTGCCTACACGCTTGCGCCCATTCCGCCGAGCATCGAGCTCATCATCTGCAACACCATGGTCAAGCACTCGCACGCGGGCGGCGAGTACAACACGCGGCGCGCGGAGGTGGAGGAAGCGACCGCCATCCTGCGTCGTCACCGGCCTGCCATCGAGCTGCTACGCGACGTGCCGCTTGAGGAATTGTTGCGGCGGAGCGGCGAGATGCCGCCGAATGTGCTGAAACGCGCGCGCCACATTATCACGGACAGTGCGCGCGCGCAGGCCGCCGCCGCAGCACTGGAAAACGGCGATCTCGCAACCTTGGGCAGATTAATGGCGGAGGCGCATGCCAGCTACCGGGACGATTTTGAAGCAAGCTGCCCGGAAGCGGACCTGATGGTCGAGCTTGCCAACCGCCAGCCCGGTCTCATCGGCGCGCGGCTCACCGGCGGCGGCTTTGGCGGATGCACTGTCAATCTGGTGGAAGAGCAGCACGCGGAGGCGTTCCAGGCAGCGGTTGCGAACAGCTACCGGGAGCAAACCGGCATCCAGCCGGATGTATTTCGCTGCCACGCCTCCGACGGTGCGCGGCAGGTGCTCTAGCGCAGGCGCGGCATCGCTCGTCTTGCCGGACTTTGCCGGGGATTTACTACACCTTATCGTGGTCAGTCTGACGCAGTGCCCGGCTCGCAGAGCAGCGTCAGGCTGCGAGCGACCGCCGCTCACCCAAACAGCTTTCCTCGCGAAATCGGGATTACCGGATGCGCTGAAGTCTTGCCGTCCTGCAGCGAAGCCGCATATACCGCGAAGCTGTTTCGTCCGGCAGCCTTGGCGTTGTACATAGCCGTGTCTACATTTTGAAGCAGAGCGTCCGGGTCCCGGCCGCCTTCGGGATAGGTGCACACCCCCACGCTGGCCGACACGAGCATGTGCCGGCTGATCAGGTCCACCGGTGCAGACACGTTTGCCACCACCTTCGCGCCGATCAGCTCTGCTTCCAGCGAGTCATAGATGTCAGACAGCAGGACGACGAACTCATCTCCTCCCATCCTGGCGACCACGTCGCTTTTTCTCACGGACCGCCGAATGCGGTCCGCGACGGTCTTGAGTAATTCGTCCCCGGCATGATGGCCAAGCGTGTCGTTGACCTGTTTGAAGTGATCCAGGTCGATCATAAGCACGCCGAAGCGCTCTCCCTGAGTCGCCGCCTTGCAGATGGCCGCCTGCAACTGCTCATGCAGGAAGGACCGACTCGCGAGACCGGTCAGAGCGTCCTGCTGGGCCTGCTTGCGGAAGCGGTCCTCGCTCTCGCGCAGCATCGACGTTTGCCGCCGCACCTGCTTTTTGAGCAGCAGCACCCACAGGGTAATACCCAGCGTGATAACCAGTACAAGCAGCAGCACACCAATCGTGTGCCCAGTCGTCCACCAGGATGCCCGCTTCAGTACTCGGAGATCTCCCGTCTTCCGGAGCAGGATGTAAAAGGTTTGCGGCTGGTTATTCTCATCGACCTGGACAAGAAAGACACCGGTCGCTGAAACGAAGCTTCCATTTTCGAGCGCTGGGGTCTCTGTCTCTTCCGGAATGCCTTTCCGGATGACAGCAAAAGAGTTTTTGCCGTCGCTGAGCAGCCATTTCTGTTCGTTCAGCGTGGATGAGGATTGGGTCAAGTAGCCCTGGACCTCTACCAGGCGCGAGTTGTAGGGCGCATCGGCAAGCTTTTCCGGGTCTATAGCCTGCTTCTCCTGCGGCTCAAGGAAATCTGCGGCTACAATCGCGATCGGCTCGAGAGGCTTACCCGGTGCCACCACCCGGAATAGAGCGTTCCGCAGCATGGGCGCATATCCGCCGAGACTGGGGAAGCCGATAGCTTCAATCCTGCTGCCGAGCGGTACGGGTGTGGTCTGCTCGGTTTTCAGCAGCAAGCCATCCGCGCCTTCCTGCACGTAGATGGCGTGCCCGGGATCCTGATAGGTTACTGTTCCGGCGATCCGGATACGATGGTTTTCCAGAACACCCGGCTTAAACTGCATGACGCTGTTGAGCGGGCGTAATGGCGCGGCATAAGGATCAACTGACGGTGCTCTCACGATGTCGATCTGCTTACGTGCATTCACGAAAATACGGATACCGGTAAGCTGGCGCTTGTCGTTAAAAATCGAGCCGCAAACGCCGTGGAGATGCACTTCCGCATCCACCAGTCCGGCTTCATCCCCGGGCTTGTAGTCCAGGAGCGGCACCGAGATTAATCCACCGGCAATCTCCACCTTCAGCTCAAGAATCTGGCGCGACCAGTAATTCTGGCTTTGAGCCGACTGCACAACACCCTGGACTTCGACCCAGTTCGAGTCCATGAGGCCGTCCATGAGGTCGGTATACCGGTAAAGGTGAGCCGGCGGCATGTTCGTCTGTCCAAGCACAGTAATGCGCTGCGCGTGGATGATCGGGGCAAACCCGCCTGCCTGGCTGATCCCGACCACTTCTACTTCCTCGCCGACCTGCAGGGGCGTGCGGTCTAGCCGCTCCACCGCGATGCCGCCAGTGGCGTCCTGGACAAAGAAGGCGTTCTTCCAGGCGGATGCGATCGTGACGACGCCGCGAATCCTCACCGGCAGGCTCTGTGCCGCTTGATCGGCAGTGAGCCGGTGAACCTGCCAAACCTTCATCAGGGGCTTCGCCGGGCTTACCTGCTGCTGGGCGGTGTACTGCTGAGAGGCGAGGCCGACCCCGGACTGTGCCGCAAAACACGGTTGGGCAAGAGAAGTAAGTACGAGGAACAGCGGCAATGCTGCGGCGACCAGTGATTTTTCGGTGAGCCGAGTACGGCACCCGTCCAGCAACCGCAATATACAGTCCGCACCAGGCATGAAGAGCTCCATTGAGCTTCGCGAAAGCGGCCTGCCGTTGTCACCTTCCTGCAATCCACCATTCGCTTGCCTGCTTCATCGGCCTTTTCCAAGATTTCTCCAGTGGCTATCTCATTTCTTTTACTCCGCGGACTATTTTGAGCTTTGGAGAAGTGATAAGAGGCGCGCAAAGGCTTCATCCCGCGCTTTCTTGTTTTCCGGGCTTGCATCCGGGGCTTCACCGGCCCGCATAAATCCGTGGCCCGCGCCGTCGTACACCACCGGCTGATAGGTTTTCCCGTCAGCCTTCATGGCGGTTGTCGTCGCCGGCACCGTGGCGGAGATGCGCGCATCATTGCCGGCGTAAAAGCCGTACACGGGAGCCTTGATTGAAGGGAGCGATGCGTCCGGCGGAGGCGGCCCGTAGAAGACAAAGGCCGCGCTCAGGTCGGTCCGCTCCGTTGCAAACTGAAAGCTTTTGCCGCCGCCCCAGCAGAAGCCGGCCACGGCGAGCTTGCCATTGGCCGCAGGCAGCTTCCTGCCGTAATCCGCCGCTGCGTTCAGGTCGGCAGTCACCTGCGCCGGGTCCAGCGTTGAGACTGCTTTCACCGTCGCGTCCTGCCCCGCAAAGCTCGCCGAGCCGCCGCCGCCGGGGCCCATACCGCTCAGCAGGTCCGGCTCCACGACGATAAAGCCCTGCGCAGCCAGTTCATCGGCCATCTCCTTGGCCCAATCTGAAAGGCCGAAGATCTCGTGGATCAGGAGCACGACAGGGGCCTTGCCCGAAACCTCCGGGTAGTCCACAAACACCTGTACCGT
Organism: uncultured Acidobacteriaceae bacterium; assembly: GCA_964249695.1. Lineage (GTDB taxonomy): Bacteria > Acidobacteriota > Terriglobia > Terriglobales > Acidobacteriaceae > EB88. The sequence goes on from CAXUDF010000115.1 coordinate 10,822, forward strand.
GCGTGAGCCGCTTTTAACCGCCACGTACTCGTGATGACGCGGTGAGCTTGCAAGCTTTGCTTTTGCCCAGTCCTGGGCGTGCGCCGGCTGAGCAAGCGGCAGAGCGAAGGCGAGAAGCGGAATGAAGCGGAAAAAGCGAAGGAAGCGCATGCGCCGAAGTCTAAAGCATTTTCCACGGATGCGAGGTGGTGCATAGCTGATCGGTGTTGCTTTCCCGCCGGAAAGCCGCGTTCATCGCTGTCCGTGTCCCTTCCACCTTGTTCAAGCGCGCCATTCGGCCCGGCGCGCTCGGTTCAGCTTTGTGCCTCCGGCCACTGTTCTCTTGCCCGCAACAGCTCGCTGGAGGGGCAGGCAAAGAAGTTCCACTGGTCACTCGCGCGGATGGCAAAATCTGTCGATGATATCGCTGCAAGAGGACAGTCGGCAAAGCGAAAAGTGCACCAAGTGTTCTCTACGGCACAGAGCCTTGCTAAACTACGTACATTCTTCCCTTGGAGCGACCCAGGCCTCGTAAGCGACCCTATGCACAAAGACAGCAGTCCTCTCTACCCACATGTCACGAATGACAGCCACACGCCGGTCGCTTACTTTTCCATGGAAATCGCCATCGAGCCGGAGATGAACACCTATTCCGGAGGCCTTGGAGTCCTGGCCGGCGATACGCTGCGCGCCGCTGCTGACCTGAGCATCCCGCTCGTTGCCGTCACCCTGGCGCACCGGCGCGGCTATTTCCGGCAGATTCTTCAGGAAGATGGGCAGCAAACCGAGGTGGAGCAGCCCTGGCCTGTTGAGGCGTTCACCGAGCGGATTGCGGCCCGTGCCGT
>CAXUDF010000116.1:0-11630 GCA_964249695.1 uncultured Acidobacteriaceae bacterium
TGGCGGACGCCAGCACCTACTACCCGGATGTGATCCGCTGGCTGCTGGCGCACCCGAAAACGAAAACGGACTACCTTGTTACGGAAACAAACTATCCTCCGATCGGAAACGTCGACCCGCAGAACATACCCGGCGCGCGCGCGCTGCAAAAGCAAACAGAGGAAAGCTGTGACTGGCAGCACTCACGCGTGTGTGCCGACGCGCACGTTGGCGACCAATGGCTATCCCGCGCCTTCTACGAGAATGACCGCGCCGATCGCGAGTCGGGCTTTGATACGACATTTCGTTTCGGGCCGTTCGCGGGCTCAACCGGGCAGTTCGCGCCTGTCTGCCTCAACGCGCTGCTCTACCGGTACGAGCTTGACCTGGCATGGATGGCCGAGCGCCTCCGCAAGCCAGAGGAGGCCGCACGATGGAAGCAGCAGGCCGGGGCGCGTCGGGCGGCCATGGACCGGTACCTGTGGGACGCGCAGCGCGGGCTCTATTTTGACTACAACTACGTGACCGCGACGCGGTCGACGTATGAGTACATCACGACCTTTTACCCGGTATGGGCAGGTGAGGCCAGCCCACAGCAGGCGCACGCGGTCGCGGCAAATCTGCCCCTCTTCCTCAAGCCCGGCGGCGTGGCGATGAGCACGACCGAAAGCGGTGTGCAGTGGGACCTGCCGTACGGCTGGGCGCCCACCACGTACTTCGCCGCCGCGGGCCTGGAGCGTGCCGGTGCCGACCCTCTGGCGCGTGAAGTGGCTCGGCGCTTTCTGCGCTCCGTCGACGCCGGGTACGCCGCGGACGGCACGATTCGCGAAAAGTACAACGTGGTAAGCGCTGACGCGAACGTGCGGGTAAGCACGGGCTACAAGCAGAACGTGATCGGCTTTGGCTGGACCAACGGCGTGTACCTGGTGCTGCAACGGCTGCTTGCCGCGCCTGTCGCGGAGGCGCCGGGTGTGCTGGGAGTCGGCGCGCCATGACCCCGCGCGAGCTTGTTGTGGTAGGCCTGGGCGAGCTGCTGTGGGATGAGCTGCCGGGCGGCCGCAGGCTGGGCGGCGCGCCGGCTAACTTTGCCGTCATGGCCTCGCGGCTGGGCGTGCATGGGATCATCGCGAGCCGTGTGGGCCGGGACGAAGCCGGTGCTGCCGCGCGAGCATTGCTGGACGGCTCCCCTGCCGCGTCGCGCGTGGATGCTCGCTTTCTTCAGGAGGACTTGGAACTCGCGACCGGAACCGTATCCGTTGCGCTCGAAGACGGCCAGCCGGAGTACACGATCCACGCTCCGGTTGCCTGGGATGCGCTGGAGCTGACCCCACACTGGCTTGCGTTTGCCGGGCGCGCTGATGCGGTGTGCTGGGGCACACTTGCGCAGCGCGACGCGCGGTCCGAGGAGACAATCCACGGCTTTCTCGCGGCGACTCGCCCAGAGTGCCTGCGCGTTTTTGACGTGAACCTGCGCGCACCCTGGTTTACGGCGGAGGCGGTCACGCGTTCGCTCGGCAAAGCCACGCTGCTGAAGCTGAATGAGGGGGAGATGCCGCTCCTGCTTTCGCTTGCGGGTCTGCCCGCGCCGGAGTCGCTGCCCGGTACAGACGACCGCGAGAGTGCCCTGATTGCGGGCGCTCGGGCCGTCTTGCATGCGTACGGAACGGTGCAGACGGTCGCGATCACGCTTGGGGCTCACGGCAGCCTGCTGGTTACGCGGGACAGGTCGCTGCGGCACCCTGGGGTCGCCGTGAACGTTGTGGATACAGTCGGCGCGGGCGATGCGTTTACCGCAGCGCTGGTCGTCCATGCGCTCCAGGGAGCCTCACTCGCGGTGCAGCACGAGGCCGCCAACCGCTGGGGGGCGTGGGTTGCCGGGCAGTCCGGGGCTATGCCTGCGCTGCCGGCGGAAACGCTTGCGGCGATGGAAGAGGCGATCCGGAAAGCCACCGGTGACGCGGCTCGCGATACGCCCTAGTAAACTGGGCGCATGCTGCAACTCGCCGATGCCGGGAAACGTTTCGGCCACAAACTGCTGTTTGAGCATGCGAACTGGCTCGTGACGAACGCCGAGCGTACTGCGCTGGTGGGCGCGAACGGCACCGGCAAGTCGACGCTGATGAAGGTGCTCGCGGGCCTGGAAACTCTCGATTATGGGACGTTCCAGCGGGTGCGCGGCAGCAGCGTCGGCTACCTGCCGCAGGATGGACTGACGCTTTCAGGCCGCTCCGTTTTTGCCGAGTGCCTGAGCGTGTTTGACGAGCTGCATGCAATCGAGCGCGAGCTTGAGGTGTTATCCGCAAGCCTTTCGGACCTGGACCCGGCAGGCGCGGAGTACGCAGCGGCCGCCGAGCGCTACTCCTCGATCAGCGCGCGCTTCCACGCGCACGACGGCTACGCGCTCGACGCGCAGGTGGGCGCGGTGCTAGGCGGGCTGGGTTTCTCAAAGACAGACTGGACGCGGCAGACCGAGGAGTTCTCCGGCGGCTGGCAGATGCGGATTTCACTCGCAAAGCTGCTGCTCGCGAAGCCGGACCTGCTGCTGCTCGACGAGCCGACGAACCACCTGGACCTGGAAACCCGCACCTGGCTGGAAACGTACCTGCGCACCTATCCGAACGGTTTTGTGCTGATCTCGCACGATCGCTACTTCATCGACGTGACCGCGACAAAAATCGTGGAGGTATGGAACAAGCAGCTCCACACCTATCACGGCAACTACGCCAAGTATGAGCAGCAGCGCGATGAGCGCCGCACCCGGCTTGAAGCCGCGTACAAGAACCAGCGCGAGCGCATCGACGAGCTCGAAGCGTTCATTAACCGCTTCCGCTACCAGGCCACGAAAGCCAAGCAGGTGCAGAGCCGCATCAAGGAGCTCGACAAGATCGAGCGCATTGTCATCCCTGATGAAGAGCAGGCGATCCACTTCTCCTTCCCGCAGCCGCAGGCCTCGGGCCGCACGGTGGTCGAGGTGCAAGCGCTGCACAAGAGCTACGGCGAGAAGACCATCCTGCGCGGGGTGGACTTCACCATCGAGCGTGGCGACCGGATCGCGCTGGTGGGGGCAAACGGGGCGGGCAAGTCAACGCTGGTGCGCATGTTGAGCGGTCAGGAGGCGCCGTCTGCGGGCGCTCTGCGGCTGGGCCACAACGTGCTGCCCGAGTTTTTCGCGCAGGACCAGTACAAGGTTCTGGACCCTGCGGCGAAGATGCTTGCCGACATCAGCGCGATTGCGCCGCGGGTCGCGGACGCCGAGCTTCGCGGGCTGCTCGGGTGCTTTTTGTTTACCGGCGACGACGTGTACAAGCCGCTCGGGGTGCTGTCGGGCGGCGAGCGCAACCGGTATGCGCTGGCGAAAATCCTGGTGAGCCCGGCGAACTTTCTGCTACTGGACGAGCCGACCAACCACCTGGATATGCGCGCCAAAGATGTGCTGCTCGACGCGGTCAAGCACTTCCAGGGCACGGTGATTTTTGTCTCGCACGATCGCTACTTTATCGACGGCGCGGCAACGCGGGTATTTGAGGTAGAGGACGGGCATGTGCACGTGTACCCCGGCAACTACGAGGATTATCTCTACCGCAAGGGCCTGGCCGGCCCGGCAGACGACGCCTCCAGCATCAAGAGCACGCTCCCGGTGGCCGCGCCTGTTCCGGCGTCGAACGGGCTTGTAAGCGCAAACGAGCATGGCACTGCAAATGGCACCGCTGCTGCGGAATCGCCGGCAGCGGTTGCTTCCCGCGCGAAGAAGGTGAACCCGATCAAGCTGCGGCAGATGCAGGACCGTCTGCGGTTTGTGGAGGAAGAAGTACCGAGGTGCGAAACGGCCATCGCAGTCACCGAGGGGCAGATGGCGAATTACTCGAGCGCCGAGGAAACGCAGCGGCTTGCGGCCGAGCTTGACCGGCTGCGCGCGGAGAACGCAGCGCTCGCGGCGGAGTGGGAAGAACTGATGCTGGAGCTCGAGGAGCAAGGGGTAAGTTGAAGGCGACTGCAGAGCGGACCTGCGGGTTCTGTAGAATCGCGGAGATCTGACTGGAGACCAACAATGACGACCACCTCGCTCGCCACCACGGCGGAAGCGCAGTTAATCCTGAAGCTGTACGAGCTGCGCACCGAAGCCGGGCTCCGCGCGGCACGCGCGTGGGTCACGCAGCAGTTCTGGCCTAAGTCGGCCGAAGATGTATTTGCGCTCTACGCGACTCCGGGGCAGGAGAATAACTATATCCGGCAGGTATGCAGTTACTGGGATATGGCAATTTCCTTCGTGCTGCACGGGGCATTGTCGGCCGACTTATTTGTCGATTGCAATGCCGAGCCATTCTTCATCTACTCAAAGTTGCTGCCATTTATGCCGGAACTGCGCCCGCGTATGCCGACGTATCAAACCAAGACCGAAGCATTAGTAGAGCGCTCCACGGCCGCGAAGGCGCGGGTGGAAGGCATGCTGAAAGACATCGCGAAGCGACACAGCGCGGAGGCGGACAGGGCGTAGTCGAAAAGGAGCGTTCCTGGCGCATAAAGACTGCTCGAACACGCGCGAGCGCCAGCCGCAGCAGCGGTAGGTCATAATCGTGGCATGGATACGCCTGCCCCGCTATGGAAGCCGGAAAACTGGGCCGCCCGCCTTGCGGAGCTGCTGGCCCAGGCTCCTGAGGACAAAGAAGCCCCACTGCGCCGCGATGTACGCTCGCTCGGCATGCTGCTGGGCGAGGTGCTGCGCGAGCAGGCCGGTGAGGCGCTGTTTGCGCGGGTAGAAGAGCTGCGGCAAAATGCAATCCGCCGGCGCGAAGAGCAGGCAAGCGGCGAGCTGCACGCAGCGGACGAGCGGCTGCAAAAAGCCGTGCTTTCGATCAGCCAGTGGCCAGTTGAAGAGCTTTACCGGCTTTCTCGCGCCTTCGCCTTCTACTTTGAGCTGACCAACCTGGCCGAGACCAACCACCGCAAGCGCCGCCGGACCGCGGCCCAGATCAGCGGGGCCGCGGCCGCGCAGCGCGGGTCCATTCGCGGTACCCTGCGTGCCATGCGGGCGGCCGGCATTCCGGCTGACGAAGCACTCGCGGCGCTGGCAAAGATCCGCATCACGCCTGTGTTTACGGCGCATCCGACCGAGATTGCGCGGCGGTCGGTGCTGTTCAAACGGAGGCGCATGGGCGAGCTGCTCGAGTCGCTTGACCGCATACCCCTGGCCGATGACGAGCTGGAACGGCTGCAGACTGAGCTGACCGCCGAGATTACGGCGCTGTGGCAGACCGACGAGGTGCGCAACCGGCAGCCCACCGTTGCCGACGAAACCAAGATGGGCCTTGACTACTACGAGGTGTCCATCTTCGCGACGCTTGCACCGCTGTACACCGAGATCGCGAGCGCCCTGCGCAGCGAATACGGTGTCGAGATCGGCCTCACAGACCTGCCGCTGCTGCTGACATTCGGCTCCTGGATCGGCGGCGATCGGGACGGCAATCCTTTCGTCACCTTTGCTGTTACATTAACGGCGATCCGCGACGCGCGCCTCCGGCTGCTCGCGCATTACAGCGAGCGCGTGCAGCAGCTCATCAGCCTCCTGACCACCTCCACGCAGCAGGTGCCGGCAAGCGAGGAACTGCTGGCCAGGCTCGGCGAGTACCTACGGCCGCTTGACAGCAGCGCTACTCCTGAGCGCTTCGCGGCGCAGTTTGAATTTGAAACTTACCGCCGTTTTGCCGCGGCGATCGGCGCGCGCCTCGCCAATACGCTCGCGCTGCCGGCAGGCGAGGCAGGCAGCCTGGAAGCCGCGCTTGGCGCGCTGCCAGCGTATGAGAGTGCCGAGGCTTTCATCGCGGACCTTGCGCTCATCCGCCGCAGCCTTCTAGAGAATTGCGGCGAGCGCCTGGCCGAAACGCTGATCGACCCGCTGCTGCTGCTGGCGCGCACCTTCGGGCTGCACCTGCACACGCTCGACGTGCGGCAGCACGCGCGCTTCCACGCGCAGGCGCTCGACGAGATTGCCGGCTGCGAAGGCCGGCGCAGCACGGTGCCTGAGAGCTTCAGCCCGCAAACCCTCGACGTGCTGGCCGCGTTTCAGGCGATTGCGGAAGCGAAACGCAGCGCGACGCCGGAGGTGATCCGCACGTACGTCGTTTCCGGCGCGGGGAGCAAGGAAGACGTGCTGGCGGTGCTATGGCTGGCGCGCTTCGGCGGGGTAAACCCGGCGTGCGTCGGGCGCGATCCGGGATTGATGCCCGTGCCGTTGTTTGAGTCGGTTGAGGACCTCCGCAACGCTCCGGACGTCTGCCGCGAGCTGTGGAGCGACCCGGAGTACCGCAAGCTACTGGCAAGCTGGGGCAATGTTCAGGAAGTCATGCTCGGCTACTCCGACTCGAATAAAGACGGCGGCATGCTGACGAGCACGTGGGAGATTTTTCGCGCGCACCGTGCTTTGCACCAGGTCGCGCACGAGGCCGGCCTGACGCTGCGGCTTTTCCACGGCCGTGGCGGCACGGTCGGGCGCGGCGGCGGGCCCACGCACCGGGCCATCTACGCGCAGCCGCTTGACTCGTTTGACGGCAGCATCCGCATCACCGAGCAGGGTGAGGTGCTGAACTGGAAGTACGGCGACACCGTGCTGGCCGAGCGCAACCTGGAGCTGATGATCGCGGCCTCGCTGGACGCGCTGGCCCGGCCCAACCTGCGCGCGGGCGGCCACCAGACGGGTGAGCTCAAACCCGAGTGGGAAGAGGCGTTTGACCGCATGTCGGCGGACGCCTTCAGGTTCTACCGCGCCACTATCCTGGACGACCCGGACATCTTCTACTTTTTCGAGACCGCGACGCCCATGGCGGAGCTGGAGCATGCCAAGATCGGTTCGCGCCCGGCGCGGCGCGGCGGCAAGCGCTCGTTTGACAGCCTGCGCGCCATCCCGTGGGTGTTTGGGTGGACGCAAAGCCGCATGCTGATTCCCGGGTGGTTTGGCGTGGGCTACGCGCTGAGCCGCTACAGCGAGCAGCCGGGCGGCGCGGAGCGTCTGCGCGCCATGATGCGGGAGTTTCCGCTATTCATCGACCTCATCCGCAATGTCGAGGTCGCGCTCGCCAAGGTGGACCTGGGTATCGCCGCACTGTATGCGTCGCTCGTGCCGGAGGAAGCGATTCGGAGCCGACTATTCGACGCGTTTGAAGCCGAGTACAAGAGGTCGCTCGCGGCCGTGCTCGCGGTCACCGGCCAAACGGAGCTGCTTGAGTCAAACAGCGTGCTTGCGCGCTCCATCCGGCTGCGCAACCCGTATGTCGACCCGCTTTCGCTCATCCAGGTCGACCTGCTGCGGCGCAAACGCGCCGGCGAGGACACGCCCGAGTTGAACCGCGCGATCGCAGGCACGATCAACGGCATTTCCGCGGGGCTTCGCACGACGGGTTAAAAACTCTTATAAGCATCCCGGAAAGACTAAAGTAACTTCGCCTTTGTGCTTTCGATTTCGGAGTGCATTTGCACCCTAGCGATTGTTATTTTAGGGAGACGTATGCAGTACTTAATCTTCATGGACAACGTGCAAAACTACAAATGGGTTATAGCGCTGGCAAGTATCTTTGCCTTGGCAGGCTCGCTGGTATATAAGAACCCTCCACTAAGCGGCTGGACCAAGAATTTACTTCGTTTAACCAGTTGGATAGTTGCCGCGTTTTCAGGAGGCGTCCTTTTTCTTCTTGTTGTGGGATCCTTCATCTTTGGTGTCGAGCCTTGGGAACACACTGCCATCACCTCGAAGACGGGTAAGAAAGTGGCGCTGCTTAGCCATGGTTCGTTTCGCGATTCCTCCGCGACGCGAGTTACTATCAAGGAAGGCTGCTGCACCCGGTACCTAGCTTATGACTATTACGGCGATGGCGACGACTATATAAGCGCGGCCAGCACGAAGTGGATCGACGACCGTCATCTGCTTATTCGCTATTCTTTTGATCCAACCGGCGTGCAGAGCTGTCTTCCAAGAGCGGGAGGCATCGAAGTTATATGCGAACTCAAACCCGAACCTACTTTCCCAAACATGCAAGGTAAGTAACATCGGCCTACAACGCGAGCGTGTCCTCAGCGTTCTCTTCCACACGCGCGGGCAGCAGCGATGAGACGTTGAGCGCGTCGACACGCCGCAGGTTGGGAAAGAGCAACGACCAGGCGCCCGTAACCACCAGCGAGCCGATGCCGCCGTACACCACGGCCCGCACCGCGCCGAACCAGTGTGCGGTGAGCCCGCTTTCAAACTCGCCCAGCTCGTTGGACGCGCCCAGAAACAGCGAGTTGACCGCGGACACACGGCCGCGCATCTCGGGCGGCGTGGCCAGCTGCAGGATGGACGAGCGGATCACGACGGAAACCATGTCGGCGCAGCCGGTCACCAGCAAGGCGACTAGCGAAAGCACGAGCGAGCGCGACAGCCCGAAGACAATGGTGGCCGCGCCGAACAAGGCAACGCACACCAGCATGCGGACGCCGGCGCGGCTGCGGATGGGCCGGAAGGTAAGCAGCAGTGAAACAGCCAGAGCACCCACGCCGGGCGCGGCCCGCAGCAGCCCCAGCCCGCGCGGTCCGCTGTGCAGGATGTTCTCAGCGTAGATCGGCAGCAGCGCGACCGCGCCGCCGAGCAGCACCGCGAACAGGTCCAGCGAAATGGAGCCGAGCAGCACCTGCGTGCGGAGCACGTAGCGCACGCCGGCCAGAAGCACCTCAGTGGAGACGGCTTTCTTCTCCATGCGGCCCAGCCGGACGCGCAGCTGGGCGATTAGCAACAGGTACCAGGCAAGCGTAAGCAGGGTGAACAGGTACACAATGCCGCCGCCCGCCAGGTGTGCATATCGGCCCGCAAACGGCTGCATGGTGTAGAGCAGGCCGCCGATGGTCGGCCCGGTGATGGTGGCGATCTGGAAGATGGTCGCGCCCCAGGTGACGGCGTTGACGAAGTGCTCCTTGGGCACAAGGCTCGGGATAAGCGCCGACGAGGCCGGCCCGCTGAACGCCCGGCCTGTGCCGATCAAGAAAAGCGCACCGTAGATCGGCAGCACATGGTGGAGCCCGGCCCAGGCAAAGGCAAGCAGCAGCACCGTGCACACGACCTGAAGCGAGTAGCAGACCAGCACCACCTGCCGGCGGTCAAAGCGGTCGGCCACGTGCCCGGCGGGCAGCACGAACAACAGTCCCGGCAGAAAGAGAGCCAGGCCCGTGTAGCCGAGGTCGAGCGCGCGATGCGTGATCTGGTAGACCTGCCAGGCGACGGCGAGCGCCTGGGCCTCAGCCCCGATCACCACGGCGCAGCGCGCGGCCTGATAGAGGCGAAAGTCGCGCGAGCGAAAGGCCGCGGTACCGGCCGGCGAAGAGGGTGCTTCAGGCATGCATTCCTATTGTGACCGAATGCTCGCCGAAGCTGACGAGACTGTGCCCGAAGCCGACCGGGATTGTGAAGCATCTGAAAGGGTATGGCAGCGGAACGCAAGGAAGTGGTAAGCGGCTCCGTGGAGCGCAACATTCGGTCGGTCGCGCGCCTGGAGCGCTTGCACGAAGAGGGCAAAAGCACGCTGGACCACCTGGGCGGCGCGGTTGGCTCCTTTGTGGGCAGCAAGGTGTCGGTATTTGCGCACCTGCTCTGGTTTTCCCTGTGGCTGCTTGTCAATACGAACCATGTGTACGGCGTGCGCGCATGGGACCCTTTCCCCTGCCCCATTCTCGGCATCCTGGTTTCGATTGAAGCCGTGATCCTGAGCACCTTTGTACTCTTCAAACAGAACCATACGCAGCAGCGCGCCGACCATCGCGACCAGCTAAACCTGCAGATGGTGCTGCTGACCGAGAAAGAGTTGACCAAGGCGCTGCAGCTGCTGCGGGCCATATCTCTCAAGCTGGAGATTGCGGAGATGGTGGGCGATGCGGAGCTGGCGGAGATGAGCCAGGTGACCTCAGTGGGCACGCTGGCGGAGCGGATCCTGACGGAGCTGCCGCCAAAGAGCTAGAGCCTGCGGCCGTCTGCGCACAGAGCCTATGCTGCGTAAGCTACGTTCTCTCACTCGAGAACACGACGGCGCCCTCGCTCACTGTCCAGCGCACCGCGCCCTGCATTGCCCAGCCGTCAAACGGCGTATTTTTTGATTTGCTGCGGGACTGCGCTGCGCGGAAAGTCCAGGCTGCCGCCGGGTCAAAGATGACGGCGTCGGCAAACGAGCCCGGCGCCAGCGTGCCGCGGCCCGCAAGCGAAAGCACCCGGGCCGGGGCCGAGGAAAGCAGGGCGAGCGCCCGCGTGAGCGGCATGCCGTGTTCGCTGTGCAGCACCCGCAGCGTCAGCCCCAGCGCGGTTTCCAGACCGGTGATGCCGTTGGGCGCGCGCTCAAACTCCTGCTCTTTCTCATAGGCTGCGTGCGGCGCGTGGTCGGTCGCAATGCAGTCAACCGAGCCGTCCAGCAGCCCTTCGAGCATCGCGATGCGGTCCGCTTCCGCGCGCAGCGGCGGGTTCATCTTGGCAAGCGTGTTATAGCCAGCTACCGCCTGCTCGTTCAGCACAAAGTGGTGCGGCATCACCTCGCAGGTGACGCACAATCCCTCCTGGCGTGCCGCGCGCACGGCGTCCAAAGCTTTGCGCGTCGACAGGTGCGCCACGTGGAGGTGAGGTACCTTTCCGCGCAGGTCCAGGCGGTCCTCGGAGAGCGTCGCGGTGAGCTCACGCAGCAGCGCAATATCGCGCTCCACCAGGCTCGACTCGGCCTCGACCGGCATGCCGCGCAGACCCATGCGGAAGGCAAGCGCGCCTGCGTTCATCGAGCAGCCGCCGGTCATGCGCGTGTCCTCCGCATGCTGGATGACGGAAAGCCCTGCGCGCGCCGCGGCTTCGAGTGCTTCCCGCATGATGCGGTCGCCCAGTATCGGCTTGCCATCGTCGGAAACGCCGACCGCGCCGGCCTCGCGCAGGGCGGCGTAGTTGGTGAGTTTCTCGCCCATGCTGCCGACAGTCGCCGCAGCGATCGGGATGACGCAAATGGCTGCGCCGCGCTCCGGCGACTGCAGCCAGCGCGTCCACTCCGGCGTATCAATCACGGGCACCGTGTTGGGCATCGCGCACACCGTTGTGAACCCGCCGGCCGCGGCCGCGCGGGTGCCGCTTGCGATGGTTTCCTTCCAGGTTTGCCCGGGCTCGCGCAGGTGCACGTGGATATCGATGAGCCCGGGCGCGACGACGAGGCCGGTCGCATCGAGCCGGTTCGAGTCGGCTGCCGCGAGCGTTCCGGGCTCGCCCACAGCGGCAACGCGGCCGTCAGCAAAAAGCAGATCGCGTACACCGTCAATGCCGGCAGACGGGTCGATCAGCCGGCCGCCGGCGATCAGCAGCGCTTGATTTGTAACAGTTACGGTGCTCATTGCGGGCCTCTCGCGGCAAGCGCGCGCGCCACCAGCGCCATCCGGATGGCGACGCCGTGCCGCACCTGCTCTTCGATCAGCGAGCGCGCGCCGTCCGCGGCAGCGTCCACGATCTCGAGACCGCGAATCATCGGTCCCGGATGCATGACCCATAGCGCAGGATGGCGCGCGAGACGTTCTTCATTCAGCTGAAAATCTACGCGGTAGCCGTCCAGGTCCAGGTGCAGGCCGGCCAGGCGCTCCGCCTGGATGCGCAGCATCATCACGAGGGTGGACTGCGC